>JBEKIA010000225.1:0-5734 GCA_050011995.1 Verrucomicrobiota bacterium
CCCGGCCGCAACCGCTTTCGGCTGTCCGCGCAATTTTCTGGACAACCGCTTTGTCTATACGGTCGTTTCGCCGCGGGCGCGGGGCCTGTCCATCGGCATCAATATGAACCCGGACAGGTTCTGCAATTTTGACTGCCTGTATTGCGAGGTCAACCGGAAATTGCCCGCCCTGGAGCGGGAATTGGATGTCGGGGTGATGGCGGAGGAATTGGAAAAGACATTGTCCCTGGTGCGGTCGGGCCGGATACGGGAGCACGCGGCCTACCGCGAGTTGAGTGACGAATTGCTGCAACTGCGCCATGTGGCGTTGAGCGGCGACGGCGAACCGACCCTGTGCCCCAATTTCGCCGAAGCGGTCCAGGTCGTGGTCCATGTGCGGGCGCGCAGTCCCCATTCGTTTTTCAAACTGGCCCTGATTACCAACGGGACCGGACTGGATTTGCGGCCGGTGCAGGACAGCTTGCAATACTTTACGCACGAGGATGAAATCTGGATCAAGCTGGACGCCGGCACGCAGGAGTACATGGACCGCGTCAACCGCAGTGAAGTGCCGCTGGAAAAGGTCATCGAGAACATCCTGCTGGTGGCGCGGCAGCGGCCCGTCGTCATCCAGAGTTTATTCCCGCGGGTCCTGGGCGAGGAACCGCCCCCGGAAGAGATTGACGAGTATATTCTCCGTTTGAACGATCTCCGGCAAAGCGGGGCGCGCATCTCGCTGGTGCAAATCTATTCGGCGACCCGGCCCATAGCGCATCCGGATTGCGGGCACCTGCCCCTGAAAACGCTTTCCCACATCAGCCAGCGGATCAAAGCGGAAACGGGATTGCGGGCGGAAGTCTTTTGACCGCGGACCGGGGGACACCCCGATGTCTAGGGAATATCCTTAGACCTTCTAGTTCATTCTCACATAACGTGTCTGGCAGGAATCCTGATTGTCAGCGGGCCGGGGTGGTGCTAATTTGCTCCCATGATGACAAGTTTTGTGCAGCCCAACGGGGAGAAGCAGATGAACCGCCACGACAACAAGGGCTTGATCGAGAGCCTGATGAACTCGAAGATCTTTCAGGATTACGAGAAGGCCTTCAGCGAAACCACCGGCTTGCCCGTCTCGTTGCGCCCGGTCGAATCGTGGCAGTTGCCGCACCACGGCAAGCGGCACGAACATCCCTTGTGCGCCATGCTGGCCGAAAAAAGCCGTTCTTGCGCGACCTGCCTGCAGATGCAGCAACAATTGTCGGACAGCGCCCGGTTTGAGCCTGCGACGGTGACCTGCCAGATGGGATTGGTGGATACCGCCGTGCCGGTCCGTCTGGGCGAGCAGTTGATCGGCTTTCTCCAAACCGGCCAGGTGCTGCGGAAAAAGGCCGCTCCCCCCCAAATCGAGCGCGCGTCCAAGCTCCTCGCCGAATGGGGCCTGCCCGTGAGCCGGGAACGGCTCCAAAGCGTCTATTCCGCAACCCGGGTGTTGTCGTCCAAACAATACGAGGCTATGGTCAAACTCCTCAGCATCTTCGCCGAGCACATATCGGTGATGAGCAACCGGATCGTTGTTCACCGTGAAAACAACGAATCGCCGGTCATCCGGCGGGCCAAGGAATTCATTGTGGAGAATCAGGCGGAGGATCTTTGCCTGGGCCAGGTGGCCAAGGCGGTCAACACCAGCGTCTTCCACTTTTGCAAGATGTTCAAGAAAACGACCGGCTTGAACTTCACCGAATACGTCTCGCGCGTTCGCGTGGAAAAGGCCCGCAATCTTCTCCTCAATCCCAATCTGCGCATCAGCGAAATCGCTTACGAAGTCGGGTTCCAATCCCTGACGCATTTTAATCGCGTCTTCAAGAAAATCACCGGGCAGTCGCCCACCGATTACCGCGGCCAACTGGCCCCGGCTTGACTCGGCGAACACGGACGATTATTCCCCAATGACCAAAGCCCAGTTGGCGAGCCGGCTCAAGGCTTTGGAGGCCGGGCCTTGTTCGCCCGGTCGCGCCGGCGATGGCCCGCGCTCCGGGGAACCGACGGAGCCGGTCCGGGAACTGCGCGACCTGAAATCGGCGCTGGATGCGCATTCCATCGTGGCCATCACCGATGCGCGCGGGCGCATTACTTATGTCAACGACAAGTTTTGCGAGATTTCCAAGTATTCCCGCCGAGAATTGCTCGGCCAGGACCATCGCCTCATCAACTCCCGGTTTCACCCCAAGGAATTCTTCCGCGATCTCTGGACCACCATCGCCCAGGGCAGGGTGTGGAAAGGGGAAATCCGCAATCGCGCCAGGGATGGCAGTGATTACTGGGTGGATACGACGATCTTTCCCTTCCTCAACGCGGACGGAAAACCGGCGCAATACATTGCCATCCGGACCGACATTACCGAGCGCAAACAGGGGGAAGCCAGGCTGGCCGAATTGGCGCAAAGCCTGGCCGCGAAAAACAAGGAATTGGAAACCATGGTCTATATCGCCTCCCACGATTTGCGTTCTCCCCTGGTCAACATCCAGGGATTCACCCAGGAGTTGAAACGCGGCTGCGACCGGATTCGCCAGTTGATGGACGGCGCGGAGCCTTCCGCCGGCGGGAAACGCGAACTGGAAATGATCCTGAGCCGGGACCTGCCCGAAGCGATGGAATTCATCCAGGCCGGCGTGGTCAAGATGGACACCTTGTTGAGCGGCTTCCTTCGTTTTTCCAGGCTGGGCCGCGCGGCCCTGACGATCCGGCGCCTGGACATGAATGCGACGCTGGCCGGCATCGCGCAAACCGTCGAGTTTCAGCTCGAACAAGCGGGCGTCAGGCTGCAAATGGGGCTGTTGCCGGACTGCCAGGGCGACGCCACCCAAATCAACCAAGTCTTTTCCAATCTGATTGATAACGCCATCAAATATCGCCGCCCCGGCCAGCCGGGGCTGATTCAAGTGTCCGGCAGAATCGAAAATGGCCGGTCCACCTATGCGGTCCAGGACAACGGCATTGGCATTGCGCCGGAACATCAGGCCAGGGTGTTCGAGATTTTCCACAGATTGGACCCCTCCGCCTCCGAAGGGGAGGGACTGGGGCTGACCATCGCCCAGAAAATTCTGGAACGGCAGGAGGGCAGGATTTGGGTGGAATCCGAGCCGGCGCGCGGCAGCGTTTTTTTCGTTTCTTTGCCCGCCCCTTAGGGCATAAGTTTAGGAGCATGACCAAAGAAGTCGTAGTTTTGATCGCCGATGATGATCCCGGTCACGTCCGCCTCATCGAAAAGAATCTCAGCCGCGCCGGCCTGCACAACCCGATTGAGCGGTTTGCCAACGGCCAGGAGATTCTGGATTTTCTCTTTGGCCGCGGCCCCCGGCGGCGGGCCGGCGAAGCGCCCTACTTGCTGCTGCTCGATATCCGCATGCCCAAAGTGGATGGCGTGGAAGTCCTCCGGCAGATCAAAGCGGACCCGGAGTTGAAGAAGATGCCGGTCATCATGCTCACCACCACGGATGACCCGCGCGAAGTGGAAAATTGCCACGCCCTCGGTTGCAGCAATTACGTGGTCAAGCCGGTGGATTACGAGAAATTTGCCCACGCGATCAAGCAGTTCGGCTTGTTCATTGCCCTGGTGCAAGTGCCCGAAGTCCGCGCCTGACTTCCCATGAGCCAAGACCCTCCAGCCGCAACCCTTCTGCTTGTGGACGATGATCGCGGCCTGTTGCGCCTCGCCGCCAAGGCCCTGGAACGCCAGGGTTATTCCGTCGCCACCGCCGCTTCCGGCGCGGAGGCCCTCGCCTGGTTGCAAGCCAGCCGGCCGGATTTGCTCCTGCTGGATTTGAAACTTCAGGACTTCGACGCCCGCCAGCTCATCCGCCAACTCTCCGGCCTCCATCGTCTGCCCCCATTCCTGATTGTTACCGGACAAGGCGACGAGCGCGTCGCCGTCGAGATGATGAAAGGCGGCGCGCGGGATTACCTGGTCAAAGGCGCCGATTTTTTGGAGCTTCTCCCCGCGGTGGCCGCGCGCGCGCTGGCGCAGATCGAGCAGGAAGGCAAATTGGCCGCCGCCGAACAGGCCTTGCGCTGGAGCGAGGAACGATTCCGCGTTGCCTTGAAGCATTCTCCCATCATGGTCTTCAACCAGGACACCGATCTGCGCTATACCTGGGTTCACAACCAAGCGGTCGTGCAGATGGACCGGGACATGCTGGGCAAGACCGACGGCGAACTGTTCCCCGCCGAAGAGGCGGACCGCCTGCGGCAGATCAAGGCGCGTGTTTTGTTGACGGGAACCGGCTTGCGGCAGGAAGTTTCCCGCGCGGCCGGCGGCCAGACTCATTTTTACGACCTGACAGTCGAACCGGTGCGGGATGCGCAGGGCCGGATTACCGGCATCACCGGCGCCGCCATGGAGGTGACGGAGCGCAAGCGATTGGAAGGGGAAATCCTGCGCATCAGCGAAATGGAACAGCGCCGCATCGGACAGGATTTGCACGATGGCATCTGCCAGCACCTGGCCGGCATCGAATTGAAAAGCCAGTCCCTGGCCCAAATCCTGGAGAAGAAAAACCCGCGCCAGGCGGCCCAAGCCGAGCAGATCGCCCGCCAGGTGCGCGAGGTCATCGGGCAGACCCGCTCCCTGGCCCGCGGCCTGTCTCCGTTTATTCTCGAAGCCGAGGGATGGGTCTCGGCGCTGAAGCAACTGGCCGCGCGCACCCAGGAATCGTTCCACGTCCAATGCCATTTCCAGACCGGCGGCCTGGTTTCGATTTCCGATCCGGCCGCCGCCACCCATCTCTACCGCATTGCGCAGGAAGCGGTGGCCAACGCCATCAAACACGGCAAGGCCAGCGCCGTTGATATTCGTCTTGACAACATCGGCGATCAAACGGTTTTGGCCGTCACCGACAATGGCGCCGGTTTTGCCTCCCCGGTCCAGGCTGGCGGCGGCATGGGCTTGCGCACCATGCAATATCGGGCGGGAATGATCGGCGCCTCGTTGCGGGTGCAGACCCCGGCCGAAGGCGGGACCAGAATCCTCTGCTCTTTCCAGAACCCGCCGAGCCGGCCGCCCCAATGAACCCCAGGAAAAAAACCGCCCAGGCGCAAACCAGAATCCTCATCGTGGATGATCATCCCATGATGCGGGAAGGGCTGGCGCAACTCATTGGCCAGCAGCCGGACATGGCGGTCTGCGGCGAAGCGGGAGAGGCGGGCGACGCCCTGGAAAAGGTCCGGCTGCTCAAACCGAGCCTGGTTCTGGCGGACATTACCCTGCCGGGGCGAAACGGCCTGGAACTGATCAAAGACATTCAAGCGCTGGAGGCCGGCGTTTTGGTGCTGGTCATTTCCATGCACGACGAATCGTTTTATGCCGAGCGGGTGCTGCGCGCCGGCGGCCGGGGTTACGTCATGAAACAGGAAGGCGGCAAGAAGATCCTGGAAGCCATCCGCCAGGTTGCCGCCGGGCAGATCTTTGTCAGTGATAAAATGTCGGCCAGGATTTTGGAAATCTTCTCCGGCCGCCAGCCGGCGGAGGGCCGGGCGGCGGTGGAAAACCTGACCGACCGCGAATTCGAGGTTTTCCAATTGATTGGCCAGGGGATGGGCACCAAGGAATTGGCCGGCCAATTGCACCTCAGCCCCAAAACCATCCAAGTCCATCGCGCCAACATCAAGGTCAAACTCCGGGTCCGCAGCATGGCCGAACTGATCCGCCACGCCGTCCGCTGGGTCGAGTCGGAGAAGCGGCAGTAAGCCAAGAAGCGTCTGT
>JBEKIA010000226.1:0-5731 GCA_050011995.1 Verrucomicrobiota bacterium
ACTTTCACCGAGAGGGTCACGGCTGGTTGCAGTTTCAGGTCCAGATTGGTGGTCGTCTCGTCAATCTCATGCTGCGCCACCAGATTCCGCTCCACGCTCCGGACCAGGAGCGAATAGGTCGGCATTCCGAATCCCTGCATTCCGAATCCCTCCATTGCAAAATTATTCAACATTTGCAACTTTATTTCGTACCGCCCGTTGGCATCCGTCGTCACTTCCCGGTTGTTGCCGAAATTCTGACCGAGGGAGACAATCGCTCCCGCCACCGGCGCTCCGGCGGGATCGCGCACGATCCCCGTAATTTTCAAGCTTGGGCTGATCCCAACCTCCTCTTGGTTGGTCTGGTTCGCCGCAATCGTGAGATAGGCCTGCCCCGTGTCCCACCCTTCTTTCACCGCTGAAATGTTCCAAACGCCGGCCGGCAGGCGCAGGCGGGCCACCCCGTCCGCCCCGGTTTCCGCGGTGAAAGAGGACTGCGAGGTTTGGCTGAAGGCGGAGATATTCGCGCCAGCCATTGGTTGACGCCCCTTCCGCGACAAGACGGTGATCACCGCCACGCCTCCTTTCACGGCCCGGATTTCCACGTCCTTGTTCGTTTCCCCGGACGCCACCGTCACCGCAACATTGTCCGCAACCCAATCCGCGACCGGCCCGCCCGGAAACTCCGCGCTGATGGCGGCCTTTCCGGGGGCGGCGTCCGCGATGCGGAACCCGCCATCCGCGCCGCTCAAAACCGGCTCAGGCGCGTCGAGTTCGGAAAGTCCTCCCATCCAGCCCAGCCAGCGCAGCTTGACGCCGGACAGCGGCTGGCCCGTTCCCCCGGCCGTCACCCTGCCTTCGATGTTTCCCGGCGACGACAGCGTCAGCTTGAGGGCCTCCTCGCCGGAAGCGTAAGCCAGCGCGCCGGCGAAATAGGCGCGCACGCGCTGGCCCGTGCCGGCCTTGCGCGCCGCCAGATCGGCCTGCGACTCCGCCGGAAAATTGGCAATCCGAAAACCGCCATCCGCCGAGGTGCGGGTGGAAAAGCAGTCGCGCGCCGGCTTGCCCGCAATCATGTTTCCTTGGGCCAACCCTTCAACCTCCGGCGCCGGCATGGCCCTGGAAACCCAAACCTCCGCGTCCGCCACCGGCTGGCCCGTTTCGTCCACCACCACGCCCGCCAAGGCCGTGGGCGTCGTCAGAACCACGGGCGCGCTCGATTCCCCGGAAAACGAAGTGAAGCTTTTCCAACCGGGGGCCAGGCCCTCTTTTTTCACCACCACAAGGGTTACACGGTCACCGGCGGAAACGCTGAAGCCGCCCTTGCTGTCGGTTGTGCCGTGCTCCTTCAGCGCAAAGTTCCACGCCGTGTAGGCCGCCGGAGACGACGCATCCTGATAACAATCCACCGTTGCCCCCGCCACCGGCTGGCGCTTGTCGTCCACCACCGTGCCGGTGTAATGCCCCGCGCCGCCGCCCTCCCCCGCGCGCACAGGACCGGCCAGGGCAAACATCAAAACAAAAGACCATTTCTGAAATGTTTTCATATAAATGCCTCCTCAAAGCATGGGAGCATATACTCTGCGCACCACAGTCTTTGTGGTGGTTTGGGGCCAATTCAGGGTTTTTGCAAGCCTTCTTCCTGACGAATTTTCGGTCGCCACCGGCGCACATACGGGCGGGGGCGGGGCGAATGCGTTATGATGCTGCTGCTGAAAAGGTCAAAGATGCGGGCGGGCTTGATTTTTGCGCCAAAGACCATCGGAAGATCATCCGGGATTGAATTTCAAACTGCCCGGCAATAGCCGCCCGTTGACAGTCTGCCTTCGGTCTGACACCATGCCGCCGGCCTGAATGTGAGCGAAGAACCGATTCTCGCATCACCCGCGCAGCGTCAATAAAGGGGCCGCGCGAAACATCAAATTCTTATCAATAACAATAATCCTGAATTGGAAGTCCGGCTCGCGCCGCGCGGGCGGCCGGCGGGAGGAGCCGCGGGCAAGCCATCCCGGCAGTTTCAGATTTTTGCCAAACCGGCCGGGGCGGTCTGCAATCTCGATTGCCAGTACTGCTACTACCGGGACAAGACGAGCCTGTATCCGGAGACCGGCGCGACGCGGATGCCGGACAGCCTGCTGGAAGAATACATCGTCCAGCATATTGAGGCCGCGGGCGGGCCGGAGGTTTCTTTTTCGTGGCATGGAGGAGAGCCTACCACCCTGGGCGTGGAATTTTTCCGCAAGGCGGTCGAGCTTCAGCGCAAGCACAAGCCCGCCGGCTGGCGCATCCGCAACGGCATCCAGACCAATGGCGTGCTGCTCGATGAAGAGTGGGGCCGCTTTCTGGCGGCGGAGGCTTTCAGCATCGGCCTCAGCCTGGACGGCCCGGCGGAGCTGCACGACGCCTACCGCGTGACCCGGGGCGGCCAGCCGACTCACCGGCAGGCCATGCGCGGATGGGAGACCCTGCGCAAGCATGGGGTCTTCACCAGCATCGTGTGCGTGGTGCATAACCTGAACGTCCAGCGCCCGCTCACGGTTTACCGGTTCTTCCGGCAGACCGGCTGCCGGCATCTGGGCTTTCTTCCGGCCGTGACACAAGCGCCGGAAAGCCCCGCCGGCGTGGACAGGTTCACGCCGTCCGCGGAGGACTACGGGGCGTTTCTCTGCAAGATTTTCGATGAATGGGTGGAACGGGACGCCGGCCGGATTATGGTGCAGACTTTCGAGGAGGCCGCCAGACCGGCCCTGGGCCTGGAGCACTCCTTGTGCGTGTTCCGCGAAACCTGCGGCCAGATCCCGGTTCTCGAACACAACGGCGACTTCTTCCCGTGCGACCACTTCGTGGACCGCGAACACCGCCTGGGCAACATCCGCGAGACGCCTCTCAGCGAACTGCTTGACAGCCGGGCGCAACGGGATTTCGGCGCGGCCAAGCGGGACGCCCTGCCCCGTTGCTGCCGCGAGTGCGAAACGCTGGCCCTGTGCAACGGCGGCTGTCCCAAGTACCGCTTCATCCGGACGCCGGACGGCGAAGCGGGCCTCAACTACCTCTGCGCGGGATTGAAGCGTTTTTTCCTGCACAGCCGGGCGCCTCTGGCGAGACTGGCGGCCCGGGAGCGGGAGCCAGCGCCCGTGCCCCGGACTGCGACGGTCAAGGCGGGCCGCAACGATCCCTGCCCGTGCGGCAGCGGTCTGAAGTACAAGAAGTGCTGCGCGGCCAGGTAGTGTGTGGAACGGGCGCCCCCGCCGAATCGCCGGCCGGCTTTGCCGCGGGACCAAGATGCATGTGATTTTTTTGGTGGCGGTTTCCGGTTCTTAATCCTAATCTTGCTCCCATACACAGCGTCATAAATAAGTGCGCATTCGCGGCGCGCACGGAGTGCGCGCCCTACCTTGTTCTGTGGTAGGGCGGGCAGTCCTCTGCCCGCCGCCATCCGCAAAAAATTATGGCGCTGTGTATAATCTTAATTCCAAAACCATTATGAATAAAAAAATAATCCCGGCGACGGGAGTCCTCGGGGCCAACCGGAACAGAAGCGCATCGGAAATGCAGACTCTAACACGAATAACAAGAAGGCGGTTTCTGGAAGAAGCCGCCCTGGGCATCACCGCGACCGCCTTGGGCGTGTCGTCCCTGGATGCGCAGGATTGGGCGCGGCAGGCGGTGGATAAATCGCCGCGGCGGCACGAGTCAATACAGGTGAAATACGGCTCCCGGAGCCTGGATACGTTCATCGCCTACCCGCAGACCCAGGGCAAGTCGCCCGCGGTCGTCATGCTCCACGACGTTATCGCCTATGCTCCCTGGTTCGAGAACGTAGCCGACAAGTTCGCGGAGGCGGGCTACATAGGGGTTGCTCCCGACATGCTGTCAGGCCGGACTCCCGAGGAACGGCAGGCGACGAAGACTCCCGATGGAAGGAACTTAGGCCCGGCGCGCAGGCTGCCGCTGGCCCAGGTCACGGCGGATCTCAATGCGCTGGCCGATTACGCCCTGAAACTCCCCGCTTGCAACGGCAAGGTCTGCGTGGTGGGCTTCTCCTGGGGCGGCGACGAGGCGTTCCGCTTCGCCACCTCCCGCCGGGATCTGGCGGCGGCATTCGTGTTCTACGGCAAATGCACGGAGCCGGAGAACATCCCCAACATCCAGGCGCCAGTCTATGGTTTCTACGCGGGGACGGATACGAACGTCGGCGCCACCATTCCGGAAACCACGGCAAAGATGAAAGCGGCGGGCAAGTTTTACGATCCGCTCATCTTCGAGGGCGCCAGCCACGGGTTCATGCAGTCCGGGGCGAAGCCGGACGCGACGCCCGCCGACAAAAAGGCCTGGGACGCGTCGTGGGTCAAGCTCAAGGCGCTCCGAAGCAAGTTCGACTGAAGGCTGGCCGTGAAATAACCCGTTCTGATCAAGAATAGCATCTGCTGAATGCGAAGGAGACAATCATGAAATTTCGCACCTGTTTTTGTGCCACTCTCGCGTGCCATCTCACCCTCGTTGCGAGCCAGGGCCAAAGCGGACCGGCCTCAACCGCCTCCGCTTCGGACATCCCTCACTTGCGCAAGCAGGGGACCGCCACCCAACTGATCGTGGATGGCAAGCCGTTTCTGGCGCTGGCGAGAGAATTGAGCAACAACGGCGCCACCAGCCGCGAGTACATGAAGCCGATATGGTCCAAGCTCGTCGAGGCCAAACTAAACACCGTCCTGGCGGGCGTTTCCTGGGCGCAGATCGAACCCCAGGAAGGGAAGTTCGACTTCCGTGTGCCGGACGGCATCATCCGGGACGCGCGAAGCCACCACCTGCATCTGGTGCTGTTGTGGTTCGCTTCCTACAAGAATGGCTCGTCCAGCTACCCGCCCGACTGGCTGAAGAAGGACTTCGAGCGGTTCCCGCGCGGCCAGGTCGCAGGGGGCAGGAGCATCGAACTGCTCAGCCCCTTCAGCGATGCGAACCGGGACGCCGATGCGCGCGCTTTTGCGGCCCTGATGCGGCATGTCAAGGAAGTGGATGGCCGGCAGCACACGGTCATCACCATCCAAGTGGAGAACGAAGTGGGGATGCCAAGGGACTCGCGCGATCGCTCGCCCGTGGCCAATCAGGCTTACGCGGGGCCGGTGCCGCAGGAGTTGATGAACTACCTTCAGCAGCACAAGGACACCTTGATCCCGGGGTTTCGCCAGGTGTGGGAGGCGGCCGGCTTCAAGACCTCCGGGACTTGGGAAGAGGTGTTCGGCCGGGGCACGCCGACGGATGAAATCTTCATGGGCTGGAACTTCGCCCGCTACGTCGGCCGCGTGGCCGAGGCCGGCAAGGCCGAATACCCGCTGCCGATGTACATGAACGCATGGACCTACGGATTCACCAAGCCAAACCAGCCCGTCCAAGCCAGCGGCAGCCCCATGCCCGAGTTGATGGATGTCTGGAGAGCCGGCGCGCCCCGAATTGACATGTTCGGGCCGGACAATTCCACCGACTTCGTGGCCATGAGCGCGGAGTACACCCAGTCCGGCAACCCGCTCTTTATTCCCGAGGAATCTCCCGGCGCGGAAGGCGCCGTCAGGGCGCTCTACGCCTTCGGACGCCACAATGCGATCTGTTACTCCCGCATGAGCGGAGGGGTGGACCGGCTGACCACACCCGACAACGAGTTGAGCGACAGCTACGGGCTGCTGACACAATTGGCGCCACTGATTGTCGAACAGCAAGGCAAAGGCACCATGTCCGCCGTCCTGCTGCGCCCGGACGA
>JBEKIA010000227.1:0-5722 GCA_050011995.1 Verrucomicrobiota bacterium
CTTCGGCCCCGTTGGCCTTGTCCGGGTCTGTGGCCCACAAATCCGGGCCGGTGGTGTGATGGGTGCCGGGGTATTTGTATTGGTAAGGCTGCCCCCACGGGTCGGGGCGCAGCATCTTGACGTAGGGGCCGCGCCATTTTCCATCGTCATTGGCCGGCTTGTCCACCAGGGCCTTCAAACCTTCCTCGGTGGACGGATAGGCGTCCATCTGGACATTGTACCTTTCCAGGGCGGAATCCAGCTCGGCGATATTGGCTTTGGCGGTGGCGACTTTGGCGTCATGAGTGGTGCCCACGAACTTGGGGATGATCGTGGCGGCCAGAATGCTGATCACGATCACCACCACCATGATCTCCACCAGGGTGAATCCACCCCTTTGGCCTCTATTTCTTAACGTTCGCATATTCATGTTTTTATCTTTCCAGGGCCTGGCTCATGTTGAAGATCGGGAGCAACAGCGCGATCACCATAAAGCCGACCAAGGCGCCCACCACCAGAATCAAAGCCGGCGCGAGCAGCGAAACCATGGTTTTGGTGCGCGCCCGCATGTGGCGTTCCTCGATGTCGGCCACTTTCAAAAGCATCTCGGCCAGCATGCCCGATTCCTCGCCCACACTGACCATCTGCACCACCGTTTTGGGGAAAATGCCCAGCTTGCGCAACGGCGCGGCCAGGGAATCGCCGCCGCGCGTCTCCTCCGCCACCTGCGCGATCAACTTTCCCAGGACCACGTTGCCGATGGTGTTCTCCGCAATTTTCAACGCCGGCAACAGCGAGACGCCGCTTTTGGCCAGCGTGCCCAGCGTCCTCGCAAACCGGCTCAACGCCGCCGCCCGATAAACCGCGCCCAGGACCGGAAGCCGCAACTTGATGGCGTCCCGCTTCTCCGCGCCCCGGGGAGTTCGCAAGAACCAGCGCAGCCCGGCCATCGCCCCGATGGCTCCCGCCAGCAGCGGGATCCAGTAGTCCCGGATGAACCCGCTGACATGGAGCAAAATCAACGTGGGCAAAGGCAGGGTGGTGGCCATTTCCGTCAACATGCTGAACAGTTTGGGCATCACCACCGTCAGCAGCACCGCCACCGTGACAAAGCCAAAGCAGAGCACGAACACCGGGTAGGCCACCGCCGCCAGCACTTCGCCCCGCAATTCATCCTCATGCTCCAGCAACTCGGCCAGGTCCGCCATCACTTTGGGCAGAACCCCCGCCTCCTCCCCCACCCGCACCATGCTGACGTACAGTTTGTCGAACAATTTGGGATGCTCTTCCAAGGCGGCGGAAAGCGCCGCGCCTTTTCTCACCGAATCGGCGATTTGCAGAACGATGGCCCGCAGGGCGGGATTCTCCTCCTCCTCACCCAGCCCGTCCAGGGCCTGCGGAATCGGAATGGCCGCGCCGAGCAGCGCGCCCATCTCCCGCGTGAACGCCGTAATGTCCTTGCCGGACACCCGGCCGCCCGCGCGCATCCGGCTGGCGTGTTGCGGCGGCGTCAACGCGGGCCGGGCCGCGGCCTCCCCGGCCGGGGCGCAGCTTTCGAGGACGGACGGAAAAAGCCCGCGCGCTCCCAGCAATTGGAGAGCGGACTTTCGATCCGCCGCCTCGATTTCGCCCTGGACCGGAGCGCCGTTCCCTTCGATGGCCTGATAGCGAAAGGCTTTCATTCCAAGAGGTCTCCGGAAGATACGCGAAGGATTTCCTCCAGGCTGGTGATGCCGTGGGAGGCCTTGAGCATGGCGTCTTCGTGCATGGTCATCATGGTCTTCTGCGCCACCGCCTTGAGTTCGGCATTGGACCGTTTTTGCAAGATCAAATCCCGCAATTCAGGCCCGATGGCCAGCAGTTCAAAAATGCCGATGCGGCCCCGGTAACCCGTGCCGCGGCATTCCTCGCATCCCTTGCCTTGATAAAAAACGCCCTCCACCCGCCGGGCCCCCATGGCATGGAGCCGGTCGCTTACGGCCCTGGCCACCGGGGCCGGCACCTTGCAGAGCGGACAAATTCGCCGCACCAGCCTTTGCGCCAGAACGCCTTCCAGCGAGGAGGAAATCAGAAACGCCTCCACCCCCATGTCCACCAGGCGGGTGACCGCGCCGGTGGAGTCGTTGGTGTGGAGGGTGCTGAACACCTGATGGCCGGTCAGCGCGGCCCGGATGGCGATTTCCGCCGTCTCCGAGTCGCGGATTTCACCCACCATGATCACGTCCGGGTCCTGGCGAAGAATGGACCGCAAACCGTTGGCAAAGGAGAAGTTGCGGGTGGGCCGCACGGGAATTTGCGCCACCCCCGCCAGTTCGTATTCCACCGGGTCCTCGATGGTGACGATCTTCTTTTCCGGCGCGTAGATGCCTTGCAAAATGGAGTAAAGGGTGGTGGTTTTGCCGCTGCCGGTGGGGCCGGTGGCCAGAAACAGGCCATGCGGCTTTTCCACCAGCCGCGCCATCAATTCCGAACGCTCCCGGTCCAGCCCCAGTTCCACCGGGGTGAGCAGCCGGGAGTTCTTTTCCAGCAGCCGCATGACCAGGCTCTCCCCATAAATGGTGGGCATCGTGCCGACCCGGATGTCCACCCGCGCGCCCCGGTGATGGATCTGGATATGCCCGTCCTGGGGCATAAACCGCTCGGCGATGTTCATGTCGGCCATGATTTTGATGCGCGAAACCAGGGCGGCATGAAGATTCTTTGGCGGCGGCGGCTTCTCTTGCAACAGTCCGTCAATGCGATAGCGCAATTGCAGCGTTTCCTCAAACGGCAGAAGGTGAATATCGCTGGCCCGCTCGCGCAACGCGGTGGAAATGATCAGGTTGACCAGATTGATCACCGTCGGCTCATTGGCCATGACCTCGATGTCGTGCAGGTTCTTGCCCTCCGCCGCGGCGGCCCGGTCGGGATTGAGGTTCTCAATCATCTGCTCCACCGTCACCTCGTAGCACTCGGCAATCTTTTCCAGCACCTCCGCCAAAGGGGTTTCATGCTCCTGCACCTCCAGGCCGCTGAGCAGGCGAATATCATCCATCACCCTGGGGTTGCCCGGCTCGGCCGTGGCCACATGGATGGCTCCGTTTTGGACCTTCAGCGGCAGCACGCGATGCCGTTTGACAAAATCAGCCGGGAGCGCGCGCAGCGCCTCCGGGGAAACCTGCAGCTTGCCCGAATTCCCGGAGTCTTCCCCGGACGTCCGGCCAGGGCTTATCGGTGATGGTTCCACGGGTGTGTTCATGTTCACCTGTTAGACAGGCCGGAGGGAAAAATCCTTTGCATTCTTTGCGCGCCGGCCGCGAGCGCTATGATGATCTCCCCATCGCCCGCCCCGGTGCGCGCCGGCGGCGCTCCGCGGGCGGCAAGGAGGTTTGGCATCATGGCAGACACAAGCGCAAATGGAGTTCTTCCGTATGTCTTGACAGGCTGGAAGGCAGAAGGTTCAAACAACGGCGAAAAATCGGCGCAAAAGGCCCCCGCGCAAGAGCAGGTCCGGGCCTGGGCTGAATGGGAAAACCTCATGCGGAAAGAACTATAGCCGTCATCCATCGTTTTGTCAATCGTATTCAATCACGAATTGTAATGCCTCGGTGACGCAGGGGGAAAAGGCAGGGCGGCAGTCCTCTGCCCGCCGCGGCGCGCACGGAGTGCGCGCCCCACCCACCGTCACTGACGCATCACCACGAATTCCAGCCAGGCCCGCCTTCGCCCTGTTGGAGCGATGCGGCCTGTTCGCGGACGAGTCCAGATCCTCGCCCAGCATGGGCCGGCTTCCAGGCGTCATTGTCATGGAAATGTAAAATGTTCCGGCGGCCACAATGACAGTAACACCAGTAATCATGGAAAGGTTTCAAAGAATTTCGAAGGAGAATGGCCAATGGGCATCCCCAATCCTCGTGACAATTCATAGTACCCGCCGCCCCCCGAAACCGCACAAAAAAAACCAGGGCGTTCCAGAGGATAGACCCGGCGCGGCGCGATTCTTCCAACTCTTTGCGCAGGTTGTCCAGTTCAGTCCTGCGAGAAACGGGCCCATGCCGGTCAAGGTTGCGGCGCCATCGTTACCGGCCAGCCGCCTGCAACACTTCGTCAGGGTCCCACCGCACCTGCATGGCATCGGAACCGGGATGCCCCGCCAAGAATGTGTCAAAAATGGAAACAGCCAGCACGGCGCACCCGCGCCGGCTGGGATGCAGCCGGTCTTCTTGCAACAAGGCGCCCGTTGTGCCGCGTGCAATGACATGGCCATGAACGCTGATCGCTTCATTGGCGCTGGCCGCGCGCATGAACTCCGCCAGCGGCACGACAGTCACTTGCTTGTGCTGCGCGGCCCATTCTTTGAGACGGCGATTGGCCGCGATCCGAACGGCGGGGCTGGGCAACTCGTCGGGGGACAAGATGCCATTCGCCGCAGCGGAGGCGTCTGGAATGTCGCCGATGATGAGCGGGCATTCCACCCCCTCCAGCAGTTTCAGGCCCTTCTCAAAGTGGTCCAGACGATCCTGGTCGGTATTGCCTTTGCCGTAGCAAAACCAAAAAAGAAAATCAACTCCAACCACTAGAGTCGGACGATTCGTCAAGGCCTGGCGGATTTGCATGATTCCTATTTCGTCAGGGCTTAGAAAGAACTCCACGGCGGCCAGGTTTCGCGCCGGTTCATGCGGGGCGAGCAGGGCCGCGTTGACGTAACGATCCAGGGCGTAATCCGTCATCTTCGGCCCAACTTGAGACTCGGTGAAACCGTGCGAAACGCTGGCGCCAATGATGACCATGCGCCCCCAGGCGGCATCTTCCTGGGCGTGGACGGAGCCGGGCCAGACGGCGCTCAGGCAGAGCGTTGTTCCCGTGGCCAGAGCAAGAGGCCTCGGAAAACGGCTGAACCGGGCCAAGCCCGCCGCCAGGAATCGGGCGAGTGCGGCGGAACCAATACCAATTGAGTTTCTCATAACTATTATTCCTCCAATTTACGAGTTTGTTCTGCTGCCTTCTCCATCGTCAGCCCAACCAAAAAGGGGCTGCGTCGGTTCAGGTTAAGTGAGAGGGAGTTATCTCGCGGCCATTCCGGAAATGCGCATGGCCATCTCGGGGCCGGCGCACTCTTGCGACAGCACGGTCTTTCCCTTGGAGATTTGCATGAAGGCCAGCCAGACGCCCCATCCTCTGTCATAAACGGTGTCATAAACGGTGTGCTCCGTGACGTCATGCCGGTAGTTGGAAGTCAGTTCGAAGCCAGCAAACACAAGCGAGAAGCCATGGGCGGGCGCCCAGAGGTTCCACTGATGCACTGCGCTAGGCATAACGATGCTGAAATATCCGGAGTTCCTAAATGTTTCCCGGCCCACCGTCATGTTGTATTCGAACGTTCCGCCATCCCGATAGATTTTGACCGGCAAGGATGTTCCCGGCTTGCTCGAATCAACCTTCCGCCAAAAATCCTTCAGCTTGGTGACGGGCTGGCGGTCGAGTTCCAGAATCACGTCGCCGGCTTGCAATCCGGCCAGCGCGGCCGGCGTGTTGGTTTTCAGCGCGCCCACCCCGATTCCGGCGTGTCTCGGGTCTTTCGGTGTTTTTGCCGGCCGGTACTCCCCGCCAATCCAGCCGCGTTCGAGGGCTGGCTGCCCGGGAGGCAGAGATTTTTAAGCTGAAGATAATTGGACATTTGCCGGCGGTTCCAATCGGCGCGACTCATTTGAAACGAAAATCGAGTTTGAAGTTGTAGAGCCACGGGATTCGCGGATCGACGCTT
>JBEKIA010000228.1:0-5681 GCA_050011995.1 Verrucomicrobiota bacterium
GCCTTCCTTTTTGAGCCATTCCACAATGGCGCTTTCTTCGGTCATTTGCCCGAACTTGGGCATGATGATGGGGGTAGCCATAAAGTCTTAGAGAATCGAGTTGGCGGCGGCCAGAATGTCGTTGACGTTGGGCAGGAAGGCCGCCTCGAGGATGTGCGACTGCGGGGCGATGCCGTTTTTCGCGCCGACGCGTTTGACGGGGGCCTCCAGGTAATCGAACGCGGCCTCGGAAATGGCGGAGGCGATTTCGCCCGTGTAACTGCCGATGTTGATGGCCTGGCTGGCGACGACGCAACGGCCGGTTTTTTGAACGGAGCGCAACACGGTGTCCAAATCCAGCGGCACGAGGCTGCGCAAATCAATCACTTCGGCGCTGACCCCCTTGGCGGCCTTCAACTGGTCGGCGGCCTTGAGGCAGTCGTGAACCAACGGCCCCCAGGCGACGAGGGTGATGTCCGCGCCTTCGCGCTTGACATCGGCGACGCCGAGAGGGACGAGGTACTCCCCTTCGGGCACCGGGCCTTTCAAGGGGTAGAGCGCCTGGGATTCGACGAAGAGGACGGGGTTGTTGTCGCGGATGGCGGATTTAAGCATCCCCTTGGCGTCGCGGGGCGTCGCGGGATAGACGACATACAAGCCGGGGATGTGGCAGAAGATGGATTCGAGGGTCTGGGAATGCTGGCCGCCATAACCTTTGCCCGCGCCGGCCGAGGCGCGGATGACCAGGGGGACTTCGGTTTGAGCGCCGCTCATGTAATGCCATTTGGCGGCCTGGTTGCTGATCTGGTCGGAAGACATCAGCGCGAAATCGAAGTACATCAGTTCGACCACGGGCCGGAGTCCGTTCATGGCCGCGCCGCAACCGGTGCCGCAGATGCAGGCTTCGCTGATCGGGGTGTTGAAGACGCGATCGCGGCCGAAGGCTTCGAGCAACCCCTTGGTGACTTTGAAGGCGCCGCCGTAATCGGCCACGTCTTCGCCGTAGAAGATCACCCGGCTGTCGCGCGCCATTTCCTCGGCGAGCGCCTCTTTGAGGGCGTCCTTGTAGGTCAGTTCGCCGTTGACCCGCTTGAATTGAGGGAGCGCGCCCCACAGTTCCACCCTGGCAAATTCAGGCGGGACGGTTTCGCACCGGGTGTCGGTGTACATGAAAGCGAGGACATCCTTGGCGTCGGGATCGGCGGCGGCGGCGGCGCGCCTGGCGGCGGAGGCGTTGCGGGCGGCGACCCGTTTTTCAACGGCGTCGAGGCCCGTGGCGTCGAGGACGCGGGCTTGGAGCAATTCTTTTTTGAAGGCCTGGATGGGATCCATGGCTTTCCAGGCCGCCTCCTCTTCGCGGGTGCGGTATTCGTTGCGCGGATCGCTCAGGGAGTGGCCCCAATAACGGTAGCAATCCACATCCAGGAAGACGGGGCCTTTGCCTTCGCGGCAAAGTTGGGCGGCGCGCAACACGGCGTCGCGCACGGCCAGGACGTTCATGCCGTTGACGATCTCCGAGTGCATGTTGTTGTCCGCAAAGCCGGCCGGGCGGCGGGCGATGCGCTCGACGCCCATCACTTCGTCGTCGCTGCGGTGGGTCATGCCGTAATGGTTGTTGACGACCAGGAAAATAATGGGCAGGCCAAATTTGCGGGCGGAGGCCAGGTGGTTGGTGAACTGGGCCTGGGCGGCGAAATTCAATGATTCCAGCACCACGCCGTTGGCGTAAGCGCCGTCACCGGCAAAACAGCAAACCACGTTGCCGCGCTGGAGGTAGCGGTTGGCCAGAGCCGCGCCCGTGGCAATGGGCACGCCGCCGCCCACAATGGCGTTGGCGCCCAGATGGCCCACCGTGAAATCCGCGATGTGCATGGAGCCGCCGCGACCGCGGCAATAGCCGTCATCCTTGCCGAACAGTTCGCAGATGGTGCGATAGACGTGTTCTTCCAGGGCGGCTTGGACCAGGTCCTCATGCCGGGAGGAGCGGCCGTTGGGAACGCGCCGGCGGAGCTGTTCGTCCGTCATCTGGCGGATGGCGACGGTTCCCTTGGCGAGACTTTCCCCATGGCCGCGATGAGTGCTCGTAATGTTGTCGGGCAATTGCAGGGCGCAACAAGCCCCGGCCGCCGTGCCTTCCTGGCCGACGGAGACATGGGTTGGGCCGCGATAGTTGAAGTCGCGGATGGGGTCATAAGCGCCGGACCGAAGCTTGACGATCATCTCCTCCATCTCGCGGATGATGAGCATGTCTTCCAGGATCGCCACCGCTTCCGGCGGCGAAAGGGTCCCGGCTTTGAGTTCGGCCTGGAGAGCGCCCTTGTAGCGATAGGCGGCAATGCGGCCGCAGTCTATTTCAAAGGGGGCAAATTGGGGGCGTGAATCGCTGAGGTAGGCGGTTGATTTCTTCATCGGTCATTTCGGGTTGGAGGCCTTGACAATTTTGACGCCTTTGTTGACCAGCGCGCCGGCAAAATCCGGGGGCTTGTCCGTGATCAAAACGTGGACGTTTGCCCAGCGGCCGGCGCTGGCGAAAGAAACTTTGCCGGCCTTGCTGCCGTCGGCCAGGACGATCACCTGGCGCGCCTGGCCCATGACGGCTTCCTTGGTAAAAGCCTCGCTGGGGTCGGTGGTGGTCAGCCCTTCTTTCAAGGCAAATCCCATCGTCCCCAGGAACGCCTTGTCCAGATGCAGTTCCTGGAGGACCAGGCGCGTGAGCGGACCCACCAGGGTCTGGCTGAGACGCCGCAATTCGCCGCCAATGACAATCAGCCTCGGCCCGCGCCCGGCCAGTTCATGGGCGGCGTGCAACGAATTGGTGACCACGGTCAGATGGCTCCGGTCGCCCAGCAGGCGCGCCAACTCCAGAACGGTGCTGCCGCCGTCCAGGTAAATGGTGTCGCCCGGCTCGATAAACTGCAAAGCGGCCTCGGCAATGCGCCGCTTCTCCCGGACGGCCACCGCGGTCTTGTCCTCGAAAAGCGACTCGTCCAGCCGGTTCTCCACGCTGACCGCGCCGCCATGCACCCGGCGGATGGCGCCGCGGCGCTCCAGCAGGTCCAGGTCCCGGCGCACCGTGGCGGACGAGACATGAAGCCGGCGGCAGAGATCCTCGACGCGGTTGACGCCGCTGTCGCGGATCAAGGCGCGCAGGTTGTCCCAGCGCTGGGGCGCCAGCGCCTTGGGGTCCATATCCGGACTGACAGGTTTTGCTCGAATATGAGCGATATTAGCATGAGCCGGGTTTAAAGCAATCAATTTATTTCAAAAGGTTCCATCGCGGCCGGGGCGGTTGTCAAAGAGTGTCAGGGTTCATCATTGACACGGCCCGATGCCAGCACAAGATTTCATCCGTGGATGATTGCGCATTAAAACTATGAAAGCCCTTGCCATCAACGGAAGCCCGCGCCCGCGCGGGAACACGGAGATTCTTTTGAACATGTTCCTGATGTCCGGCGCCATTGTGCCGGGGTCCACCTATTGGAACCTGGGATTCGGCCTGGACAAGGGGGATGTGGCCAAAGACGACGAGGCTTCGCGCAACATGCAGGACCTGGGCCAAACCATTGCCTGGCTGGGCGCGGCCATCCATCAACACGCCGCGAGCCGTCCGCCTGCCGCGGGCGGCGAATGAAGGCTCCCGGCCTCCTTCTCAACCCGCTTCATTCCCATGCAATTTCGCAAATTCGGCAAGTTGGACTGGAAGGCCTCGGTGCTGGGCTTTGGCTGCATGCGCTTGCCCACCGTGGACGGAAATCCGCGCGGCCCGAATATATTTCCATCTATTGAATGCCCTGCCCGAACGGAGTGGATATCCCGGGCAATTTTGAAATCTACAACGAAGCGTTTCTCCACGAGGACCTTCCGGGCGCGCGCTTCAAGTATCAGATATTTATCGCGGAAGCCGCGCGGGCCGGCGTTTGCGCCGCCTGTCACGAATGCGAAGAGGAATGTCCGCAGAAAATTCCGATCAGCGAATGGATGCCCAAGGTTCAAGCCCTGCTCGGCGCGGCGTGATTCCCCGCACCGGGATTGGATTGACCGCGCGGGGGTCCGGTGAAGAGCCATAATAATCCATCATGATTCTTGTCCGCGCTATATATCAGGAATAATAATACTTTTGTCAAATTGGGCTTATTGCTCTTGCGGGAGAACAAATGTTATTGTAAGCTGTGTTCCAGCTTGAGGCGATACCAAACCAAGTTATCCGTTTAGCTTCGCTCCAAGCATCCGGTTGGTTTTTTTCCGCCTTGTGGTTAGGTGTGCTTATCTTGTATAACAAGAAATGTAATTGGCCTGCCTCCGCCCGACGAGCACAGAGCATCCGGGCGGGCGTATGCGGGAACCGCGGGTTGAGCACTCTGGTTAAGAAGGTCATGAAATCGAGAAGTCTCCTATTGGCGGCCGCTGTCAACGTGTTGCTGGCTGCAATTGCCTGCGCCCAAGTTGCCTTGACGGACATCGGGACCACCCCCCCGACGCCCGGGGCCTACGACATCTCTCAACTCATCAATGGCGGCGGCGAGCCGCCGGGCCTCAATTATTATTGGGACGACGGAGCTACCACCCCGGCCGCCGGCTTTCCTGCCCAAACGTTCACCACCTTAAACAACCCTCAAGGGTACGTCCTGAGGTCGGTGGCGATCCAGACCGTCGCTGGCAGTGGCGGCTACAATCCGCTGCAAACCCAATCCTTTACGCTCAACATCTACCAGCTTTCCAATCCCCAAGGATTGAGTCCGGTCACTACCGGCCTCACCAATGCAACCCTGGTCGCATCCTACACCGCGACAAGCGCATTGCTTGCCCAAGGAGATTGGATGCAGTGGACCGGCCTGGGGGCTGCATTGGCCCCCGGGACCAACTACGTTTTTGGGTTTGGGCGGTCACCCGGCACTCCGGCCAATTGGGAGGAAATCAACACAGCCACGGGCCTTCCCTATTCCGGGGGTCAGGCTTGCTTGGTTCCCGTCGCCGGCGGGAGCGTCACTTATGCCTCCATCTTGAACGATTACGACATGACGTTCGACCTCGGCATATCTCTCCCCAGCGCGCCCATTGCCAATCCTCCGTTCGAAACCCCTGCCGACGCCAACCTGGGGGTCTTGCCCGGCGCCAATGTGACTCTGACCGCCTCGGCCGGCGGTTTGACCCCGATCACTTTTCAGTGGCAGACGGACGGTGGGAGCGGGGGCGCGTTGACCAATATTGCGGGTGCGACCAGCACGAATCTGGTGGTCAATACCGCCGGTTTCGCTCCAGGCATGTACCAATATGATTTTGTCGCCTCCAACTCCCGCGGCAAGAGCACCAGTCCCGTCGTCAGCATAGGCATTGAGGCGGTTGAGTTGCTCTATTCGTGGGAAAACAGCCTTGACGGCTGGGGCATTCTCGAAACGAACATTTGGACCACCACCGGCTTTAGCACAACCACCGGGGTGACCGCCGGAAACTATAGTTGGCAATTGACCGCGTCCACCAGGCCCGATTATGCCGCGACCCTGGCCGGGCCTTATTCCACCGGCCTGACCGCCGTGCTGGCATCTGCCTCCTCGATCAGCATTGATGTGGCGACCCCGGTGGGCGGGAGTTTCGGCGGCTACTTGCAGTGGGACTTGGCCATTAGCCAAACCGGCGGATTGGGCTATGTGTCCGTGGACAACTACAGCTACACGGAACAGGCGAACATCGGCGGTTCAACGGCC
>JBEKIA010000229.1:0-5613 GCA_050011995.1 Verrucomicrobiota bacterium
GCCGAAGAATTTCCAACGCCCGCCTTCCAGCCAGCGTGTGAGCCATTTCAAAGCCAGCAGGCCAGCCATAAAGCTGAATGCCATGCCGACCAAACTCGGCACGAAAAGATGCAGCGCGGAAGTGTGGCCGCTCAAGGCGGGTTCCTTGAGCAGGCGGAGCGCCTCTCTTGCAATCACGGGCGGGGTTAAGACCACCGCCAGCGCAAAACTGAATTCCTCCAGTTTCTGCCTGGGCAGACCGAGCAACAAGCCGGTGGAAATGGTCGAGCCGGAACGCGAAAATCCGCGAAACGGCAGACAGAGGCCCTGCACCAGGCCGATCCAGCACGCCTGCGATGTTTGAACTTCTGCGTGACGCGGTGATTTTTCTTCCCGCAATCCGGCGTAAATAATCAACAACCCCACCGCCGCCAGCGCTCCCGCCATCAGAGGCAGGTTCGAGAACAGGTTTTCGACCTCCGCGTGGGGCGCGCCGCGCATGAAGATTTTCTCGATCACCTCCTTCAATCCGTAGCCCACGATGCCGGTGCAGAAAGTCGCCACAACGATTTGGACCACAAATGGCCGAATTTTTCCGGCTGGGCTGAAATAATCCCGCTTCCAATGATTCCAGAAATAAGCGATGACCGCGAACATGGTTCCGGTGTGCATCATGACCAACAACATGGTCATGGCGGGACTCGACGGGTCCAACCCCATGAGTTTTTCCGCGGCAATGACGTGCGCCGAACTGGACACCGGCAGCAACTCGCACGCGCCTTGAATCAAGGCCAAAATCAGAATTTGAAAATAATTCAGCATGTTTATGAATTCCATCCGCCCGGCCCGGGAACAACACTGGCAGCAGGCGATTCGGTCATGGTTTCTTGAGGGAAAGACAGCGGGAAGGATCAGGTCTTTTTCTTGAACATCAAGGTGAGGAAATTCTGGCCTTCAATCTCGCGCTGCTTGACCTTGACCTGGCCGAGAATCGCCTGGAATCCGACGTAGATCTTGTGCCATTGATTTTCCAGCGAGCGCAGGGCGCCCTCGCTGCCTTCGCTCAGATAGCGCAACGAGGGCGCGGCGGCGATAAAGGCGTGAATCTCTTCCCGCGACGGCGAGGAGCATTCCATGGCCGCGCTGATCAATTCCAACTCCTGCACCACGATGGATTTGACTTCCAGAAACTGGTTCTCATCCTCGGCGGAGAACTTCTTGCCGCGCGCCAAGTTGAGGAAGTGATTCAGGAGCTTCCAGCATTCCAAGTAGTTTTCCAACTGGGTGACAAGCTGATCCAATTTTTTATTTTGCATAGCACAAATTCCACCAATTCGTCATGAGGATGGCGGCGCCGCCGGCTTGGGCGAAAGAAAAATAATCGCGCCCCCGCGCATTTCGCGCGCTGTAATCCTAAAGGCCTCATAGTGAACCCTCAATTCGGAAAAGGGCAGGCGGACGGCGGCCGCGCCCTTGAAGACGGCCAAAATCTGCCGGCCAATCTGGACCACCAATGCTTCCGGGACCCATTGCGGCACGGTTGAACTGACCAGGTTCCCTTGCGCATCCACAGTGAACGCGCCGCTGGGAAGCCGGCGCAGGCCGGATTGGCCGTTGCCTTGTCTGGTCAGGATGCCCATTTGTCAAAAACGTGTTTCATGGTTTGTTCCACCTGTTCGGCGCTCAACCCGGGCCGGAACCCGACACAGAGCAGCCCTCTTTGCTCCTGCGCGCCCAAAGCCCAGTGCTCCTGCAAGCCGAACCCAAAGGCGCCGGCAAATTCGCCCGCCCGCAGGCTCTCGCCCAATTGGGCCAGCCGGCGATGGGCATCCCGCGCCCAATTGGCGACGTCCATCGAGTTTTCCAGGCTCCAGGAATCCACCGGCGCCTTGTCATCCGGCGGAATGGCGAGGACAAAACCCACGCCTTCAAAGCGGCCCAGCGCGGCCAGGCCTTTGGGCGCGCCGCCGGGCGCTTGCTCCCCCGCCTCCGGCTCGGCGCCGGCGGCCGGCGCCTTGGATTCGTCCAGCGCCTGGGCCGAATCCAGCAACAGGCCCTGGCAGGAATTATGGATCGCGCGGGCGCGGTTCGGATCCGCGGGAAGAATTTCAAAATTCCCGCTCTTCCACGACAGAACTTCCCGGAACGCCTCCTCCCCGGTCATGCCGGCGGTGGCGGCGTCAACAATTTCGCCGTTCTGAATCCAGATTCTGCCGTTCAGCCCGCCGCGGGTGATGTTCAGCACGGAGGAACTGCGCGACAGACATTCCAACTGCACCAGATCCACCAGGCTCTTGCTTTGCACGCCGCGGAAACCCTCCGGCGCCTGGTTGGGGCGGTCGAGCATGGATTCGATGCAATCCTGGAACAACTGAATATCCTCGGCGCTGGCCGGTTTTTGCCAGAACATCTCCACGCCCTGCGCGTAGGCGCGCGAGCGGTATTCCTCGTCAGGCGCTCCGGTGAGCACGACCATCCGCAAGTGCGGAAATTTTCGATGCACGATGGCCAGCACCTGGAGGCCGTCCATCTTGGGCATGCGCAAATCGGTGATCAGCAGGGTGAACGGCTCGGATTCGAGCATGGCGATGGCCCGCGCGCCGGTGTTGCAAACCTGCACTTCCGGATGGCTGGGGATCTGCTCGATCAAGGCCTGATACAACTCCAGCATTTGCTCGTCATCATCGAGCAAGAGAATTTTATTTGGGGCCGCCATACTTGGGGTCCACAGTAAACCCAACCCGTCCCCGGATGCAAGCCGAGGAAGAACGCCGCCTTGACAACGGGCGCATTTCACCTTTTTTGGCGCTTCCTTGATTTGCGCAAGGTCTCAGCGATTAAAACGATTGAAAATTGGTCATTGAGCATTGGTCATTTGTCATCTACACAATTGCGGCATGACGCCCCATGAACTGTCCGATCTGAGAAACGTCTTCCAATAACCAATGGCAGATCTTCAATGACCAATTGTCAATCGAGAACTCCGAATTCTTAAAGTAAGACTTCGCCGACCGCAGTTACCCAAGAAAGTCAAATGCGCCCCTTGACAACCGCAGGCCGTTTTGGCAGGGATTGGAAATGGCCCCAAAGTTGAGCATCAAACATCCTGACATGAAAACGTTCCTGCCGCTCGTCCTGATCGCGGCCAGCCTGGGCGGAGCAGCCCTTTTGGCCCAACCCTCTTCCAACAATCCGCCATCCGGCCCCGCCCTCCGGGCGCAACCGGCTTCCAGCCAGCCTCCGCGCCTCCCGCGCCTTCCCGCCGGCGTCACCGTGGCGCGGGATCTGGAGTATGGCCGGGCGGGCGCCAAAATCCTTCATCTCGATCTCTATCTCCCGGAAAAGTCGGAAAAGCCGCTCCCGCTGCTCATCTGGATTCACGGCGGGGCTTGGAGAGCCGGCGCCAAAGAAGGCGATGTTGTTCCCATGCTGCCCCTCACCGCCGGGGGTTATGCCATGGCCAGCGTTGAATACCGCCTCAGCCAGGAAGCCGTTTTCCCGGCCCAGATCTTCGACTGCAAGGCCGCCGTCCGCTGGCTTCGCGCCAACGCCCCCAAGTACAATCTCGACCCCACCAGATTCGCCGCCATGGGCGCCTCCGCCGGCGGCCACCTCGCCGCTCTTGTGGGCGCCAGCGGCGGCGTCACCGCCTTGGAAGGCGACGTCAACGACCTCAAACAATCCAGCCGCGTCCAGGCCGTGGTGGACTGGTACGGCCCCGCGGACCTGCTGCAAATCGGCATTCCCCCAAGCGACATCAAACACAACGACCCCGGCTCGCCCGAATCCCAACTCATTGGCGGCGCGCTTTTGGAACACAGGGACAAAGCCGCCCAAGCCAGTCCCGTCACCTACGTTTCCAAGGAAGCCCCGCCCTTTCTCATCATGCATGGCGACGCCGACCGCTCCGTGCCCTTCAACCAGAGCGAACTGCTTCTGGCCGCCCTGCAAAAAGCCGGCGTGGACTCGACCCTCATTCCGGAGAAAGGCATCGGCCACGGTTTCAGCGGCGCGCAGTACCTTCCCCCCGTCCGCGAATTCCTGGATCGCTGCCTTAAGTCAAAATGAAAAAGGATGCCGTTTTGCGGCTCGTTTCCGCCCTGATGACCGTTCCGGTTCCTGCCCGGAAAGGGGCTTGATTTGCCGCGGGGTTGGCCCCATGCTTGGGCAAATGGGAGTGCCAAATACCCCACCCACATTGACCGTTGCGCAACTGACCGAGTTGAACCAGAAGCTCGCTCACATGCGCCACGAGATCAACAACCAGTTGTCCCTGGTGGTCACCGCCTTGGAATTGATGCGCTTGCGCCCCGAACTGCGCGACAAGTTGCTCCTGACCATCGGCCAGCAACCGTCCATGATCCTAGCCGAGGTAGCCAAATTCTCCTCCGAATTCGAGCAGGCTTTCGGCATCACTCGGGACTGAGAGCGATGGAGCCGACTGACGCGGAGTTGATCGCCGCCGTGATGCAAGGGGACACGGCCAGCTTTGAGCCGCTGATCCGGAAATATCAGCCGCGCATCTTCGCCACCGCCCGCCGCTATGCCCGCCGGGAGAGCGAGGTGGAAGACATCGTGCAGGAGGTCTTTATCAAGGCCTTTCAAAAACTGGGCGGCTTCCGCGGCGAGGCCCCCTTTGAACACTGGCTCATGCGGCTGGCCGTGCGGACGTGCTACGATTTCCTCCGCGCCCACCAGCGCAACCGGGAGACCTCCTTCACCGAACTCTCCCAGCCTGAAAGGGACTGGCTGGAGCAATTCGTCGCCGAACCCAGCTTCGCGCAGGAACACGCCCAGGCGGCCCGGCAATTGATCGGGCGCATTCTGGCCCGGCTGTCGCCTTCGGCCCGGCTGGTTATCACCCTGCTGGAAATCGAAGAGCGGTCCGTCAAGGAAATTGCCCAAATCACCGGCTGGTCCGTTCCGCTGGTCAAGGTCCGGGCCTTCCGCGCCCGGGCGGAGATGCGGAAAATACTGGCAAAAATCACCAAAGAGAAGTATATGTAACCGTCGGGACAAGACTGCCGTCTTTATCATTAGCTGTTATGAACCTAAGCGTTTTGCAAACCAAACTGATCGAGGCAGCCCGCAAGGAACCGCCGCAAGACCATGTTCCTTACGCCTTTGAGAAGCGCATCCTGGCGCGTCTGGCCGGCTTGTCTCCCCTCAATTCCTGGGCCTTGTGGGGTCGGCCCCTTTGGCGCGCCGCTCTTTCCTGCGTGGCCATCACCCTCTTGTGCGGGATTTGGTCCGCCGCCTCCGCCCCCAAGGGAGACAATTCCGACAGCTTTGCCCAGGCCTTTGAGCGCGCGGTCTTTGCCTCCTCCGATCAGCACCTCGAGGATATTTGGTGAGCCCCTGGAAGGTCATCCTGGCCACCATGGTCATTTTTGTCTGTGGTGTGGTGACGGGCGCTTTGGTCGTTAGGACGCAAGGCTGGCGTCCGGCTTCCCCCTCCGGCTTTGGCGGGCCGGGTCCTTTTATGCCCCGGCTGGTTCAGCAGTTGGGCCTGACCCGCGAGCAGCATGACAAAATTGACAAAATCATGCAGACGGAAAAAGAGCGCGCCCAGCAAGCCATCACCCAGGTGCTGACACCCGAACAACAGCGGAAATTTTCCGAATTGCTCAAGAA
>JBEKIA010000230.1:0-9963 GCA_050011995.1 Verrucomicrobiota bacterium
CGGCGTGGGAGCGGAAACGGCGCGCCCGTTCGCGGTGGTCATCATCGGCGGCTTGATTAGCGGCACGGTTCTTACTCTGTTCATCCTGCCATTGCTGTATCCGTGGTTTGAGTCGGAGGAAGATCGGTTAATGTCCTCATCCAATCTCGAAGAGCAACGCCGGTTTAAACCGGGAGCCTCACCCGCTTGATCCGTGACGGACGGGCACAAAAACCAGGCGCCATGGATGGATTCTTGATTTGGCGCCCCTCATCCACTTTAATACATCTTTAACCAAAAACCTGTGCTTTTTAATTATCCAAACCTGCTTCGCCAGGGCCATGTTCATGGGTGAAAATGAAAAACATGGCTGGCCAGTCTCTGTTCATGGAGTGGGCGGCGATTGCGCAGCCGGAGGCAACTCCTGCCCGCCGGGAAGGCCGGCGTGAATGAGGAACCCATCAAGCCGGTCGTCGTTGTGATTGACGACGAAGTGCAGCTTCGCCGGTTGCTCCGGGTCTCTCTCGAGGCCAACGGCTACAAGGTCTTTGAAGCGGCGGACGGGCAAAAGGGCCTGGCGGAAGTGGCCGCGCGCCGCCCGGATGTCGTGCTGCTGGATTTGGGCTTGCCGGACATGGAAGGGGTGGACGTGCTGTTGCGGCTGCGGGAGTGGAGTTCGGTTCCGGTGATCATCCTGTCCGTGCGGGAAAGCGAGCACGACAAGGTCACGGCTTTGCGCAACGGCGCGGACGATTACCTGACCAAGCCTTTCAGCACGGCGGAATTGCTGGCGCGCCTGCAAGTGGCCCAGCGCCATGCGCAGCCCGCCGCCGAGGAAACCATTTTTACCTGCGGGCGGCTGACGGTGGACCTGGCGGCCCGCAGTGTCAAGGTCAACGGCAAACCGGTCAAACTGACCGGGACGGAGTACGCGCTGCTCAGGTTGTTTGTCCGCAATGCCGGCAGGGTGCTCACGCATCCTCAAATTATGGAAGGCGTCTGGGGGCCGGGCCATCGGGAGAAGACCCACTACCTTCATGTTTACATGACCTATCTGCGCGAGAAAATCGAGGCGGTCCCCGCCAAGCCCGAATTGCTCGTGACCGAGGCGCGGGTGGGGTACCGATTGAATGTGGAACCGCCCGCCCAGCCGGAAGGGGAGCGGCCGCCGGCCAAAGGCGCCACAACGGTTGCCGCCGGCTCCGCCCCCGCAGTAAAGGAGAAATAATCATTATGCCTGACCAACCCGATCTCAAAACGCCGCTGCTTCAGCCCCTGGAAACCGCGGTCGTTCCCGCCACCACGGCGCCGCTCGTCATCCGCGATTTCTTTAAAAAGAACAGCGGGGTAAAAATCGCCACCCTCTTTGGCGATTTCAAGAGCCGGTTCTTCGACAAGACCGAGAAGCCGGCCCCGGAAACGACCTACCGCAAATACAAACTGCTGCGCATCTCGGCCGACGGCCCCATCATTGCCGAACTGGGTGGCGAAGCCAAAGTCGAAGGGACGGTGGCCGCGGCCCTGGCCCTCCTGCAACGGCAAGGCAGCGGCGGGGCGGGATTCTTGCAGACGAACGGCTACGCCAATATCTTTTACGCCAGGGATAAGAACGGCGCGCTTTGCGCCATTCGCCTGGGTTGGGCCGACGAGGGCTGGGTGATTGATGCCATCTCCGTGCAAGACCCCCTGGCGTGGAATGGCCAGCACCAGATCTTCTGTCCGCTCCCGAAGGCTGGGGGCGGTTGAGAAACGGGGTTCCTTGACGATTTGTGCGGGTCTGATTGGGAAATGGCGATTTCGGGGAGCGCCTGCGTCTCGCGCGCTGGGCCACAATAGTTCAAAATCATTCATTCCCGGGAAGATTTTAACACGGATAACACGGATGACACGGATGTGGGTAGGGACGCCTCGTCGAGGCGTCCAGGGGCCGGACGGCTCGGCGAGCCGTCCCTGCCTGCGAATTCTTTATCCGTGAAATCCGTGGAATCCGTGGTTCATTGCCTTTGGTTGCGGCTTTGCTGCGCTGGGTTTGGTGACCCACCAAACACATTTCGTCCGGACTTTTCCTTGAACGCGGACAAGGCGAACGGCAATTCATGGAAAGGAACCAGCGAAGAAGTGGGGCGCGGGACGCGCCCCACGGCGGCCGGGACGGCCGCGCTCCCCAATCCTTGCAGTCTTGTTCGGGAATCCGCTGAAAATGTCAAGGAACCAGAAACGGCAACCCGGCCGGACGCGCTGTCCATAAAAAACCCCTCCCGTTTTTCGCGGGAGGGGTTCAATGATTCCAAGTTGGGTTAGAACTTGTAGATGACGTTGGCCGCGAGCATCAGCTCGTTGTTCTTGGTCGGATTCCCCAATCCGTTATTTGCACCGAAGTGCGGACTGCCATCAGCCGACGTGTCCCATCGGGCTTCGAGCCGGCTGATCACATTGTCCCACAGGTCATACTGTAGCGTAACCGTGGCCGCCAGAATCTTGGCCTCTTCTAACGTTGGCTTCACCCCGGCTTTAACTTCATTGACATACAGCGGGTCAAGATAGTCGAAGGCCGAGCCGTAGGCATATTCACCACGGCCATTGATGGTCAATTTATCCGTCATTTTGTAGGAGACATAGCCAGCCATCGTTGCGGCATAGCCTTCCACCGTAGGGAAGGCCACCGCCCTGCCGAGATCCGAATTGTTGATAGAATCCCAAGCCGCGCCGAACGTCAGGCCTTTGACCGGCGTCATGATGGTCGCTCCGACGTAGATCTGAGTTTTATCCACCACATGAGAATTCGGGGCAGGTGTGCCAGGCAAACCCACAGCAGAATGGCTGACGGCACTTCCGGGACCGTAATCCAATCCGGCATAAAGCGCGGAGCCTTTCAGGGCGCCCCAACTATCGGGCGCCGTCAAGGTAAGCAAGCTCACGATGGCCTTTTTGCTCTCAATGGCGCTGCCACCGGCGCCGCTAATGTTGCGGGTGTTAATGCCCAGAGGGTTGGGGGTGCTAATATTATTGGCGACGCCCACTTCACCGCTGAAGCAGTCACTGAATTTGTATGACGCCAAAACACCGACCTCTTCGGTGGGTTCGATCGTTTTGCCGTAAGACTCTGACCAGTTCGGGTTCTTGTAGGTGTCGGTGGATTCAAAACCCAGAGGGCTGTCCCATGCGCCCGCCTTGAAATCCAAGCCGTTGCCGACATTGGCGCGCATTTCGACGTAGGCCTGGCGAATCGGCGCGGAACCGCCCAACGCGGCGGCAGCATCCGGCCCGTACATCAATTCGAGGGCGTAGCCGGCCGATAATTTCCCTTCGTCCAAGGGCTTGGCGATCTTGACATCCACAGAGTTAAGATTAAACCCGTCCTGCTTGCCGGGGTTGAAGGCGTACGGGGCGGGGTTGGCGTTGCCGGTGCCCGGATTCCAGACGGCTGAAGTGTCAACATAACCACTGATGGTGGTTGCCGACAGTGCGGTCGTGACCGGCACCGGGGCTGGCCCTGCATCGGCGGCGAGCAGACCAGGTGTGAGGCTGACCAGCCCTACGGCGGCCAGACCTAATGTCCATTTATTTATTTTCATCAATCAGTTCCTCCTGCATGTTGTTGTTGATTCGTTTTGAGGCGGCTTTCAAGGGGTGAAATACAGTTCACCCGCCCGCGCCAAAACGGTGCATTAGGACGCACGATAGGCAAGCGCCCCGATTTTGACAACAAATTTTTTCGCTATTTTTCAAATATTTTTTCTGTTTTTACGCAAGTTGTTAAAGACAAGGCATTTACAGCTATAAAAAATCGTAACTTTTGCCCCGCAAAACAGCCATTTTTGCCCCATTCCGCGCCTTTTCCACCTGGATCTGATCCCAAAATGCGGAATCCCACAGGATGTAGCCTCCGCTCCCGCACCCCCAATCCATTGTATCGTCAAGTAAACTTTGACGGGGTGTGCCATGCGCCAGGGACGACGAGGCAAGGCAGGCCGAGACTCTGTCGAGCCGTGACTTTTTCCCAGGAAATCGAGTTTCGGCTCGACAGAGTCTCTCCGTCTTCCCATCCGTCACTGGCGCATCACCAGGAAATCACTGCGGGGCAAGGAGGAATGCGCCGCTTGCGTTGGTTCCCAGGAAATAGCCCTGGGCGTTGGTCTGGTTTTGCAGAAGAACGCCGCTGACGCTGATGGTTTGGCTGGGATGGGACGGATTGGCAAAGGCGCCGCTGATCACGCCATTGGTCTTGGTGATCGTCAAGGTCAGTTTGTTGGTGTCGGCGGCGTTGGTCAGCAGGATCGTGTTCTTCGATGTCAAGATGAATTGGTTGGTGATCGCCACGGGCAAATTGCCGCCTTCGAGCACGACTTGCCCGTTGGTCAGGGCCAGCAAAGGCTCGTTGGTTGTGTAGGCGGAGCCAATCATCGAGACCGCCTCGTTGGTGAATCCCGCGCGGTACAGGGCCGCCGCGGTGGTGTTTGTCGTGTTGATCCAACTGGCGCCGGGCGCGGACATCATGGCCCCGTTGGCGAAGAAGTTCCAACTCCACAGGGAGCCGTTGCCACCGTAGAGCGGCAGGTAGAACGGCCAATAGCCCTCCCCGGAGATAACCCCGGACGGGTTGACCGGCGACGCGGTCCCGTCCGCCAGACTCACGCTAAAGGTGACGGCCCCCAACGGGCTGACGGTCACTGTCCCGCAACTGGTTCCCAACGGCCCCGCCGCCGGTTCGTTCGTGCCGGGAATGATAAATGTGTATTGACCCTCGTAATTGGTGGCCTTGTTGGTGGAGTTGAAGACAGCCAGGTCCGCCACCACCTGCGCGACAAAGCTGCCGTCCGTGACCGAACCGGAAACCGTCTGGCCGGCGAAATCCAGTTGCAACGCCGTGGTCAAATTGCTTTGGCCCTTGCGCGGCGTGACGATGGTGGCCGCGCCGGCGGGAGTGAATTGCCCGCTCAACGACGGCGTATTGGCGCCGATGGTCAGCTTGCCGGACAAGACGCCGGCGCTGGTGACGGTGAGGGTGATCGCCCCGGAATTGGTCTGCCGGCGCGGGGCGTTTGTTGGGGTGAAAAGCCCGTTGTAAGTTCCCTGCGCCGCCAGGAAGACATTGGTGACGAAGTTGGCCTGCAACACCAGATTGGATTGCATGGCGAAGGTGAAGTTGGACGACACGGACAGGACAGGATAGGGGAGAGTCGTGCCGCCGACCCAGTTGGAGAAAATCCAATTCTTGCCCGGCACAGCGGTGAGGGTGTAGTTGGTGCCGATGGCCAGCCAGGCGCCATTGTCGTTGGGGGTGAAGGCCCCATTGCCGCCGGTTAGAACGGTCAGCGTGGCGCTGGGGATGTAGAGGAACTTGACCGTGTTGGTGGGCGAGTTGTTGCCGCTGGTGTCCACGGCATAAGCCTGAAGCGTGTTGGGGCCGGGTGCCGGCGCCATGTTGTTCGACCAATTGGTCCACCCGTTTAAGGTCCGGGCCTGCTGCCAGCCGGTTCCGTTCAATTGACAGAGCACGCTGGCCACCTGGACGTTGTCCCTGGCCGTGCCCGTGACGGTGATGATGCTGTTGCTCCAGCGCTGGTTGGCCGTGGGCGAAGTGATGGCGAGGCTGGGAGGCGTCACGTCCACAAAATTGGCAATATTGGCAATCAGCGTCAAATTCGACGCCATCAGGAAGGTCAGGTTCGAACTGCTGCCCGGGAAACTACCCGTCCAATTGGTGAATTTAAAGCCCGTGGCCGCCGCGGCCTTCTCCGTGTAGTTTTGCCCGATGTTCAGAAGCTGATTGTTGGTATAGGGGCTGACTGTTCCATTGCCAACAATCTGCACCGCCAGCGGAGCCGGCACCGCATAGAAAAAGTTGATGTTTGTGGTGGGGGATGCGTTGGTGCTGGTGTTCACGGCGTAAGCGCGGACGGTATTGGTTCCCGGTGTCAACGTCACATTGGCCGTCCAATTGGCAAAGCCGTTGGTGGAGAAGGCGTTCGTCCAAACGCCGCCGTTTAATTGAACATAAACCTCCGCCACCGCCACGTTGTCCCTGGCCGTGCCGGTGACGGTGAAGGCCGGGTAGGTTACGTCCTGGCCGGCTTTGGGTGAGACGATGGAAAGCGTCGGATTGTTGGTGCTCAAGTAGAGGCCAGTGAGGGTGTTGGTCTGGCCACCGATAATCAGGTTGGTTTGATTGGGAGGAGTAACAAATCCTGCAATGGCCTTGAAGGAAATGACCACGATGTTTGTGGCGAGGTTGGTGACAATAGCTCCGCTGACGCGGAATGCTCCGCCGTTGAGCTGCCACTCCGCGCCGGCGCTGACCGCCTGCGGCGGAGTGATGGTCACCTGCAAGGCGCCGGTCGGCGGAATCGGGACGTAGGCGCCGGTGACGTTGGCCGTCTGGTTGGCCGTGATGGTGACTGATTGATTTGAAGGGGTGATCCATCCAGGGATGGCGGAGAAGCGGACCGAATGAATGCCCACCACGATATTGGATACAGTGGCGCCGCTATTGTAGAGCGCCGAATTGGCGTCCAACTGCCAGTACGCCCCATTGGTGGCCGCCGCCAGCGGGCTGATGGTCACTTGCAAGGAACCCAACTGAGGATTGACGGTGAGCGTGAGCAGTTGATTGGTCCTGGCCTTCGAGGCATCGGTCACCTGCACGGTGAAGGAAGCGACCCCGATGTTGGTGGGAGCGCCCGAGAGGAGGCCATTGGTGGACAGGGTCAAGCCTCCCGGCAGAGCGGACCCCGTTGCCAGCGACCAGGTGTAAGGCGGATGGCCACCCGAGACGGCGAGGGTGTTGGTGTAGGGGACATTCTCCGTGGCCGCGGGCAAGGAGGTGGTCGTGATCTGCAAATTGGTCACGGTGACGACAGTGAGTGACAACGACTGTTCAGCCGTGCCGCCCAAACTGTCCGCCACGAGCACCGTGAAGCTGAAGGTGGTGCTGTTGGTCGGGGTGCCGGAGAGCACGCCGGCCGGCGACAAAGACATGTTGGGAGGCACCTCAGCCGAAAACGGCGCCAAAGCCCAAGTGTAAGGCGGCAAGCCGCCGCCGGCTTTGAGTTGCTGGCTGTAAGCCGCGCCATTATTGTCGTTGGGCAAGGAGGAGGTGGTGACTTGCACCGCCGCTTCGATGGTCAAGGACAATGACTGGTTGGTGTGGTGGCCGTCGCCGTCCGTGACCTGTGCGATGAGAGGGAAGGCGCCGGAACCGCTGGGAGTGCCGTAGATTTCGCCGTTGTAATTGTTCCAGCTCAACCCATCCGTTTGGCCGGAAAGCGACCAGGTGTAGGAGGAATTGCAGCTCGAAGCTTGCAGGAACTGGTCGTAATAGACGCCGACTTCGCCGGCGGGCAACGAGGTGGAGATGGAAACGCCGCCGCAGAACTGGACGGTGAAATTGTTGGTGGCGTTGTTGTTGCCGGAGATGGTGGCGAACTGGGTGGGCGGGCACGCATAGTTGCCGTTGCCGAGAATGTTGTCCAGGCTGTTATTGCCGCCATTATTGCAATTGACGCTGATGTTCCAGGCGCCGTTGTCCACGTTCAGCGAATAATGGCCGGAGGCATCGGTGTCCGTGTTCTGGCTGCCGTTCTGTCCGTTGATGTAGGCATATACTTGGACATTGGCAATCGGACCGTTGATGTCCGTGACATAGCCGGAAATGATATTGGTGGCAAGAATGGCGACGAAAGTGGCCGTGCCATTGTCGTTGGCAATCACGACCGTTTGCTGTTGGGGCGCGAGATAGTTGGCGGGCAAACCGTCATTGTTGCCGCAATTCTCGCAATTCTGGATGCCAACATTCCAGGTGCCGTTGTCCACGTTCAGGGAATAATGGCCCGTGGCGTCCGTGTCCGTGTAAGGGTTGTTGTTTTGTCCGTTATTCATGTAGGCATATACCCCGACACCGGCGATTGGGTTGCCGTTGTTGTCCGTGAGAAAACCGGAGATGATATTGGTCGCAAGAATGGCGACGAAATTGGCCGTGCCATTGTCGTTGGTAATCACCACCGTTTGCGATTGGGGCGCGAGATAGTTGGCGGGCAAACTGTCACTGTTCCCGCAATTCCGGCAATTGTTGATGCCCACATTCCAGGTGCCGTTGAGAACATTCAGGGAATAATAGCCGGAGGAGTCGGTGTCCGCGTTCACGTTGTAGTTCTGTCCGTTCATGTTGGCATACACGCCGACATTGGGAATGGGGGTGCCGTTGTTGTCCGTGAGAAAGCCGGTGATGGTATTGGTCCCCTCAAAGGTGGTGAGATTCACGGTGACATTGGCATTGGAAACCAGAGCCGTTGGCGAAGGAGCAAAATAGCCGCCAGGCAAACTATCCCCGCAATCCTGGCAGTAAGTATTGACGCCGAGAGTCCAGGAGCCGTCAAAGACATTGAGCGAATAAAAGCCGTTGGAGTCGGTGTCCGCGTTCGCGTTGTAGCTTGCGCCGTTGGTCGTGGTGGTGGCGTATATCCCGATGCTGGCGAAGGGAGCGCCGGTGGCGCCATTGGCGAGATAGCCGGAGATGGTGTAGGCAGAAAGTATGCCGGTGAAGTTGGCCAGGGTCGCGGTATCCGCGCCAAGAACCACCTCGCCGTTGGTCTGAGACGCCGACTGCGAAAAATCGTAATCGGGGCTGCTGTCCGAGCTGATTGAAACCTCCCACGCTTCGTTGTTCAAGCCGCCCAGAGCGGCGACGACGTAGTTCCCGCCGGCGTCTGTGTAGCCGTCGCTTTCATACAAGTTATTGTTGTCGTAGTCACTTACGTCAATGCCCGGCAGAGGATTCCCCAGGTTGTCCAGCACGCTGCCGTAAAACAGGGCTGTGGCCTTGGGCACGGCGATGAGGATGTTCGACGTGCCGGCAGGGACATTGGTGCCGTTATTAGGCCCCAGGTAACCGCGAGAAACCAGCGCCGAGTCCTCCACCCTGACGTTCCACTGGCCGGCGGTAACGGGCACATTGAAAGTGCCATTGGCCTCGGTAAAAGCGATGGCCAGCAGGCCGCTGTCGGTCTCCGGAGTAAGCATGACCCCGCCCAAGCCGTTTCCGTTGGTGGTGCTGGCATCCACAATCGCGCCGGAAATGCTGGTCGTGGCGCTGATCACCGTCACATTGGTGGTCACGGTCTGGCCGCTGGGCAGAGTGACCACGGGCGGCGAGGAGAAATTGGCGACATAATTGCTCCCGAGAGCGACGATTCCATAAGACCCGGCTGGCGCGGCAATGGTGTATCGGCCCGCGTCGTCCGCCACCGCGCCCGCCACCGGGCCGCCGTGGCCGCCGGGACGAGTTAACATAATAAACGCGTTGGGCACGGCCGTGCCGGTGCCGTTGCTGAGAACGCTGCCGGTGAACTTTTGCCCGTAAGGAAGGTTGGTGACGGTGAAAGATTTCGTGATCGCCGTAAAAGTCCCGCTGGTGCTGGACAGCTCAAACAAATAATTCCCGATGAAGTTCTGTATGCCTTTCTGATTTTGAAAGTTCAACTTCGCGGTGATTTGTCCCGGCGTGGCGTCCGTGTCCCCAGGCACGTTGATATTGGTGACGCCGCCGATGACCATTCCCGCCTGGCCGTCGGTCAGGTTGAACTGTTGCATCAGCCAATCGCCGGCGTCAATGACGCCGTTGGTGTTGAGATCAAAATACTGCTTGATGCCCACCGTTTCCCCGTTGGTCAGGCCGGTGACGAGGAGAGTGATCTGGCCGTCGTAGGTGTTGCTGACGACGGACGGCGTGACGGTGAAAGTGACGTTTTCGGCGGCCGGGAGGGTTTGGGACAGAAGCAGTCCCGCGGCCAGGGCCAGGAGCCGGATCGTGGTTTTGGATGGATTCATATAAGTTTTCATTGCTGGAATAACAGTCTATCATTAAGCTAGGCTTATTGTCAATCCTCGAATTTGGCCGCGTTTTTTGACAGATCTTCGCACGTCACCAGCGCGCCTTTGGGCCGAACTGGATTCTGCCTGCCGGCAGGGAGGCGAAATTCTGGTGGC
>JBEKIA010000231.1:0-5526 GCA_050011995.1 Verrucomicrobiota bacterium
TCGCTGCGGACGGCGTGTCGGTTGGTTTTACTGCCGGTGGCGGCGCGGGCGGGAGCATCCAAATCAGTGCCGGCACGCTGGCTGGCGGCGGCTCGATTTCCGCGCAGGGCGGCAGCACGCCCACCAACGGCGGCGGCGGGGGCGGCGGCGGGCGCATTGCGCTTTACCTCACACAGAACACATTTGGTGGAAACATCACCGCTGCCGGTGGGCTGGGCTTTCAAAATGGCGGCGCGGGCGCCATTTACACCGTGTCGGGGCCTCCTCCGCCACTGTGCCCGAACGCCGCCGCCGCCGGCTCGGCGCTGTGCGTCAGTTGGAGCACGGGCAGTGGGGGCAGCTACCAGATCTGGTCCTCGCCGGACTTGGTTCACTGGTCGCTTTACGGCCCCGTGCGAGTCGGCACCGGCGGCATCCTCACGCAGGATTGCCCGATGACCAACTGGCCCTGCCTCTTCTTCCGCGTGCAGTTGGGGAACTGATTTAGGCAAACCATCAAAGGCCGAGGGGTCAGTCGTGGAAAAATGACATTTCCAGCGGGCAACAAAAAGCGCATCGCCTGCGCTAGGATTGGCAGCGCGTTTGTTCCGAAAAAAATGTTGAACGTCCCCCAAAATCGTGTCTAATGGTTCCAGGTGTTTATTATGCCGAAAAAGACCAGCAGTCCGCGTCGCAAGCCGACGCTCCAGGAACTGCGCGACCTGGACGTGGAAATCCTGTTCCTGGAGGGCGTGGTCCAGCGCGACTCCCGTTACATTGAGGCGCTGCAAATTCTGGGCGACGACTACACGCGGCGCGACCGCTTTCAGGACGGCCTGCGCATTGACGAACGCCTCTGCCGTCTGCGCCCGCGCGATCCCATGGTCCATTACAACCTGGCCTGCAGCTACTCGTTGACCCAACAGTGCGATTTGGCGGCGCAGGCGCTGGACACCGCCATCAACCTCGGTTACAACGATTTCAACTGGATGGCCCGCGACCCGGACCTCCAGCCTCTCCGCGAGCACGCCGGGTATAAGAAAATCCAGGCCAAAATCCGTTGCCTTTTCGTCAAGGAAACCTGATGCCCCAACGCGCGAGCCGGCTCCGGTTTTCCCCGGAGGGACAGGCCGCCCGGCTTTTCCGCCGGGGTCCGCGGACGCCCATTGAGTCAATATGAATGTTTCCATCCGCGGCCGCGTCCGCCATTACCGCACCGTCACCTTCGACGCCGGCCGCAACGCCGTCCGGCTCATTGAGCAGCGCCGGCTGCCGCACCGCTTCCAAATCGTGTCCGCGGCCGATTTCCGGGCCACGGCCCGGGCCATCGCGCAAATGGCGGTGCGCGGGGCCGGGGCCATCGGCGCGACAGCCGCCTACGGCCTGGCCCAGGGCGCGCGCGCCTTTCGCGGCAGCGATCCGGAAAAGTTTTCCGCCCGCCTCCGCCTTGTTTATCAAACCCTCCGGGCCGCCCGCCCCACCGCGGTTGACCCGGTCAACGCCATGAACGCCGTCCTCCGCGCCATGCGGGCCGGAACCACCGTGGCGGAACAACAGGCGCTGGCCCTGGCCGCCGCGGAGGAATTTGCCAATGACGATGTCCGCCAATGCGCCGCCATCGGGCGGCACGGGGAAAAACTGATCCGGCCCGGCGCGAACATTCTGACCCATTGCAACGCCGGCTGGCTGGCCTTTGTGGATATTGGCAGCGCCACGGCGCCGCTCTACGCCGCGCAAAAAGCCGGAAAAAAATTTCATGTCTATTGCAATGAGACCCGGCCCCGCTGCCAGGGCGCGACGCTCACCGCCTGGGAACTGGCCGGGCAGGAGATTTCCCACCAAATTATATCTGACAACGCCGCCGGCCACCTGATGCAGCGCGGAGAAATTGACCTGGTCATCGTCGGCAGCGACCGCACCCTGGGCCGCACGGGCGAGGTGGCCAACAAGATCGGCACCTACACCCAGGCCGTCCTGGCGCGCCGGCACCGCATTCCCTTTTACGCGGCCATCCCCCTCTCCACCCTGGACTGGAACCTTCGCTCCGGCCGGGACATTCCCATTGAGGAGCGCCCCGAGGCGGAAGTCCTCGGCGCTTGGGGCGCGGCGCGGGGGATCCGCGGGCCGGCCTACGTGCGCATCGCCAATCCTTCCAGCGGCGCGCGCAATCCCGGCTTTGACGTGACCCCGCCGGAGTTGATCACGGGCATCATCACGCCGGAGGGCATTTTCCGGCCGGGCCAACTCTGGAAGAACCGCCGCCGCCTCGGCCTGCGCGGCCCCTGCCCTTGAGCCTTGCAGGAAAGGACTCAAGCCCGGAATTCTGAATTTTATGCATCATTCCGTTTTCCGGGCTTTTCTTTTCTTTTCAAAAATTGTCCGCCAGCAACTCGTTCACTTTGGAGATCACCGCGAAGGCGTCGGCCACGTAGAGCACGTCGGCCTTGCCGCGCGCCCAGCCGCAGTTCGGGTCCAGGCTGATGGCGCGGCGCTCGCCGATGAAACGCCAGCCGACGGTATGCGGCTCTTCGCCGTGGCAGCAGGTGCTCAACCCCTTGGCGTGCCTCGGGGTCGAGCCGGTCTGGCCGATCTGGTTCAGATGCGAGAGGAACGGCAGCACCGCCTGCCCTTCGCCGCCCAAATCCACCAGCGATTTGCTGCTGCCCAGCGAAGCGCGGGTGAGCCGGAGAAAATCGAGGATCAACTTCTCCGCCTCGGCAACGCGCATCCGGCCATCGGCCTGTTTCTTCGTCCAGCCCGCGCCGGTGACGAACAGCAGCGCCGCGTCGGGACGAATCGTTTGCGCATCGGCCTTCGGCTCGCGGATGCCAATGACCGTGGTGCGCCGGCTGCCCCCGGCCAGTTGCACCGGAACCATTTCCACCGCCGCCGCGCCCGCGCCGCAGTCGCACGCCGTCTGGCTGCCGGGGTCAATGAGCAGAAACCACGGGCGCTGCGCTCTGGTCAGCGTGGCTTCCATGCGCTGGCGATAAAACCAGCGGCTGACCGCCGGCTTCCCGCCCGCGTCGCTGATGCCGGTCACATGGCAATCCACGCGTCCTCCAAGCCGTTGGGCGACGCCGGGCAAAACGCGGTTCCAGCGTGAAGTTGCCGGAGCGGCGACCAGGGTGGCCTGGGCGGCTTTGCAGAGGCTCTCCGCCGCCGCCGCGTCCGTGGCGTAGCGCGACTGGCCGAACTCCGCGCCCGCCACGCCGAAATATCTCGTGGCGGGACAGGCTGCGATGGAATCCGCCGCCGCTTGAACGCTTTGGCCAATCAGCCCAACGACAAGGCTTGAGCCAGCGATGGCTTTGTTCATGGCGCGGGCGGCGCGCAGCGCTTCGCGGGCGGAAAGGGCGAGCGAGCCATCGGCTTCGACATGGGCGAGAAGAAGAATGGTTTCCATAATTATTTGCCGCAAAAAGGCACAAAAGGCGCAAATTCATTTCTTGATCCACTCGACGATTTCCTTCGCGATGTCGCCGGGGGATTTGTCTTTGACGATTTGGGTGGCGCGAAGCTGTTTGGGCAGCGTCACGCTCACGAAGGTTAATCCTTCGCCGCCGAGTTGCGCCGGCCGGGCCTTCTGCAAGGCCGGCATCACGGCGCGCATGTTGGCCATCCCGACCTGCGGATTGTTTTTCGGCTCGGGCAAACTGCCGGTGGCCCACCCCAGCAACGCCGGCGGCCCGGCGCAGCGGGACACCTGATGCCGGCCGCCTTCGATGCGCTCCAGGATTTCCAGCGAGCCGTCGGGGACGATTTTCAGTTCGTCCACGCCTTGAAACTGGTCCACGATGCCCAGGCGTTCGCCGGCCATTTGCATCGTCGCGCCCGCGCCGCGCGAGGCGGATTCCCACCCGCCAAAGACCAGCAGCCTGGATGGGTCCAGGCCGGGAATGGCCTGGATGGCCCCGGCCAGCGCGGCGGCAACTTCCGCCGCCTCGGTGAAACCGCTGGCCGGGCCGTCCAGCGCCACCAGTTCAAAGGGCACTTTTTGCGCGACGGTCAACATCACCTGCTGGAGCTTGGCTTTGGGGGCGAGGCTGACGAGCCAGACCTTGCTGCCGGGCGCGTTCCGCGCCAGGTTGGCCGCCTCATAGAGCGCGTGGCCCGCCCACGGATCGAGGACGGCGGGCAGCATCATTTCATTTTTCAACGCCGGGCCGGCCGGGGCGGTCACCGGCTCCAGGGTTTGGAGCGGGTCCGGCACGACGCCTCCGCAGACGACGATCTGATAGGCTATGCTCATAAATCAAAATGGCCGCAAAAAACGCAAAAGAAAGCATTCAAACTCACCCACACCCGCAGTGTGACCGGCTTCACCCCCGGCAATAAAGCTCAAATTTTCCCGCACCGGATGTGGCGGCGATTTTTTGCCATGCCGGGCCATAAAGTATTTGTTAATTTCGGGGGCAAAATTCTCTGTTGACGCGCTTCTCCCCGTCTGGCAACATGCGGCCAGAATAAGCCCGATGCAAAATCAATGCTCCCTCACCCGCGAAGCGGCCAGGAAGGAGCAGTGTGGCAAAAGGCGGTTTTCCAACAGTTCTGCAAAGTTCATTTTTATCGCAATAGGAATTCCATGAAGACACAACTTCGCCAGTTCGCGGGCATCAGTGTCCTGATGCTCCTGTGCGCCGCCCGGTCCGGCGCCCAGACCACCACCTACCAATATCCGTTCCAGAACCCCGACATGCCCCTGGAAGATCGGGTCAACAACATCATCTCCCTGATGACGCCGGACGAGAAGATTGCGCTCCTGTCGCAGCGGCCGGGCGTGGAGCGGTTGGGAATTCGCTCGATGCAACAATCCGAAGGCCTCCACGGAGTCAAGGCGGGGCCTGCCAGCACCACTTACCCGCAGTCCATTGGCCTGGGCGAAACTTGGGATGTTGAGATTCTGCACCAGGTCGGCGCCACCGAGGGGTATGAAGCCCGCTACAACTTCCAGCGGGGTGGCGCCGCTCGCGGGCGCAGGGGCGGGGAGGCACCGCCTGATGCTGCAACGCCTGCGACGACCAACGGAGCGGCCGCTCGCGGGCGCGGGGGGCGTGGCGGTGGCGGTGGCGGCTCCCTGATCATTAGGGCGCCCAACGCCGATCTGGGCCGCGACATCCGCTGGGGCCGCACGGAGGAGTGCTACGGCGAGGACCCGTTCCTCAACGGGACTCTTGTCACCGCGTTTGTCAAGGGCATGCAGGGGGACGACCCCAAGTACTGGCAGGCCGCCTCGCTGCTCAAACATTTCCTGGCCAACAGCAACGAGAGGGGCCGCTCGGGATCCTCGTCGGATTTCGATGACCGCCTGTTTTATGAATACTATTCCGTTCCCTTCCGCATGGGCTTTGTCGAGGGCGGAGCGCGCTGCTTCATGGCTTCGTATAATGCCTGGAACAAGATTCCCATGACCGCGCATCCCATCATCCCGGACGTGGTCATCCCGGTGTGGGGCGTGGACGGCGTGATCTGCACGGACGCCGGCTCGCTGGTCAACATGGTCAGGGCACACCGTTACTATCCGGATATCGGCCATGGGGCCGCCGG
>JBEKIA010000232.1:0-5457 GCA_050011995.1 Verrucomicrobiota bacterium
TGCAAGACGCGTTGAAGGAAATGCAACGGTTAAGCCGACAAGTATTGTTTGAAACCATGCCTCATCCGAAGCGACGCAAACGCCTGGGCAAGAGAGTTTTAGGTCTTATCTAAGGGCCATTCGGGACTGACACCGGCATGACACAAGCGTAACGCAAGCGGGCGGGAGCACTTGTCTGCCGGTGAGTTTGTTGACCACGGTTGGCCTGACAAACCTGGATTTTGCCCTCACCTGCCCCGCCGGATTTCTCACCAATTGGAACGTCAGTTCGACCAATGCCGCGATTGCCTCCGCCACGGTGGCGATGGCCAATACATCGCAACCCCAATTCAGCTTTGGCGTCCAGGGCGGCCAAGTGTTGCAAGGCTCCTCGGTCATAGGCTCCATTTGCGTGGATGCCCTTCCCGGCAGTTCCGCATTTGTTCCGCTGGCCGTTGCCAACTTCGGCGCCACGACAGCAATTAATTCTCCCGCCGCGGTCTCCGCGGCCCAGGGCGGACAGGTGGTCGTGGTGGGCAACAAACCGTTGCTTGGCGCGTCGCTGGGCACAAATTCCAGCCCGATGCTAACGCTTTACGGCAACGCCGGCGTGAATTATGAACTGCTTTCCACGACGAATCTGTCCGGCAGCGGTTGGACGACGGCGGGGAGCGTCACCTTGACGAACTTATCCCAGCTCATCAACCTCGGCGGCGCTACCAACCGAATGCAGTTTTTCGAGGCAGTTCAACCGTGAAGGCCCGGCCGATGGCCGCCATCCCATAATCCCCGCCGGCCCCTGTTCGTATGCCATTGGCCAAAGGCGATGCAAGAACTTTGATAAACCGCGAAATAGGCGAACCACGCGAAATGTTGCGTCGGCGCTGTGCACCGATGGATTCGGGCCATAGGACCGACTCTACATTCCGGAATTTTCGCGTATTTCGCGTATTTCGCGGTTCCCTCTGCTTCGGTGCTCTCCTGTTCCTACAGGTCGCTTTTGGGGCGCGTATTTCCAATTACGCCGGCTTGAAGGCGGAGATGGATTCGACGCGGTAGCGGCGTTTGCCGCCTTCCACGGGGACTTCTACCTCCTGGCCGGGCTTGGTGTTGAGCAGGGCCTGGCCGACGGCCGTAAGGTAGCTGATGACGCCTTTGTCCGGATCGGAATCCCAGGCGCCCAGGATGGTGAAATTCTCGGCGTGCTGGTGCTCCAGATCGGTCACGGCCACGATGTCCCCGATGCTCACCACATCGGTGCGGGGATTGGCGAAGTCGCTGCCCTGGGCGCGCACAATTTGCGCCTCCAGTTCGGCTTTGCGGCGCATGAGGATTTTTTGCATTTCCTTGGCGGCCTTGAATTCGTGGTTTTCCCGCAAGTCGCCGTAGCTGCGGGCGACGGCAATTTCCCGCGAGTTGGCGGGGATGGCCTTTTGCACCAGTTCGGCGTACTCGTTTTTGCGCCGCTCCAAACTTTCCCAGGAGACGACCAGGGCGGTTTCGGCCTTTTCGGCCTTGGATTGCTCGCCGGAAATCATGGTTTGCACGGCCGGGTAGCTCTTGACGATGCGGGCCAGGAGGGAACGCTTGTCCATGTCGTCGAAGCAGGGGGAAAGTTGCAGGGCGCGGGTCAAATCCTTGATGACCTCCAGGTCCGCCGAGCCGATGAGTTCGACCAGGAGGTTCTGGTCGCCGTCCAGAATGTAATCGCGCAGTTTGTTGGAGCGTTTTTCGTTGAACTGGTCGCGCTCCATGGCGGTGAGCATGGCGCGGAAGACTTCGGGGCCAAGGATGTCGGCAAAAGAATCGGAATGTTCCTTGGAGTCCTTGGCCAGCCAAAGGAGGAGTTCGCTGCCGGCCTGGTGCTGGCTGATGAGGCGGGCCAGCAGTTCCTTGAATGGGTCCCATTTGCCGCCGTCAATCAGGGCGTGGGCGATTTCCCCGGCCAGCTTGGCTGAGACATGGTTGAGGGCGCCGAGCAGGGCGTCGGGCCATTTCTCTGTCAACGATTTTTTGAACGATTCCAGGGCGTGGCGGTGTTTGCCGGCAGGGATCAGTTCCAGGACGGGGCCGATGCGGGCGGATTCCTGCACCCAGATGGCCAGGGCGGTGATCTCGCCTTCGCCGGGCGGCAGGTCCACGGCGGCGCGGAGTTCATCGCGGATGAAAATGGCTTCCAGCGCGACGGAGGGCTGGGTGCGCTGGTGGGTGGCAATTTCGGTGTTCAAGGCGGCCAGAACTTCGCCGCCGGCGGCGGTTTTGTCGTCCAAATCGGCCAGGTTGCGGAGGAGGTCGTGGGCGGCGTTGAGGCGGGCCTTCAAGCCCTTGGCGGCGCGGAAATCGGCCAGGAGCCGGCTTTGCAGGGAGACTTCCTTCAGCTCGTAAATGATCGGGTCGGTTTTCTTGAGGGGGACCTGGAAATGGCCGTCCTTTTTCAGTTCCCGCTTGGCGGTTTCCCACCATTTTTTCCAGTCGTCCTTGATCACATCCGGCACGAGAACCTGCTGGATTTGGTCCACGGTGGCGCGGTCGCCAAAGCTGCGCAGGACCAATTTGATCAGATCCAGGTGACACTTGGCGGCCATCTCGCGCAGATTTACCATGTCCGATGCCTTCCGGGCATAGACATGCTCCTTGCCAATGGGCTTGAGGGTTTCGGCGGCGAAGGCCATGTCCATGGTGTGGCCGGGCTTGTTCTGGAAATCCACGGTGAAGCGGGCAAAGACCCAGTCCGTGCCGGTGATTTTCCCAAAACCCCAACTGCGATGGAAACAAAAGCCGCCCTCCGTCAGCGCCAGCAGGGGTTCGACGTGCTGGCGGTGGAGCTTTCCCGCGGCGACCAATTTTTCAAATTCTTCTTTCATTGATAATTCCTACAGTCCATAAACCTGCCTCATTATTAGATTGTGACGCCGGAAAGTCCAAGAGAAATTGCCGCCCGCGTTCTGCGCCGAAGGTCGAACAGCCTCGAATACGTGGAAACGCTGCTGGAGCAGGAACTGGCCCGCGCCGGCCTCTCGCGGCTGGACCGCTCGCTTTGCCAGGAATTGGCCTATGGGGTCGTGCGGCGGGAGAAGACGCTGGACTGGCTGATCGCGCGCCGCACCAGCGCGCGGCCGCAGGAACGGGGCGCGCAATTATTGTTGCGGCTGGGGCTTTATCAAATCTTTTGGCTGCAACGCATCCCCGCCCACGCGGCGGTGCATGAGACGGTGGAACTGGCCCGGCGGACGGGTTGCGAGGCGAAAACGGGCTTTTTGAACGCCGTTTTGCGAGGCTGTTTGCGCGAGCGGGAGGAGATCGTCCAGCAACTGGAGGCGCTGAAGAAGGAGGACCCCGCCGCGGGTTATTCGCATCCGGCCTGGCTGGTGGAACGCTGGCAGGCGCGCTGGGGGGCGGAAAAAACGGCGCAATTGCTGGAATGGAACAACACGCCGCCGCCCACCTTCGCGCGCCTGAATGGTTTGAAGACCGATGCCGCCACCCTGACGGAACGGTGGAAGGCGCAAGGGATCGGGTTCGCCGCGCGACAGTGGGATTGGACGGGAGAAAACGCCGTGTTCGAGTTGCAATCCCATCCGAGCCTGGCGGAGTGGGAGGATTTTCAGCGGGGATTCTTTTATGTGCAGGACGCCGGCACGCTGCTGGCGGTTCACGAGTTGAATCCGCAGCCGGGCGAAAACATCCTGGACCTTTGCGCCGCGCCCGGCGGGAAAACCGCCGACATGGCGCAGCGGATGGAGAATCGCGGGCATATCCTGGCGCTGGACAACCAGCCGCAGCGGTTGGGGCGGCTGCGGGAGAATTGCGCGCGCCTCGGAGTGGCTTGCGTGGAGATCGCGGCGGACAGCGCGGGGGCGGCTCCGTTCGACCGCATCCTGGTGGATGCGCCGTGCTCGAACAGCGGCGTCTTGCGGCGGCGGGTGGATTTGCGCTGGAGAATCCGCGTGGAGGAACTGGCGCGATTGCGCCGGGAGCAGGCGGCGTTGCTGCGCCAGGCCGCCGTCCGGCTCAAGCCGGGGGGCCGGCTGGTCTATAGCACCTGCAGCCTGGAACCGGAAGAGAACGAAACCGTGACGCGCGAATTTCTCGGCGAGCGCGGAGAATTCGCGCTGGAAAACGAGCGCCAATTGCTGCCCTTCACCGATCAAGTGGACGGCGCCTACGTGGCAACGCTGCGCCGCCGCGCCTGAATTTCGTCTTGGACGGTAGGGCGAGACTCTGTCGAGCCGAAACTCGATTTCGCGGCAGAATTTGGAACAGGAGGAAACTGAGGCAACAGAGAAAAAACTCGGAGAAAAACCTCCGTTCTCTCAGTTTGCTCCTGTTCAAGCCCGCTTGCCGAAACGAAAACAGGGCCAGTTACTGGGGCAGCCGGTTGCATGGGCTAAAGACTGGAAGAGGGGAATTGCCGCAAAAAAGCACAAGAGGCGCATAAGCAAAAGGATTTTTGTGCTTCTTGCGCCTGATACGGCTATATTCAGCGTATTCGATCCTGCGGACTCCTCTGTGAACCCGGCGTCCGCCCGCCCTGGAAAAAGCAGTTTGACCACGGATGACACTGATGAACACGGATTGGGAACAGCTTGCAAGAAGGATAACAAAGATGTGAAGTTGACAATCTGTTGGACTGACCCCTCAGACATTGACCCCTCAGACATGCGTGAATCGGAAATAGTTCTTGCGCGAAGTCTCACGGCGCGATCAACTTGAAGAACTGATTTCCGCTGCTGGCGTTAAGCGTGACCGCGTTGTTGGTCCCGATGACCGTGAGGTTGTTGGTCACCGGCGTCCAAGCCAGGCTCAGGTTTGTAGTCCGGTTTAACACGAACGCGCTGGCATTGGTCGTCCAGGAAAGAACCACGTTCGGCAAATTGGCCGCGATTTGCAAAGACGGGGCCAGGATGCCCGCAAACAGACCCGCTGGTTGGGTCAGCGCGTAATTGGCAGCGCTGATTCCGCTCAACTTCAGGCCGGTGACCGTCACCGCGATGTTGTTGCCCAAACCCGCGCTGGCGAAAGTCGCGGTGTAACCGTTGGTGTTGAGACTGACGGTATCGCCGTTGATCACTCCCGCTAGAACGACGTTGTTGGAACTGAGCGAGGCGGCAGTCGTGGTGTCAAATATTTTATTGTTGGCTGCAATTCCTGACGTAATGGTCACCGCCGCCGGGGTGATATTGGCGGCGAGTGATGCGGGTTGCGTGAGGGTGTAATTGCCGGCGGCGGCGCCGGTCAAAGTCAGGCCGCTGGCCGTCACCGCAATGTTGTTGCCCACTCCCGCGCTGGCGAAATTGGCGGTGTAGCTGTTGGTGTTCAGAGTCGCCGTGTCCCCGGTGATAACGCCTGTGAGCACGACCGTGTTGGAACTGAGGGTCGCGGTTGTCGTGCGGTCATAGACCTTGTTATTGGCTGTGAGGCCGGAACTGATGCTCACCGGGGCGGTTGTGATGTTGGCGGTGAGGGACGGTTGCGTCA
>JBEKIA010000233.1:0-5411 GCA_050011995.1 Verrucomicrobiota bacterium
TCGGGAACCTGGTTTATCGCAAGACAGCGCGGAACTTCAATCCGCTGGCTGCGATGGCCGGCAAAGTGACGATTGCCGAGGTGGAGGAAATCGTGGAAGTGGGAGAACTCGATCCGGATCACATTCATACGCCGGCCATTTATGTGCATCGCCTGTTGCAAGGCGGAGATTACCAAAAAAGAATTGAACGGCGCACGGTCAGCAAACCATAAACCAATCACCGGATTACAACCCGGCAAAACCAATGCAAGACATTCGATTGACCATTGTGCAACGCGCGGTGCGGGAGATTCAGGACGGAATGATCGTCAATTTAGGCATCGGATTGCCAACCTTGATCGCCAACGAAATTCCCAAAGATTTCAGCGTCCTGCTGCAATCGGAAAACGGGTTGCTGGGGATCGGGCCTTATCCTCCGCCAGGAGCGGAAGATCCGGATTTGATTAACGCGGGCAAAGAAACGATCACGACCGTCACGGGAGCTTCTTTTTTCGACAGCGCTGAGTCTTTTGCGATGATCCGGGGTGGACATATTGACCTTGCCATTCTGGGAGGAATGGAAGTCTCCGAGCAAGGAGACCTGGCTAATTGGATGATCCCTGGAAAAATGGTTAAGGGGATGGGGGGAGCGATGGACCTCGTGAACGGGGCCAAGCGAGTAGTTGTCATCATGGAGCATGTCAACAAGCACGGCGAATCGAAGGTAAAAAGACATTGTGCCCTGCCTTTGACCGGGCGCCGGGTTGTGCATCGCTTGATTACCGACTTGGCGGTTTTTGATTTTACACCCACAGGCATGTTCCTGGTGGACACTCAAGAGAGTGTCTCGGTGGAGGAAGTCAAAGAGAAGACAGAAGCCCGCTTTACGGTTTCCACGGCGCTGTTCGCGGGGCCAGGCGGGGCGGCCGTTGGCGGCGATCTTGCCGGCAGCGGGCGGCCAGGAAGACAGCTTTGAACCAGAACATTTAACCCCAATCAACTTATGAAACTAATCCCTCAACAGATATTGAGCGTATTCCTTGGCCACACATTGACTCCGCAGGCCAAATCGCCCGTCCCGCGCGGTTTGTGGCTGGTCCTCCCGGCCCTGGTTTTCACCGGACTCGCCGCGCCAGCCATAGATTATCCGCCGATCAGTTCGTTTCTTTATGGCAATACCGGCGTCAATGCCCCGGCCCAGACCAACGCGGTGAGCGGCGATGGTTATCCCTACCGGCTCTTGCTGCCGCCCAATTACAACTCCGCCACCCATTACCCGCTCATCGTGTATCTCCATGGCGGCGGCGAAGTCGGCAGAGACAATGTGAGGCAATTGACCGCCGGCAGAAATACGGCCAATGGCGGTCTGGCGCTTGTTTCCACCGAGAACCAGTCCAATTACCCCTGCCTCTTTGCCGCGCCCCAGATGTCCTCGAACAGTTGGTATTACGCCCCCAGCGTGCAGGCGGTATCCAACCTTATCGTTCTGTTGGAAACCCAGTATTCCGTGGACACCAACCGCATCTGCCTGACCGGTCTGTCCAGCGGCGGCATCGGCTCCTGGTGCCTGCCGCCTCAGATCCATCCGAATCCGTTTTCCTGCATTGTGCCGCTGTCGGGCTTTTCCAGATATCCCGACTCCACACCCAAGATCCCCATCTGGGCGTTTCACGCGGCGAACGACCCCACGGAATCCATCAAGTTCGGCAATCCCAGAGGCATGAGAGTCGCCGGCGAGCATGGCAGCGACGACATCGTGCCGCATTTGCGCGACCTCGGCTATCCTGTGATCTACACACGCTACAACACCGGCAGCCACCCCATTTGGTCCATGGCCTACCAGAACCCGCTGCTGTTGCCCTGGATGTTTGCCCAGCGCCTCGGCCAGCCCATGCAAGGTGTTCCCGGACTCGAGATTACCGGATCCGCTCAGAATTCATCGAACTTGACCCTCTCGGGCGCCGTCACGAGCGCCGCGGGTTTCACGCGCGTGGGTTGGAGCAGCAATTTTAAGCTCCCCGGCGAACAGAAATCCGATGGCGTGGCTGACGGCACGAATGCCGCCTTGGTCTCCGTCTCCTCTCTGTTTGACAATTCTTTCGTCGGTCAGCGTGTGGGAATACTCCCCCGCAATAACGACCAAGGAGCCGTTTACTACGATATCATCGCCGTCCAGAATTCCAACACGATGACCTTGAGCGCAACACTGCCGGCAGGAACTTACTCGTTCATCACCTATCCTTATGGCACACCGCAAAATCCGTATCCGGCCGAAGGAAGCATCAGTCCAAATTGGAAGCTCGCCAATATTCCCTTGTCTGCCGGCACGAACCTCATTCAAGTTATCGCCGAAGCCCCAAGCGGTGTCAGCAGCTATGGCGGGTTGACCACCATTAACCGGCAGTTCGTGGTTACTTACGCTGGCGAGGCCTCCCCGCCGCCAGTCCGAAAATGACGCAAGCCACAGGCACTGAAACGATTGGAAGGAAGGGATTCTGGTCGCTGCCTTTCAATAATCGCGTCAATCCACCAGCGCCAGTCTTCCGATCAAACCGAATGCCCGCCACGTTTGGCCACCACGAAGTTGGTCCACACCAGCCGGCTTCCCAGTCGTCAAGGGATGGCACCGTGACCAAGCTGTCCCGTCCCGCAAACTGCACACCGGATTTCGGGCGCCGCACCCGGGAAACCGGCCGAAAACGGACTACAATTTCCTGTTGCGGCTGCGCGCGCCGTTTGATAGGCTCACCCCATGCCTAGTGAGCCCGAACGCCGATTATCCCTCACCCGCGCGGCGCTCAGTACGGGCGGTCGCGCGAAAAGCGATGTCCTGTCAGTTTTGAGGAGCCTAATATGAACAAATCCCATGTCTGCACCCTCTTGGCGCTCAGTTGTCTTTGGGCGGGCGCCGCCACCATCGTCCATGCACAGGCCCAGCCGCCCGCAACCGCGGCGGCAACGGCCGCGGCCTATCCGTTCCGCAACCCCGACCTGCCCTTGGAAGAACGCGTCAACAACGTCCTCTCGCTGATGACCATCGAAGAAAAAATCGCCTTCCTCACCCAAAGCCCCGGCCTTCCGCGCCTGGGCATCCGCACCGTCGGCTGGGTGGAAGGCCTCCACGGCGTCGCACTGGGCGCTCCCGGAAATTGGTCCCGCAACAGCCCCGTGACCACCACCACGTTTTCCCAGTCCATCGGCCTGGGGGAGACCTGGGATGCCGATATCGTGCGCCAAGCCGGCGCCATTGAGGGATACGAAACCCGCTACGTCTATGAGAACAACGCCAAGTACCGCAAGGACGGCCTGGTGGTCCGGACCCCCAACGCCGACCTGGGACGCGACCCCCGCTGGGGCCGCACCGAGGAATGCTACGGCGAAGATGCCTTCCTCAACGGCTCCATGGCCGTCGCGTTCATTAAGGGCCTCCAAGGTGACGACCCCAAGTACTGGCAGGCCGCCTCGCTGGTCAAACACTTCCTCGCCAATGAGAACGAGAACGGCCGCACCCGCACCTCCTCCGATTTCGATGATCGCCTCTTCTACGAATACTACTCGATGCCCTTCCACATGGCCTTTGTGGAAGGCGGCGCCAAGTGCCTCATGGCCTCCTACAACCTGTGGAACAAGGTTCCCATGACCGCCAATCCGGTCATCCGGAACGTCCTCATCAAAGAGTGGGGCGTGGATGGGATGGTCAGCACCGACGCCGGCGGCCTGCCCAACCTGGTGGGGTCGCAGCACTACTACCCCGACAATGTCCAGGCCACCGCCGGGGCCATAAAGGCCGGCATCAACCAGTTCCTCGACCGGCCCTGGATCGCCGGGGCCACCGCCGCCTTGCAGACGAATCTCCTGACCGAGGCCGACATTGACACGAACGTCAAAGGCGTCCTGCGCGTGATCTTCCGCCTGGGCGTCCTCGATCCGGCCGACCGCTGCCCCTATGCCAAGCTCCGCGCCGTGACCATCGAACCCTGGACCACCCAGAAGAACAAAGACACCGTGCGCCTGGCCACGCAGGAGGCGATCGTCCTTCTCAAGAACAAGGGAAACCTTCTCCCGCTCGACAAGACGGCCGTCAAGTCCATCGCCCTGATCGGCCCGCGCGCCAATACCGTGGATTTCGACTGGTACAGCTCCCAACCCCCCTACTCCGTGACCCCCATGGCTGGCGTTAAGGCCAAAGTCGGCGAGGGCGTCAATGTGCAGTACGCAGCGGGAACCAATGTGGACGCGGCCGTGGCGCTCGCCAAGGCCTCCGATATCGCCATCGTCTGCGTCGGCAACAATCCCAACCAGAATAACTCCTGGAACAGAATCAACGACGACAGCGAAGGACGCGAGGGCCGCGACCGCGTCAACATCACCCTCGGCAGCGGCCAGGAAGACCTGGTCAAAGCCGTCCTCGCCGCCAATCCCAGGACCGTCGTCGTCCTCAAGTCCAGCTTCCCCTACGCCATTGGCTGGATCCAGGAAAACGCCCCCGCCATCGTCCACATGGCCCACAACAGCCAGGAAGAAGGCAACGCCCTGGCCGACGTCCTCTTCGGCGACTACAACCCGGCCGGCCGGCTCGTGCAGACCTGGCCCAAGTCCCTCGATCAGGTGCCCCCTATAATGGACTACAACATCCGCAACGGCCACACCTACATGTATTTCAAGGGCGAACCGCTCTACCCCTTCGGCTTCGGCCTCAGTTACACCACCTTTGAATATTCCAACCTCAAGACCAGCGCCCCCGCCCTGAGCGCCAAAGGCTCCATTGACATCAGCGTGGATGTCAAGAACACCGGCGCCCGCGCCGGGGACGAAGTCGTCCAGTTGTACGTCAAGCACGTCGGCTCCGCCGTCGAACGTCCCAACAAGGAACTGCGCGGCTTCAAACGCGTCCAGGTGCCCGCCGGCCAGACCAAGACCGTCACCCTCACCCTCCCCGCCAGCCGCCTGGCCTATTGGAACACCGCCAGCAAGAGCTGGGTCGTGGAAAATGACCAGGTTCAGCTAATGATCGGCGCCTCCTCGGCGGAGACGAAACTGGATCGGACCATTGATGTGACGCAGTAACTGCGGCGCAACAATGGCGGGGGCCTCACCACGACCGCCCGCCAGATATTCGATGCTGTAAAAGGGAAAGGTCTGGCGGCGAATGGCGCAGCCGGGCGCGCACTGCTCCAACCCGCCCTGCCCTCCATGGCTGACGAATTACGAGGCGAGGATGCAGACGAAAAAATGAGGATGAAGAATGGCGCGTTTAACGTGTGCCATCCTCCATCCTCCAGGCTCCATCCTCGCCGAAGCCGTTATTGCTGCTTGGCGGTTTCGTCGGCGGCGTCGAAGGCGTGCTGCAAGGCCACCAGGTCTTCGCCCGGCTTGAGCGATTCGAGGATGGCTTGCTCGGCCTTGAGCTGTTCGTTGGAATACGCGGCGGC
>JBEKIA010000234.1:0-5358 GCA_050011995.1 Verrucomicrobiota bacterium
GACTTGGACGTATTAGGAAAACTCGCCTTGCTTTACGATTTCAGGGCAGGCGTGCCGGAAGGCTACGACGAAATCGTGAAGTGCCGCCTAGCGGCGGAGCATGGCGATCCCTCCGCACAATGCAGTCTCGCCGTGTGTTACATGGACGGTAGTGGCGTAGCACGTGATTATTGCGAGGCTTACAAATGGTTCAAGCTTTGCGCCGAACAGGACAAATACGCAGCCGAAAAGTTGGCTTGGTTTTCATCCACCATGACACCGGGACAGGTGAAGGAAGGGGAGCAGCGCTACCTCGAGTTCAAACAACGCAGCTCAAAATACTCCAAGAATGAACAAGATTAAGTGGATTCTGCTGGATACGGAAACGACCGGCTTGGCCGCGCCGATTTTTGTGGTCGAGTTGGCAGCGCAACGGATGCGCGGCTGGACATTGGATGGGGAACCGTTTCGCAAATTGCTGAATCAAAACGCGGACATTCCCGCTGAGGCATCGCGCGTACACGGTTATACCCGTGAAATTCTGGAGCGGGATGGCGAACCGCCGGTAAAAGTTTATCGGGAATTTGCGGAATACGCGGGCAATCTGCCGCTTGTCTCGTTCAATCTGGAGTACGATCTGGATGAGGTGTTGAAACCGGAGTGGCGGCGGCTTGGCGTCGCGTCCATCGGCGCACAAGGGTTTTGCGCGTTGCGATTGGCGCAACGTCTTCTGGACCCTGTGCCCGCCGGCAACTGCAAGCTGCAAACGCTGCGGCAGTATTATCGCCTGCCGGAACGCGGGGCGCACACGGCGCTGGGCGACGTGCAAACGGTCGCGGATTTGTTCGCGCAAGTTCTTCGCCCCATTGCGGAGCATCGAGGCCTGGATACTTGGGAAAAAATGGCGGCGTACGCGGCGGAGGAGTGGTACCCGTCGCGGATCGCCTTTGGAAAGCACAAGGGGCGGCTTTTTCAAGAAGCGCGGAAGGATGTCGAATTGCGGGGCTGGCTCGACTGGCTCGCCAGTTCCTCCAATACGCGGAGCGCGAAAATGGGACGCTGGTATCTGAGGCAACTGGAATTCAAGACAGAGCCGCAAGCGGACAGCACCGTGTTCGCGGCGCTTGTGATTTACGTGAATCCAGAGTTGGCACAGCTCCGGCAGTTGGTTGCCAGCGAACGGACGCGTTTGGCGGAACTGGAAACGGATTACGCCAGGGAAAAATCGCGGGTGGACGCGATGCAGGCGATTCTCTTCCGCCGTTTGCGCGAGCATTACCAGAAACGCGACCGATTGCGTTTGGTTGTGGACTATCGGAAGAAATATTTGGATTCGCTGGTGCGCGGCGGCGATGAGGAAGCAAAACAGGCAGAGGAGAATTACAAACAAGCCAAAACACAAACGGACAAAGAGTACGAGGAAACGGCGGCGTCCGTGGCCGGGAAAAAGGAGTTGACGGCTGAGGAGGAAGCGGAGTTGAAACATCTCTGGAAAAAACTGGTCAAATTGTACCACCCCGACCGGTTCGCCCACGAGCCTGACAAGCTGGAGACTTACCACAAGCTCACCAGTGCCATCAACCGGGCCAAAGAGGCCGGGGACATAAAAACGCTGCGCGAGATCGCGGACGATCCGCACGGATTCATCCTGCGCCAAGGTTGGGCGAGTCTGGATTTCAGCGATGAAGTGGAACTGGCACAGTTGCTGCGGCTGCACGAAACGCTGCAACTGGAAATCATCACTGTCCTGGAATCGCTGAACCAATTGCGGGAGAGTCCTGATTACGAGCTTTGCCAAATCAGCGAGCAAAAGCCGGGAGTGCTGGATGAGCTTGCGGCGGAGCGAAAGAAGCTGCTGGAAAACGAAAGCGCAAGACTGGAAACAGAGGCCAACCAACTCGCCGGGGAAATTAGGGAATTGAGCGGTGCGGGGTCGTCAGGCATTGATTAGCGTGTTTTATATCAGGAGTCCCACAGGTTGACGAAAGCATTCGCGCTCACGGTGCCGGGGCAGTCTGTCTTCGGCAATTTGAGACAGTGGAACGGAGCGTAATCAGAGCCGATGTGCGATTCATTGCTTCGTGCATTGGTGGCGGAAATTGCAAAACATGAACGAAGGCAAATAAAATGCAACCACAAGAATTTGAAGACGCGAAATCGCTCTGGATTTTGTTTTATGCGGGGCAAAGTATTATGCACGTAAAAGCAGCGGCTGAATACGTTTGCCAAAATAATATCTCGGAAGACAGTCCGGTTTTTTATCCGTTGATGGCAGCCGTTTATGTTCTTTATGGAAAGCCTTTCAAAAAATCTCGCGGAGTTGGCTCTCTTGGCGAGGAGATAATTCCCCCTGAATATCAAGCGTTGCATCGCGAACTATTAAAGCATCGGGATCAAATTTATGCACACTCCGACGCCACTGTGTTTGAATGGCCCGATGTAGGGCGGGCAAATCAAGTGCGCCTGGTGCGGCGGTCCGCGGATAAAAGTTTATTCTGTAGCCAACTCCAAGCCAGCCCGCCACTCGTCCCACACATCATAAACTTGTGCCGACATCTCCAAGAAACGATTGAAAGTCGAAAATTAGAACTTTTCAAAAAATATGAAAAATACGTTCCGCCTGAAGTCGGCGAATATGTCCTGAATATTGATGACGCCAGCGGGGATTTTTTTAAGCCAGCAAAAGCAGTTGTTGAGACAAAATAGACGTGCTGAAATTAGCCGCCTGCCCAGGTCATGGCACCGGGGCAGCCTGTCTCCGACGATTTGAGGCGGCGGATTGGCGAGGAATGGAGGCGCGGGCCGGTGGAGCGGTTCACCGGGCGGCGCTGGAATGCAGCGGAGTGGAACCGGCTTGAATTGGCGAAGTCAAGGGGGCGGCGCTCAGGGGACTGAACGCCCTGCCGGGCCAGCGGAGTGGAAGGGGCTTCCGGCGACTCATCGGCGGCCAGCCGAAAGATGGCCGGCCTTACCGCGCCTGGATCAGCGCCCGGAAGCGGTCGCCCAGGTGATCGGGGTGGGTCAGCGTTCGAAATTGCCGCACCCGCGCCGCGGTCCATTCCTCAAAACCCGCCGCGTCCTCCAGGCTGCGCCGGAAAATATCTGTCAAGAATCTGGATTGGCGCGCCAACCCCTCCGTCCGCAATCCGGCCCCCTCCCCCGCCCGCCGCAGGACGGAGAAATTGACGTGCGCGGTGATGTCCTGCTCGCCGGGGCTGGCCAGGATATTGCCGCAAAGCTGTTGCCCGGCATACGCCCGCAAGGTCCCGGAGGCGCGCTCGGGGCGGAGCCATTCGTCCCCGTCCAGGCCGTAGTCCAGAGTGAGCAGTTTGCCGCATTGCAGGCTGGCGGCGGCGCGCGTCCACCATTGCGCGGCGGCGGGAGAAAGTTCGATGACAAAATCGCCGGGCAAGACCGCTTCCACTGCGGCAGGAATGTCCGGCAGACAGGCCGCCGCCTCCTTGGACAGCAGCCCCTTTTGCCAGACGAAGCCGTTCCCCCGCCAATCCACCCGCCACTCCAGCCACTGTTTCCCGGCGGCGTCCCAGCACAGGCGATGCGCCGGCATGGCGTCGAGCAATTCGTTGGAAAGAATGACGCCCCGCACCGGGCCCAAACCCGGCTCGCCGAAGCCGCCCGCCCATTTCACATTGGGGAATTCGTTCCGCAGTCTTTCCTCCTGCCAGGCGCGGCGGAGGTGCGACGGCTCGACCACCCGGTATTCCAGGCCCGCGAAAAGGCGCGGGCGGCGCCGGCGCAGCCAGCGCAGAATATCCAGCGCCAACTGTCCGTCGTGCGCGCCCGCCTCGACGATATGCCATTGGCCCGGCGGCGCGATGTTCTCCAGCCATTGCGCGAATTGAAAAGCCAGCAACTCTCCGAACACCGGGCCGACGCTGACGCTGGTGAAAAAATCCCCGCGCCGGCCTATTTCCCGCGGCCGCTCATAATACCCGCAGCCCGGCGCATAGAGCGCCAGTTCCATGAACCGCGCGAACGAAACCGCCCCGTTCCGCGCGATTTCCTCCCGAATGTCGGAGGCGGGTCGTTGCATTTCCCAGAGGACCTCTACTTCAAGGTCACGTCCCAAACCCTGGAGAAGCGGGATTTGCCTTCCGGCCCTTCCACCGAAAGCACGACGACATACGCTCCGGCGGCTTTGTAGGCGTGGATGGGGTTTTGCTCGGCGGAGGTCTCGCCGTCGCCAAATTCCCACTTCCAGGAGGTAATCTTGCCGATGGATTGGTCCTTGAACGCCACCAACCGCCGGTTCATGTCCACTATTTGAAAGGTCCATTGGGCGTCGAGCGGTTTGAGGAATTGCGGTTCCAGCGGCATGAGTTTGAACTGGCACAGGTAATCCGCGTTGCCAAAAAACGTGTGATGCCGCGAGAGATTCCAGAATCCGTAGCTGGCGGCGCCTGAATTCGGGTCCATGTAATCAATCACCGCCCAGGAAAGGCCGATGATTTTGTTTTCCGTCAGGACCGATTCGACGGCACGTTTCGGGCCTTCGGCGCCGGCGTAATCGAAGGGGGTGATCCAGAATTCCAAAACCAGATGCCCCGGCTGGCCGGGCCGGAAGTTGTAGGTGCAGGCGTGGTTGGCGTAGGGCAGATCCTTGACCCATTGTTGCGGGCCCCAAAACATGCACCAATCCTTGCCCTCCGCCGGAGTGAAGATGTGGTAGTTTTGCGCGTGCGCGTTTTGCAGCGTCATATAGGTCTCCCACCGGCCCAGGATGCCGCGATTGGTCTCAAATTCCTGCTCAAAGGGGCCGCCGGACAGGTCGCCGTCCACCACAATTTCGAAAATGTCGTTGTGCAAATCGGCCCGCGAAAAATCCCAATAATCCTTGTCCGCCTCGTAAAGAAAATACAGCCGGTTGAGTCCCTTGACCCAGCCGACTCTGACCCGCGCGTTCAGGTGTTTGGGATCATTGGTGTGGTTGTGCATGTCGTCCACCAACTGGTCCGAGCCGACGACGTAATCTTCGGGCACGATGTCCCAATCATTGGTCTTGCCGTCAATCGCAGGGATCTTGTCCGGGGGGAATTGGAAGACCTTGAACGTGACATTCGTCCGGTCCAGGGCCGGGGCGGAATGGGAGAGCAGCAGCAGCGCGGCGAGCAGTGGAATAGTCTTGACAGGATTCATGGAACAGGCGGGTGCATGGGCGAATGGCCCGGGTTTTCTTGGCGGATTGCGCCGCGGAAAGTTCTTGTCGTGGTGACGATCATGGCGTTTACCCGGCGATGATAAGCCGGGCGCATTCGGCAATCAAGTCTTGGATGGCAGGGCGGGACTGGGGGCGTATCCTCACGAAAATCCTCAGAAAAACCATTGACAGCCCAAAGCAAAACCCCTATTAGTGGGGTT
>JBEKIA010000235.1:0-5300 GCA_050011995.1 Verrucomicrobiota bacterium
GTCATCAAGATCAAGTTTCATGGCTGAAATGTATCTATAAAGATACAATCTGCAACCACAAAATGACCGTCCTGCTTGCTTTTCGATTGTGGGTTACTCAGCGGTCACACACCCGATTGAACTTGATTTTAATTTTAATTGTTGCCGATTGGCCGCCGGGCATTATACTGCGGCAGTGAAAATCGGCGCATGGCTCAAAATTCCGGCGATGGCTTCAGCCCTGCTCGTGCTCGGAACGGGCTGCGGCGGCCTTTCCGCCGCCTCCTCGGTTTCGCCGCTGATGTTCCTGTTGCCGGCGTTGGCCCAGACAAAACCGGCGTTGCCGCAACCACCCGTGCCGGGCCGGACGGAAACCAACTTGCCCGTGGCCCTAGCTGATCAAAATTTATGCGATTCCCGCTCGCGCTGACGGCAAAGATTGCCGGACATATTATCAAGCACAAAATCAAGCGCACGCCCAAATTCGCGCTCGTGCTGCAACTGGAGCCGCTCCACACCTGCAACCTGACTTGCACCGGCTGCGGACGCATCCGGGAATACTCCACCAGTCTCAAGGACATGATGCCGCTGGAGGATTGCCTGGCCTCGGCGCAGGAGTGCGACGCGCCGATGGTTTCCATTTGCGGCGGCGAGCCTTTGATTTACCCGAAAATTGAGGAGTTGGCCAGCGGGCTGCTCCGGCAGGGCCGCATCGTTTATGTCTGCACCAACGGCATGTTCATGCGCAAGAAAATGAAGGATTATCTTGCCGCGCAGTACAGCGCCAAACTGGAGCCGGTGCTGGCGCGGTTGCAGGAACAAAACCTGATCACGGAAAAGGACGCGCAAACCATCCGCAAGGGCAGGAGCGACGGCCGCCCGGTCATCCGCCCGACGCGGTGGCTCTACTGGAACGTTCATGTGGACGGGCTGGAATACACGCACGACTTGATCGTGGAACGGGAGGGCGTGTTCCAGGAATGCGTCCAAGCCGTCAAGATGGCCAAAATCCTCGGCTACCAGGTGGCGACCAACACCACCGTCTATAAGGAAACCGCCGTCCAGGAAATCGAGCAGATGTTCGAGTTCTTCTCCTCCCTGGAAGTGGATGCCCACACCATTTCGCCGGGATACGAATATGACGCGGCCAAGAGGGACATGGTCCGGCGCCTGGCCAAACAGCCGGAGGATTTCTTCCTGACACGGAAAATGACCCTGGAAAAATTCAAGGACATGGAGAAATGGGGGGACCGCTTCACGATCATCGGCACGCGGGTTTACCAGGAGTTTCTGGCGGGCAAGCGCGAATTGACCTGCACCGCCTGGGCCATTCCCACGCGCAATGTCCGCGGCTGGAAGGCCCCCTGTTATTTGATGACCGACGGCCATTATGCCGGTTACCAGGAGATGCTGGAGAAAGTGGATTGGAACAAATACGGCGTGGTGGACGGCGTGGCGCGCGATCCCCGCTGCGAAAACTGCATGGTCCATTGCGGCTACGATCCGAGCGGGGCCTTGAGCAGCAGCGCCAGGGACAATTGGAAAAACCTGTCCTACAATTTCAGCGCCAAGCCCAAGCCCTATTACCAGGGCCGGAACGTGCGGGCGTTCAACGGGTTTTCCATCGGCAAGGGCCACCTGGCCGAGGCCACGGCCGCCATCAACGCCGGCGGCGGCGGCTGCGGGACCGGCGATTCATCGCAGCGGGACGAATTGATGGCGAAGATTTCCAGAAGCAAGACCCCTCCGTTGAGGGGAGAATAGGCGCAAGGCTGTTCGGCAATGTTCACCGGATTCACCAAAGTATCCATCCCGAACTTCAAATCGCTCCGCGATCTGGAGTTCTCTCCGCGGCGGGCCAACCTCTTCATGGGCGATGCCACCGCGGGGAAATCGAACATTCTCGAAGCTTTGGCGGCGTTCTCGGAAGGAGTCTTTGAAGACGGCCAAAATTAGCAGTGCCCTTGGTTTAAGCAGGACATGATTCGCAGCTTTTGCCTTTGTCTGACGCTCTGTTGTTGCGCCTCCGCCCGGGGGTGGGCTGCGGATTGGCCGCAGTTTCTTGGGCCGGCGCGCGACGGTGTTTACGGCGGGTCTGACCTGGCCGACGCTTGGCCGGCGGACGGGCCGGCGGTGGTTTGGCGCAAGAACGTGGGGGCAGGTTTTAGCGGCGTGGCGGTGGCCGGTCATCTTTTGATTCTATTCCACCGCGTGGGCAATCAGGAAGTTGTGGAAGGCCTCGACGCGCGAACCGGCGCGCCCAAGTGGAGCGAATCGTATCCGACCTCTTATCGCGATGATTTTGGTTTTGACGAGGGGCCGCGCGCGACACCGTGCGTCGCCAACGGGAAGGTTTACACCTTCGGCGCGGAGGGAATGCTGCTCTGTCTCGATTTATCGGACGGAAAAAAGGCATGGCAGTTGGATACAAAAAAGGAGTTTCATCAGGGCAAGGGATTTTTTGGCGCGGCCTGCTCGCCGCTGGTGGAGGGCGGCTCTGTGCTGCTCAACATCGGCGGGCCGGACGGGGCGGGGATTGTGGCGTTCGACAAGGGTACGGGCCGGGTGCTCTGGAAGAGCACGGAGGACGAGGCGAGTTGCGCCTCCCCCGTCGCCGCGACGATTCACGACCGGCGTTACGCTTTCTTTTTTACGCGCGCGGGCCTGGTGGCGGCCGATCCCGCCAGTGGGCGGGTCCAATTTCAATTTCCCTGGCGGTCGCGCGACCACAACTCGGTCAACGCGGCCACGCCGTTAATTATTGATGACACGATTTTTCTCTCCGCCTGCTATGGGACCGGCGCGGTTTTGCTGCGGGTGCGGGGCAGCGGGGTGGAGAAAATCTGGTCCGGGGACGACATTCTGTCGAATCATTACGCCACCAGCGTTCATCGCGGGGATTTTCTTTACGGCATTGACGGGCGGGCAGACCCCGGTTTTAGACCCGCGCCGAGCCTGCGGTGCGTGGAACTGAGGACGGGCAGAATTGTCTGGCGTGAGGACTCGGTGGGCGCGGGCGCCATCATCCTGGCGGGGGATCGTTTGCTGGTGCTCACGGAGAAAGGCGAACTGATCCGCGCGGCGGCCCGGCCGGAGGGTTACAAGGAGTTGGACCGCGCGCAAATCATGCCGGAGGGGGTGCGCGCCTCCCCGGCCCTGGCGGACGGTTTTCTTTACGCGCGCGACAAGGACAGACTTTTCTGTTTCGACCTTTCCCGGAAGAATGACAAGTAAGCTCCACCTCAGCCTGGTTCTTTGTTGCGGCACGGCCAGTCTGGCGGTGGCGGGCGACTGGCCGCAATTGCTGGGGCCGCGCGGGAATGGGTTTTCCGATGAAACAGGGCTGCTGGACAAATGGCCGGCGAACGGGCCGGCTTTGGTTTGGGAGAAGGCTGTCGGGACAGGCTATGGCGCTCCTTCGATCCTCGGTCAAAAACTGGTGCTCCACCATCGCATTGGCAATGAAGAGGTCGTGGAGTGTTTTTCCGCCGATGCCGGGAAATCGCTCTGGCGTTTTGGTTACCCCAGCCATTTTATTGATCCCTACGGCTACAACAACGGCCCGCGTTGCACGCCGCTGCTCACTTCCAATTTTTGTTATACTTTTGGCGCGGAAGGAAAGCTGACCTGCCTGGAGCTGCAGACCGGCAAGCTGGTGTGGCAGCGCGATACGGCGGTGGACTTCAAGGTGCCGGAGGCCTTTTTCGGCGTCGGCAGCACGCCCATTCTGGAAGGGGGCTTGCTCATCGTCATGGTGGGCGGACAACCCAATTCGGGCCTGGTGGCATTCGACCCGCGGAGCGGCGCGACGGTTTGGCAGAGTGTCGGTGAAGCGAATTGGCAAGGCGTGGCGATGACGGGCTGGCCAGGCGAACCGAAGGTGCGCTGGAAATCCTGGGACAAGCAGGCCAGCTATTCGACCCCGGTCGCGGCGACGATCCATGGGCGGCGGGAGGTCCTCTGCTTGACGCGCCAGGGACTGGTTTCTCTCGATCCCAGGACGGGCGCGGTGAACTTCAGCTTCTGGTTTTGTTCGACCGTCAACGAGTCCGTCAATGCGATGTGTCCCGTGGTGGCGGATGATTTGATTTTCATTTCCGCGGCGTACTACAAAATTGGGTCGGTCCTGCTGCGGGAGAAGCCGGACGGCAAGAGCGTGGAGGAAGTCTGGCGCGGGGACGCGCTGGAACTTCATTGGACCACTCCGATTCTTCTGGACGGGTATCTTTACGCGTTCAGCGGCCGCAACGAACCCGATGCGCGGATGCGTTGCGTGGAACTGAGAACGGGCAAAGTGACGTGGGACCTGGACGAGAGCTGGCCGGCCCACAGCGCGCGGACACCGGGGGTGTATGGGCGGGCCTCGAGCATTCTGGCGGACGGGAAGTTGATCACCCTGGGCGAAGGCGGCCTTCTTGGTTTGTTCAAGCCTAACCCCGTGCAGCCGGAGGAGATTGGCCATTTTCAGGTGCCGCAATTGCATTACCCCTGCTGGGCCGCGCCGGTGCTCTCGCGAAAAAAACTCTATCTGCGCGACGAAGATCGTTTAGTCTGCCTGGAAATGGCAAATTAGCGCCGGGCAGGCCTCCTGCAGGATGGGCAACGAATACCTCCGCATGGGATGGGCCGCCGGCCTGTCGCGCCGGGGGTTTGCCTCAAAGCGGCTTCATATCCAGCGGCCATTCCATTGACCTTCAACACGCGCAATTCCTTATGACGCGATGTTTATCTCAAGTCTTTGCTGGTGGAAGAAGAATCCCGCGTATAATCTAAGAAACTGATGACATGAGAACACTTTTTCTTTCACCTCCGAGCTTTGAGGGGTTTGACGGCGGCGCGGGAGCGCGTTACCAGGCGCGGCGCGAAGTCACCTCGTTCTGGTACCCCACCTGGCTGGCCCAGCCGGCCGCGCTCACGCCCAACAGCAAATTGCTCGATTGCCCGCCCCATAACATCGGCGTCCAGCAATGCCTGGAAGAGGCGCGCCAGTTTGATCACGTCATCATCAACACCTCCACCCCTTCGCTGAGAAATGACTGCCAGGTGGCCGAAGCCATCAAGCGGCAAAAACCCGCAACCATCGTCGGTTTCATCGGCGCTCATGCGGCGGTGCTGCCGGCGGAAACCTTGAAAGCCTCCGCCGCCATTGACTGGGTGGGACGCAAGGAGTTTGATTTCACCTGCAAGGAAGTCGCCGAAGGACGCCCGCTTTCCGAGGTGGACGGCCTTTCCTATCGGAACCGGGAGGGCAAGATCATCCACAACAAGGAGCGCGCCCTGATCGCGGACATGGACACGCTGCCCTGGGTGGTGGACACCTA
>JBEKIA010000236.1:0-8482 GCA_050011995.1 Verrucomicrobiota bacterium
CGCGAAACCGGCATGCCGACATCGTGATGGGGCACGGACAGCACGGCCGCAACAACAATTGTTTTAACTGCCACAACGAGACCAACCTCACCTTGCTCCAGCCCAGGGACGGACGGCAGTTGACCTTCGCCCAAAGCAGCCAATTGTGCGGCAGTTGTCACGGGCCGACCAAAGCCGACTGGGACGCTGGCGCGCATGGCCGGACCAGCGGATATTGGGAACTCAGCAAAGGCGCGATGGAACGAAAGGACTGCGTCAACTGCCACAACCCTCATTACCCCCACTTTCCTTCGCGGCCGCCTGCCCCAGGACCGTACCCATTGAGGGAGATTACCGTCGCGGACGCCGTGCCGGCTCGCCAGGAATGATATGGACAAACCACCCTCATCTACGCCCCGCAATCCAGCGCCCACGGCCAACGTGATGGGGCGGCGCAGCTTCCTCCGCACTTCCGCCGTGCTGACGACCGGGCTGGCCGCGCTGGCCGCCAGCCTCAAGCCGCTGCTGGACATGAATGATTTTCCCACCATGGAGCGGTTCCTCCAGAAGTATTACAAGGAGATGACGCCGCAGGACATGGCCCGGGTTTTGAAGCGAATCGAGGACGAAGTGGAACAGCAGTACGGCTTGCGTCCGCATGTGCGGGATTTGAAACCGATGGACGGCGTCGAATACGTCTATTGCCTGAACCTGACCCGCTGCATCGGTTGCCGCAAATGCGTCCACGCCTGCGTGGCGGAGAACAACGAATCGCGCGATCCGGAAATCCAATACATCCGCGTTCTCCGCCTGCCCGACGGCTCGCTGGGCACCGACAAAGCGGACCACTTCTATGCGTCCAAATCCGTGCCGGAAAAGGGCTTCTTCTACATGCCCGTGCAGTGCCAGCAATGCAAGAACCCGCCGTGCGTCAAAGTGTGCCCCGTTCACGCGACCTGGCAGGAAGCCGACGGGATCACCGTCGTTGATTATGATTGGTGCATTGGCTGCCGCTATTGCGAAGCGGCCTGCCCCTACTGGGCGCGGCGATTTAACTTCACCAAGCCGTCCATCCCAAAGGACCGCCTCAACCCCGACATGGCTTATCTGGGCAACCGCCCGCGGCGCCAGGGGGTCATGGAAAAATGCCACTTCTGCATCCAGCGCTCGCGAGCGGGCCGCTATCCGGCGTGCCTGGAAGTCTGCCCCGCCGGGGCGCGCAAGTTCGGCAACATTCTCGACCCCAACAGCGAGGTTTCCTATATCCTCAAGAGCAAACGTGTCTTCATTCAGCTCAAGGAGGAAATGGGCACCTCGCCGCGGTTCTTTTACTACTTCGACGTATGAGGCGCGCGATTCGGAATTATTCTGTTTTTCTCGGCCGTTGCGCCCGCATCGCCCTGGAGGGCGACTGGCGTTATCAGGCCTGGATGGGCCTGCTCACCGTGATCTGCCTGCTCGGCCTCAACGCCTATTGCCGGCAGTTTGCGCATGGCTTGGTCGTCACCGGGATGAGCGACGAAGTGTCTTGGGGCGTTTACATCGCCAACTTCACTTTCCTGGTGGGCGTGGCGGCGGCGGCCGTCATGATGGTCATCCCGGTTTATATCTATAAGAACGAGGACCTGCATGACCTGGTCATCTTTGGAGAACTGCTGGCGGTGGCGGCGATCCTGATGTGCCTGGCTTTCGTGACCGTGGACCTGGGGCGGCCGGATCGTTTCTGGCATTTGATCCCGGGCATCGGCCAATTCAACTTTCCCAAATCCATGCTCAGTTGGGACGTCATTGTGCTCAACGGCTACCTTTTGCTCAATGTCCATATTTGCGGCTATCTGCTCTACTGCCGCTATCGAAAGACCAAACCGGGCAAATGGTTTTACATTCCCTTTGTTTTCATCGCCATCGTCTGGGCCGTCTCCATCCACACCGTCACGGCGTTTCTTTATGTGGGTCTGGGCGGGCGGCCCTTTTGGAATTCATCCATCGTGGGACCCCGTTTCCTGGCCTCCGCATTTACGGCGGGTCCCGCTCTGATCATTCTCGCCATGCAGGTCGTTCGGCGCGTCACCTCCTCCTCTTCACCGGGCGCTGGATTGCCCGGCGCGGCCGGTCCGCCCGCGGAACGATCCAAACGCCGCCCTGCCACCCTGGAGGACCTGGCCCTTTTGTCGGGCCGTCTTCCCGAAATGGCGTCGGTGCCGGGCGAGATCCGCCAGCGGGTTCTGCCGACGGCGGAAGTCCTGGAGGTTCCGCCTGGGGACGCTCTCTTGCGCCAGGGAGAAACCGGGGACAGGGCCTTTTTCATCCTGCGCGGCTCCGTGGTGGTGGTCCGGGAGGAGGGAGGACGTTTCCGGGTGACGCGCACGGCGGGGCCCGGGGAACAGGTGGGAGAAATCTCCGCTCTCCATGCCACGCCGCGCGTGGCCACTGCCATGGCCGAAGAACCCAGCCTGGTTCTCAGCCTTTCGGCGGACGCCTTGCGGCTTCTGATGAAATCTCCCCAAGTCAACAAGATTGTCCGGTCCAGAATGTCCGAGCGGCTCCTCATCACCGATCGCGCCCTGATGACCCTTCGCAGCATCGTGCAAGTTTCCATGCTCATCAATGTGTTCCTGCTCGTCAACGAGGTCTTCAAGGAGTTCTATTCCGGCAACCTGCATGACGCCTCGTCGAAATACCTCTTCGTCGGCCTGGACCATCATCACGCCCTGGTGCCCTGGATTTGGACCGCCATCGCCTTCAACCTGGTGGCCATGGTCTTGCTGGTGCTGCCTGTCAGCCGCAGCCTCAAGTGGCTCAACCTGACCTGCGTCCTTTGCATTGTGGGCATCTGGATCGAAAAAGGAATGGGGCTGGTGATCCCCGGCTTTATTCCAACGCCCCTGGGCGAAATGATGGAATACCGGCCTTCCCTCAATGAGACGCTGGTTTGCTTTGGCATCTGGGCCTTCGGACTGCTCTGCTACACGGTTTTTCTCCGGATGTCCGTGCCCATTCTGCAGGGGCGATTGTCCAAGGAGAACGAAGGACCGCCGGAGCCGCCGGCCCATTCCGCCGCTCCCGCCCCGCCGCGGGTTTAACCGCCGCTCCGATGTCCACTCGACTTACAGCCGATGACGCCAGACAATCGCTGGGCGAGCATCTGGCGGCCAGGGGCGCCGAGATCCAGGAGAAGTACGGCCCCGGCATCGGCTGGACCCAATTGCTCCTCATTCTCCAGGACCGCGCCTGTGTCCGATACCCCTGCCAGATCGCCTTCGACGCCGCCCCGCTCCTGCCGGGGGAGTGCGCCTGGGCCAAACCCAACAGCGACCGGCCCGAAGACGGATTTGTCCTGCACATCCATCCGCTGTTCCTGGCGCGGATGGACCGGGTGGCGCACCTGGCGCTCTATCAGTTGGTCGTTGTCAACTATGGGCAGTTCGCATCGTCCGATGACGCGGAGGTTTTTGGGGCCGCCGCGCTGGGAATTTCCAGGGACCAATACTATCAGGCACTTTGCGAAATGGCCGATTGGCTCGAAGGCCGGTAGCGCCTTCAGTGGTTGGCAGTCGTGCCTGTCACCTGCACCACCGTGTCGAAGCCCGCAGGAAAACCCGCCGGCAGGAGGACGCCGCCGGGGCGAATCCAGGTGAGATTGCCGGTCGGGGCGCTGCCGGCCAAATTGATCCATCCTTCCAGCAGGCCGCCGTTGGTGTAGAGGTTGACGTACAGAGGCGCGTTCCCATCCTTGGAAATTGGCACGGTTTGCGAAATGGCCGCGGCGTCCCCCAAGGCGCCGGAGAGGGAAAGGACGCTGTTGAGAACGAGGCCGGCCGCCGCGCCGCAATTGGTTGGAGAATTGGCGGACGATCCAGGAGACATCAAAAGACTGACCCCGGCAAGCTGCGGGAAGGCGTTCGTTGCCAGATCGCCGACCAAAGGCGCGATCCAGGCGTTGCCAGCAGTCGTGCTCGAAACAGTGCCGGTCACTTGCCGCGTGCCGTTGATCAAATCCAGGCGCAAAACGACCGTTAAATTCGGCAAACCCGCGCCGGCGCGGGAAATCGTGCCGCTGGCGTTTCCGGAAATATCAAAAACCCCCGAAAACGGGTAGGACATTCCGCCGACATAAACCTTGGCGCTGTAGGCGCCGTTGCCGGCCACCACGCAGTTGCCCAGCAACCCGGCGGTGGCCTCGGTCACGTCGGCCGTTCCATCGGCGTTGGTTTGGAAGAACAAGCCGTTATAGGCCCCGGCGGCGGTCGCTATCGTATTGGTGGGAAGGACCGTCAGCGTGGCCACCGAGCTGGTGGCCGCGCCCGCGCCATTGGACACTTTGAGGCAGTAATTGTCCGCATTCAAAGCCCCGACACTGGCCCAGGCCAGGACGCTGTTGGTGGCTCCCGAGATGGCCTTGCTTCCGCAGTACCATTGCAGCGTCAACGGCGCAGTGCCGGTCGCGGCGGCCGAGAACGACGCCGCAGTCGTGGCAATCACCGTTTGCGACTGAGGCTGGGTGAGGATCGCCGGGGGAACGAGCACCGTCAGCGTGGCGACACTGCTGGTTGCGCTGCCCCACGGATTGGAGACAATGACGGTGTACTTGCCCGCGTTGGCAGTGCCGATCTGGGGCCAACTGAGGACCGGCAAGGTGGCGCCGGGAATTGGCGCCAGCCTGTTCACCCACTGAAAACTCAGGGGCGGATCGCCGGCGGCGCTGACCGCAAGGGTTGCGGACGCGCCGGCGATGGCCGTTTGGGTCAACGGCTGCGCGGTAATCTGCGGAGGCATTGGCAGCCTGTTGGTGACCTCGTCTGAAAACACACTCTCGTCGCCATTGATGTCGTAGGCCGTCACGGCGAAATAATACACCAGCCCTGGCGTCAATCCGACAACCGTCGCGGCCAAATTCGTCTGCGCGTCCACGCTCGCCGTGTAAGCGCCGCTGCTCAACCCGTAGTAGAGATGATACCCGGAGGCGCGCCCGTCAGAACTCGGGTCCCAGGCCAATCCCACATCGCCTCCGCGCGCCTGGGCGGGGCAAAAAAAGGACAAGGCGAAGGCGCAAGTCAGGATGAACCTGACGCTTAAATAATTTGTCATAAGTTCACCTGCGGAATCGAAAACTCCACCAGGGTTCATCTTTATTCGCCTGGCCGGGGCCGGAATGGCGCGGGCGCATCCAATGTCCATTATAAATAACCCCGCCGGGACTGGTGGTCAAGCCCGAATGCGCGCCGGCAACGATACCAAGAAGCTACACAAATCTTGCTCTTTTAAAGACAATGCATGGCGGGCATCACTTTCCAGGGAGGTATCGGCCGCCGCCGCATTGGCCCGGCAACGGCCGCGGCGCCGGAAGAGGAGGGCGCTCCCGAAGGCCGGCCCGTCTCGCGCGGGGTTTGACGGATCAACCTCACAAAAAATGTCGTGTAAATGACAAATCATGCAAAGCGGAATCCGCGCCGCCTTGCCATGCTGTGGGTGTGAAAACGAACCGCAGATTTATGGCCGCCGGAAACTCCGGCGATGCTTGAGGACGGAACCGAATGCCGCGATTGCTCAAAATGCCGCCGCAAATCGTCCGCCTGGTGCTGCTGACCATCGGGATCCTTTGCGTTTATTTCACGGCGCGCTTCTTCCTGACGCCCCCCTCCTTTGGGCTGCACGGCCATTACCGGTTTGACGCCTTGCACGACATGGCTTCGCGGGAACCCTATTGGGCCGGAAAAGCGGCCTGCGTGGAATGCCATACCGACCACGCGGCGAAACTGGCCAAGGGCGAACACAAAACCCTTTCCTGCGAAACTTGCCACGGCCCCGGCCGGGCGCATGTGGAGGATTGGGCCGTGAAACTGCCCAAGCTCAACATGAGCCTGTGCGTGCGGTGCCATGAGGCCAGCCCCTCGCGTCCCCAATGGCTCCATCAAATCAACGTGCATGATCATTACACGGGAAATCTTTGCACCGAGTGCCATGTTCCCCACCAACCCAATGAGGTTCCATGAGTGAGAATATCACCCGGCGCGCCGTCCTGAAGAATCTGGCTGCCATCGCCGGAGGCATTCTGGCCATGCCCGCCGCGCGCACCTGCAAGGCGGGCGTGCAAAATGTTCTGGCCTCCTCCAACGCCCCGGCGGGCTACGATCCGTTCCAACACAAATGGCTGATGGCCTTCGACGTGGACCGTTGCATCGGATGCGGCCTTTGCGTGGAAGCCTGCTGCGAGGAGAACGCCGTGCCCGAAGGCCACTGGCGCACCTGGATTGAGCGGTACGTGATCAAGAAGCCCGAGGCGGGTTCCGGCAAAACCCGCGGCGAAACCGTGGTGGACTCGCCGGACGGCGGGAAGGAGGGCTTCCCGCGCTTGTTGATTCCGAAGGAGGAGATTCTCAAGTCGTTCTTTGTCCCGAAGATGTGCAATCTTTGCGAGCACTCGCCCTGCACGCAGGTCTGCCCGGTCGGGGCTACCTTTGACGCCCCGGACGGCGCGGTGCTGGTGGACAAGAGTTATTGCATCGGCTGCGGTTTTTGCATCCAGGCCTGTCCGTACGGCTGCCGCTTTTTGAATCCGGAAACCCACACCGCCGACAAGTGCAGCCTGTGCTACCATCGGATAACCCGCGGCCTCAAGCCCGCCTGCGTGGAGATTTGTCCCTCGCAGGCGCGGATTTTCGGGGATTTGAAAAACCCCGCGCCGGGCCTGGAGAACGATCCGCTGCAACAATTCATCGCCAAAAACAAGGTGGAGGAACTGAAACCGAGTCTGGGCACAGGGCCGCGTTTGGCCTATGCGGGCTTGGATGAGGTGGTTCGATAATGAGTGCCAACATTCTCACCAACGTCGTGGACGCGCTCCCGCAATTCGACGGTTACGTCTATCCCAATGAAAGGACGCTGCATCCCCTGTGGAGCGTGCTCATCGTGGTCTATCCCTACATCACCGGTTTGGTGGCGGGCGCTTTCATCATGGCCTCGCTGGTGCGGGTTTTCAAAGTCAAGGCGCTGGAACCGATTTACCGGCTGGCGCTGCTGACGGCGCTGGCCTTCCTGCTCTGCGCCACCCTGCCCTTGCTGTTTCATCTCGGCCATCCGGAACGCTGCTTTGAAATCATGATGACGCCGCACTTCAGTTCGCCCATGGCCATGTTTGGCTTTGTCTATGCCTGGTACCTGATGGCCGTGCTGCTGCTGGAGCTTTGGTTTGACTACCGCCGCGACTTTGTCGAATGGTCGAAAACGCAAACCGGCCTGCGCGGCATCATCTACCGCGCCTTCACCCTGGGTGTCACCGACATTTCCGGGCCGGCACTGAGTCTGGATGCGAAAATGGGGCGGATCATTTCCATCGTCGGCATTCCGTCGGCGATTCTGTTGCACGGATATGTCGGGTTCATTTTTGGCTCGATCAAGGCCAATCCGTGGTGGGGCAACGCGCTCATGCCGGTCATTTTCATTCTTTCGGCGGTGGTGTCGGGAATGGCGCTCTGCGTCTTCGCCTACATGTTCCTCTGCTGGGCGCGCCGGATCACGGCGGACATGCGGTGTTTGGATTTGATGATCAGTTTTCTCTTCTACGCCCTGGTGCTGGATGCGGCCATTGAAGGGCTGGACTGGCTGCACCGGCTCTATTCGGCGGAGGAGGGGATTGATGTGCTGAAGTACGTGGCGGCCAGCAAGCTGTTTTACACGCTGCTGATCGGGCAGGCCTGCCTGGGCACGCTGGTGCCGTTCTTGTTGCTGGGAACCATGCAACTCATCCGCAAGAAAGTCGGCGAATTGAACCGCCGCCGCGTTTATTTTTCCAGCACGGCGCTGATCCTGATCGGGGTGCTGGCCATGCGGTGGAATGTGGTCATCGGCGGCCAGCTTTTTTCCAAGAGCCTGCGCGGTTTCATGAGCTACAAGATGGAGTTCGCCGGCCACGAAGGCTGGTGGCTTTCCCTGGCGCTGCTGATTCTGCCCTTTCTCATTTTGACGGCGTTCATAAAGTATTTTCTGGCCACGGACCTGCCGACCCTGGAAAATGTGGTCCCGGGCGCGCCGCCGCCGGCCGGTTCGCGCCCGGCGCAGGCTTGAGATTGGGCCGCGATGCGCGCGGCCGCCGTTTTCCCGGCGGGATGGAGTTCGCCGCCGGGAAACACGCAAAAAACCCGAACTCACGGAGGAAGCATGAAAAGAAGCATGATAGTTGCAGCCGCCATCTGTATGATGGCGGCAGGAGTGGCCTCCGCCCAGGACAGCAAGGCGCTTTATGAGAAAAGCTGCCTCAGATGCCATGGCGCGGACGGCAAGGGCGACACTACGATGGGCAAGCGGCTGGGGACGAAGGATTACACCGACGCCAAGGTTCAGGACGCATTGAAGGACGATGTGGCCTTTAAATCCATCAAGGAAGGGTTGAAGAAGGATGACAAGACGTTGATGCAGCCCACTGCGGGCCTCACTGACGACCAAATCAAGGGGCTTGTCACCTATATGCGCACCTTCAAGAAGAAATAAGGACGCCCAGGGAGTG
>JBEKIA010000237.1:0-5252 GCA_050011995.1 Verrucomicrobiota bacterium
TGTTTATCACGGCGGCGGAAATCCTGGTCTCCATCACCGGCCTGGAGTTTTCCTACACCCAGGCCCCGAGGAAAATGAAGTCCCTGGTCATGGCTCTTTATTTCGGTTCCATCACCCTGGGCACCTTCTTCACCTACCTGGTCAACAAACTCAACGCTCACGGTGGAAAACTCTATCTGGAGGGGGCGGACTACTACCTGTTTTTCACCTGGCTGATGCTGGCCGCGTCCGTGCTCTTCATCTTTGTGGCGCTAAAATTCAAGACCCAAACCATCATCCAGGAACAATCCCCCGCCGCCCCCGCGTGAGCCGCCGGTTCTTCCCATTTCCCCCCGCCTCCATGGACAGCCCTGTCCAATTCCCTTCCCCTGTAGCGGCGGTCTATGACCGCCGCATTCTTCTCGACACGCCCCGCCCTATAGTTGAGGGGGCGGATCTATTGCCTCGCCCGGATTGCCCTTGACGCGCCAGCAACATGGAATCCACCGCCATCAGCGTCACCCGGGCCGGCGACTTGGCCAACGATCTGTTGCGGAACCGATTTTTTCCCAAACGCGGCTTGACAAAAATTAGAACCTATGATTCAATTGCCAGCGTGAGAGACGAAGGCATACACTCAGGGGCGGCCTCCGGCAGGAGGCCTCCAGGCCGGGCGCCGGGGCGCGGCGGAGCCGGAAGCAACGCGAAGTGGAACCTCCTTCGCCCCGGAGGACAGTGGAGGGAGGATCGAGCATGGGAAAGGGGTAGTGCCTCAATTCGGTGTAGCGTCGAGCCTCTGGCTCGACATCGGCGCGCATCCGCCTTCGTCAAGACTACGGCGGACAAGGCGCCGACACTACAACATTGGAATTAAGGCACTACCGGAAAGTGGGCATTTTTGCCAAACGAACCGATCCCCTTCATACTTTAGCAAGTCAATGTACTTTAAATCTTCACCCCGCGACAAAGGCTTTACTCGTGTGTTTGAGGCTTTTTGCGTCAAATCGTCTCAAGTGCCTTTCCATGAACATGTTACGCGCACAAACGGGCTTTTCCAATCAAGTCCAATCAAGCCTAATCAAGGCAAATCAAGGTATATTTCTTAGACAAAATGCCCGCCAATTCATCACTTCAATACCTTATCATTGGGGTCATGTATTCGTATTTCGCGATCCAAATCAATCCCCAATTTGCCGGGGCCTTCGTATGGGGCGCAGTTCACTTTATTGGGTTTTCTTTCTTAATCTTAATCTTGTTCGGAGAAGGCGGGGCAGGATTAGGATTAAGATTAAGAGGGGAACCCAAAAATGTGAAATGCTCCCCTTCGTATGTTGGCCGCGAGACATCACTGGCCGGCGGCGGCTTTTTTTGACTTCCGCCCGCGCTTCCTCTAACTTGGCCGCCTCATGAATGTCCTGCTCCTCAAGGCCCCGGATTACAGCGATCAGTGCGACCGCCTGATCGCTTCCTCCAGCTTGTTCGATCCGGCCATCGAGCAACGCGCCCGCGAAATCATCCAGGCCGTGCGCCAGCGCGGCGACGCCGCCCTGAGCGAATTCACCGAGCGCTTCGACGGCGCGAAGCTGGAACCGGACCAATTCGCCGTGTCGCGCTCCGAATTGATGGCGGCTTCGCTGCGGGCGGATGAAGCCCTGCGCGCGGCGGTGGCGGAAGCGTCCGCCAATATCCGGGCCTTCGCCAAACGCTCCCTGCGCCGGGGCTGGACGATGCGCAACTCGCACGGCGCGGCGGTGGGCGAAAAGTTCGATCCGTTTTTTCGCGTCGGCATCTACATTCCGGGCGGCATGGCGCCGCTGGTTTCCACCGCGCTGATGACCATTCCGCTGGCCCGCGTGGCCGGTTGCCGCGAAATCGCCGTCTGCACGCCCTGTGATCGCAACGGGCAAATCCATCCGGCCCTGCTCTACGCCGCGCGCCAGGCCGGGGCGACGGAAATCTACCGCATCGGCGGGGTGCAGGCCATCGCCGCCCTTGCCGTGGGAACGAAAACCATCCGCCCTGTCCGGAAGATTTTCGGGCCGGGCAACGCCTACGTTGTCGCCGCCAAGCGCCTCCTTTACGGCTGCGCCGCCATGGATTTGCTGCCGGGGCCGAGCGAATTGCTCGTGCTGGCCGACGACACGGCCCGTCCGGACTTCATCGCCGCCGATTTGCTGGCCCAGGCCGAACACGGCTCCGGGCACGAGCGGGTCTGGCTGGCGACCCCTTCGCTCAAGCTGCTGCGCGCCGTGCAAAAGGAAATCGCGCGGCAATTGCCCGGGCTGGGGAGGCGCGAACTGATCGAACGCGCGCTGCGCAACAACGGCTGGCTCATCCAGGTCGCCGGCCTGGAGGAGGCGGTGGCGCTGGCCAACCGCCTCGCGCCGGAGCATCTGGAAATCATCTGCCGCCGCGGCGCGGGCCTGGCGGAGAAAATCACGACGGCGGGGGCGATTTTTCTGGGAGGCGATTCGCCCACCGTGCTGGGCGATTATGTGGCCGGCCCCAGCCACACCCTGCCGGCGGGCGGGACGGGCGCTTCCTTCGCCGGGCTGACCGTGGACCAGTTTCAACGGCGCACCAGCCTGGTGGAATATAAGCGAGCCGCCCTGAAAAAGGCGCTGCCAACCGTCCGAAAATTCGCCGAATTGGAAGGGCTGGACGCCCACGGGCGCTCGGCGGAAATTCGTTTTCAGAAGCGATAATTGCGGAAACGACGATGGAATCGAGTTGCAGGACATGAAAGACAAAGATTCTTTGGACAGGATGAACAGGATGAACAGGATTAAGAATGGATTCAGAAAAGAGAATTCCCCTCTTCATCCTGTTAATCCTGTTAATCCTGTCAAGAATATCTCTTACGTCCGGCCCCTCGTGCGCCGTCTCCGCGCCTACGTTCCGGGCGAACAGCCGCGGGTCCGGGGCCTGGTCAAACTCAACACCAACGAAAACCCCTATCCGCCTTCCCCCAAAGTCCTCCGCGCCGTCCGGTCCGCCGTGGACGCCCGCCTGCGCCTCTATCCCCATCCGACGGCGGAGCCGTTGCGCGAGAAACTGGCCGCGCTGCACCATTGCCGGCCCGCCAACATCATCGTGGGCAACGGCTCCGATGAATTGCTCGCCCTGGCCACCCGCGCCTTTGTCGAGCCGGCAAGCGCCTGCCCGCCCAACCCGCATTCGCGGGCGCTGGTTCAATTTTTTTCGCCCAGCTATTCGCTGTATCCGGTGCTGGCCGACATCGCCGGCGCGCGCCGCAATCCGGTCCCGCTGGCGGCGGATTTCGGGCTTCCGGCCCTCGCCGAACTCAAGGCGGGCCGGTGGGATTTCCAGGCCGCGCTCACCTTCATCACCACGCCCAACGCGCCCAGCGGACACGGCTACGCCACGGCGGAACTGGAAACCCTGTGCCGCGCGCAACGCGGCGTGGTTGTTTTGGACGAAGCCTACGCGGATTTCGCCCGCGAAAATGCCATGGCCCTGGCCTTGCGCCTTCCGCATGTCCTCGTGGCCCGGACGTTTTCCAAGGCCTATTCGCTCTGCTTTCAGCGCATCGGTTATTTTGTGGGCCACGCCGATTTGATCGCCGCGCTCCAGAAAATCCGCGACAGTTACAACGTCAACGGCCTGGGCCAGATTGCCGCGCTGGCCACGCTGGGCGATCTCCCCTACTACCGGCGCGGATTCCAGCGCATCATCGCCACGCGCCAACGCCTATCAAGTGAATTGTCAAAACTGGGATTCGCCGTCCTTCCGAGCCAGGCCAATTTCATTTTCGCGCGCCCGCCGAAATTTCCCGCCGAAGTTTGGCTGCAAAAATTGCGCGAGCGCAAAGTCCTGGTCCGCTGGTTCCCCTACCCCGAAACGAGAGATTACCTGCGCATCACCATCGGCACCGACGCGGAGGCCGGCGCCCTCTTGCGCGCCGCAGCTTTGGTTTCAAAAAACAGGGTTTGACTTGTGTCAACCATTGATGCAGATACCAAACGTGAAAGTTATGATGAAATTACGCCAGCAGCCTCGCGAGCGCATCGTGCTCAACGCCGCGCAGTCGCGCCGTTTTCTGAAAGCGTTGCTGGCGCCCCCGCGCCCGCCCACTGAGAAAATGAAAGAGGCCATGAAAGCATATCAGGATACCGTTATTTCGGATGTCTCAGATCCCCAAAATGAGTCGGGTGAAAAGAACTTCCGATCTATTTGAACATGAGGAAACAGAGGCAACAGAGATTTCCCTTTCCGCGCTCCGTTTTCTCCGCGTCCTCCCGTTCAAAGAATTCCAGTTGTTTGCCGCATAATCTGGATATGCTGAACCGCACGAAGAAGTCTTGCCAGCAGCCTCGGATGGCCTTTAAATCGCCTTGGCGTGTGATTTGCACGCTGGCGGTCAAATACAAGTGGAGTCAGCTTATGAGCGATAACGCCGAATATCTGAAATGCCCGTGCGATTATTGCGGACAGGAATTGGAATGCCCCGCCGATGGGGTGGGTACGGAAATCGAATGTCCAACCTGTCATCAAAAAACGATGCTCCACCGGGTAGTAGCGCGAACAACAGAGCCGCCTCCGACAATGGCCGCCGAGCCGAAATCGCCTTCACCGGCTCCATTGATCGGGTGTTCATGTCTTCATTGCGGGCAGCATATTGAATTTCCGGCATCCGCTGTTGGCGACACCATTCAATGTCCGCAGTGCGGCCAGCCAACGATGCTCCACCGGCCGGCGGCACGGACAATCCAATCAGCCCGGATAGTCCCGGCCCCGAAAGGAGCAGAAGCCGGAAAGGCGACCGGAATCCGTCTCAATCGGCGAATCGCAATCGCTGGCCTGATCGTTGTTTGCTGCTTTGGTGCGGCAGCATGGGCGTTTCAAATATGGCGGGTACACGAAGCGACAAGAACCGCGCTCACGGGGGAGCTTCGCTTGCTGGATGCAGACCTTAATACAGGAATCAATGAGAACGACTTTTTGCGCGAAGTCGTCCGCGTGCGGGCCGCTTATGATGGGGCTAAAGCAAACCTGACGCGATCACAGAACGAGCGGTTTGCTGAAATTGAACTGGATATGGCAGCTTGCGCGTATTTTTGGGGAAAACAAATATCATTAGGGGAGGATTACCCCTGGGAACCTTACGCTGGTTCAGCCCGAGCATTTATCGAAAAATTGAATCTCCAGGTAAATGCTGTGGTCTGGGATGGCAGCAAGATGTTCGATGCAGAAGGGGCGAGGAAACTGGTTCCAAGCGAGATGGCCGATTTGGTGAAGCGTTACCAAAATGC
>JBEKIA010000238.1:0-5202 GCA_050011995.1 Verrucomicrobiota bacterium
CTTTTGCCGTGGAGTCCCGGCGCGGCAAGGGGACGACGGTGCGCTTGAGCCTGCCAATGGAAACCGCACCCGCCTCTGCTCCGCTTCCGCCGCCGAGGCTATGGCGGACAAGACGGCGCGGCGAAGAGAGAGGCAGCCTCCCATGAGCCTTCGCGTCGTCATCGCCGATGATCATCCGGTGGTTCGGGACGGGTTGCGGCTGGCCCTGGAACGGAGTGGAAAGGACATCGTCATCGCCGGCGAGGCTTCCGACGGCATGGAAGTCTTGGAGATGGCGGGGACCAAACCCACGGATGTATTCATCCTCGACATTATCATGCCCAAACTGAATGGGATCGAAACCACCCGGGAACTGCTGAAGAGGTCTCCGGGCGCGAAGATCATCATATTGAGCTTGCACGACACCAGAGCCATGGTGGAGGAGGCGTTGGCGGCCGGGGCGCGCGGATTCCTGACAAAAGAGTCGGTGACACGGAACGTGGTGGACGCCGTGACCGAGGTCCATGCTGGACGCTTCTATCTCTGTCCCGTCATCGCCCATTTCGTCGTGGAGGCGGGGCTTCGGGGAAAAAAGGGCTTGAGGAAGCGCGGAGCCGCGGCGGTTGCGCTCAGCGGGCAGGAAAGGAAAGTGCTGCAACTCACAGCCGAAGGGGGCAGCACCAAGGAAATCGCCGCGCTGCTGGACCTGTCCGTCAATACTATCCACGCCCACCGGAACCATGTGATGGCCAAATTGCGCATCCACAAGCAAGCCGACCTGGTCCGCTACGCCATCAAGGCGGGCATTGCCAAACTCTAGCCGGTCGTGCCGGCCCGCGCCGGATTAGCCTCAAAATCTGCCGGAACTCACCCTTTAAGGCTATATCGCTCCGCCCCGTTATGGAGGAGATTGTCTGCAGAAGATAGGGAAGTGTCAGCCACCGGAGAATGTGAAGAGGCCTACAGTTTTGCATAAGAAACCGAAAAGGGAACGTCCGTCTCAGACCACCATCTTCCGCTATGAACGCGGCAAAGAATCCATTTCCCCACCCCGCCCGAAATCCGGGAGCTGATAACGCGAAGAAATTGCAGGCAATGAAAACCAGTGAAGCATCAAGATCGCGCGCCAAGTTTGCGTTTTTGCTGGTATTCATCCTGCTGGCGGCGGGCATCGTCATCACCGGCTGGCTCTATTACCGGAACTACGAGAAACAATTTAGGATCGGGATCGAGCGACAGCTCTCCGCTATTGCCGACTTGAAGGCCGGGGATCTGGCGCAGTATCGCAAGGAGCGGCTGGAGGATGGCTCCACATTCTTCCAGAACGCCCCCATTGCCGCGCTGGTGCGGCGCTTCCTGGAAAGGCCGGAGGACGCGGACGCCCAACGCCAGCTTCAGACATGGCTGGGAAAATACCAGCCTCGCTATGACCAGCTTCTCCTGCTGGACGCGCAAGGTGTGACTCGCCTGTCATTGCCCGCCGGACTGCCGGCTGTTTCCGCCTCTGTGGCCAGGGACGTTTCGGATGTCCTGCGTTCGGGCCAGGTGAGGTTTGAGGATTTCTATCGCAGTGAACAGGACCAGAGGGTCCACCTGGGGGTCTTGGCCCCGATTTTCGATGAACAGGACGCCCACCAGCCGTTGGGCCTTATATTTCTGCGCATAGATCCCGATACCTATCTTTACCCCTTCATCCAACGCTGGCCGGCGGCCAGCCTGACTGCGGAGACACTGCTTGTCCGAAGGGAAGGCAACGAGGCCGTCTTCCTGAATGAACTCCGGTTCCAGACCAACAGCGCGCTGACCCTGCGCGGGTCTCTGGACCGCGTCACACTGCCCGCGGCTCAGGCCGCCTTGGGCCGGGAGGGCTTTATGGAAGGGGTTGACTACCGGGGTGTGCGGGTGGTGGCGGCCTTGCGCGCCATTCCGGATTCGCCCTGGTCGCTGGTCGCCCGCATGGACGTCGCCGAAGCATATGGGCCGATGAGGAAGCAACTCTGGCAAGCGGCCGCCATGACCGGGGCGTTGCTATTTGGCGCAGCGGCCTTTACAGGCCTGGTCTGGCGGCAACAGCGAGTCCGCTTCTACCAGGAAATGGGGAAGACAACAGAGGCGTTGCGAGTTTCGGAGGTGCGGTATCGCCGGCTCTTTGAGGCGGCGCGGGATGGCATTTTGATCCTTGATAACGAGACCGGGATGGTCATGGATGTAAATCCGTTCCTGATCGAGTTGTTGGGCTACTCGCGCGAGGCATTCCTTGGCAAGAAAGTCTGGGAGCTGGGCTTCTTCAAGGACATCGTAGCCAACCAGGCCAACTTCGTGGAATTGCAGAAGAAGGAATACATCCGCTACGAAGACAAGCCTTTGGAAACCAGCGATGGGCGGCGGATCGAGGTGGAGTTCGTCAGCAATGTGTATCAATGCGGTGACAAAAGAGTGACTCAATGCAACATCCGGGACACCACCGAGCGCAACCGGGCGGAGGCGGCGTTGCGAAAGAGCCGGGAGGAATTCAAGGAACTTTTCGACAGCGCCCCGATAGGTTATCACGAACTGGACGCGCAGGGCCGCCTCACCCGCGTCAACCAGACCGAACTGGAGATGCTGGGTTACCAGGCCGAGGAATTGCTGGGACAATTTGTCTGGATCATTTCGGCGGACCCGGAAGCCTCCCGCCAGGCTGTCCTGGGCAAGTTAAACGGCGCGCCGCCGCCGGAGAAGTTCGAGCGGACGCTCCGGCGAAAAGACGGGTCCACCTTTCCGGTGCAGGTGCGGGATCAGTTGGTGAAAGGAGAGGACGGGGCCGTCATCAGGATACGGACCGTTCTTCAGGACATCACGGAGCGCAAGTTGGCCGAGGAGAAAATCAACCAGCTTAACGCCGAACTGGAACAGCGCGTCATCGAGCGCACCGCGCAACTCGAGGCCGCCAACAAGGAACTGGAAGCGTTTTCCTACTCGGTGTCGCACGATCTGCGCGCGCCCTTGCGCGCGGTGGACGGATTCTCCCAAATGGTGCTGGAAGATTACGGGCCGCTGTTGCCCGAAGGGTGCCGCCAGGACTTGCAGACGATTCGCAACAGCGCGCAGAAAATGGGGAAATTGATTGACGATTTGCTGATGTTCTCGCGGTTGAACCAGTTGCCTTTGAGCAAACAATCCGTGGACGCAGGCAAGCTGGTGCGCGGCGTCCTGGAGGAGTTGAATTCCCAACGAAACGGAAGGCGGATTGACCTTCGGGTGGCCGACCTGCCGCCCTGCCAGGCGGATCCGGCCTTGCTGAAACAGGTTTGGGTCAACTTGCTCTCCAACGCGCTCAAATACACCGGCAAACGCGAATCAGCCCTCGTGGAGATTGGGTGTGCGATGGAGAAAGGACGGAACGTCTATTTCGTGCGGGATAATGGGGCGGGTTTTGACATGAAGTATGCGCACAAGCTCTTCGGGGTGTTTCAGCGCCTGCACCGCGCGGAGGATTACGAGGGCACCGGCGTGGGCCTGGCCATCGTGCAACGCGTCGTTCACCGTCACGGCGGGCGGGTCTGGGCCGAGTCCGCCGTGGATCGCGGGGCCACATTTTATTTTACATTGGGAGGAGAGACAAAACTATGAGCGAGACAAACAACATTATTGAGATATTGCTGGTGGAGGATAACCCGCAGGACCTGAAACTGACGCAACGGGCCTTGAAAAAGGCCAATCTGGCCAATCACATTCAAGTCGCGCGGGACGGGGAGGAGGCGTTGCAGTTCATCTTCTGCGAAGGCCCTCATGCCGGACGCAAGGTCGAGAACGGACCCAAAGTGATTCTGTTGGACCTGAAACTTCCCAAGGTGGATGGCAAGGAGGTGCTGGAACGCATCAAGAGCGATCCGCGCACCAAAATGATCCCCGTGGTGGTGCTCACCTCCTCCAAGGAACAGAGCGACTTGGTGGAAAGCTACAAGCTGGGAGTCAACAGTTACATCGTCAAACCGGTCAACTTCGAGGGATTTGCCGCCGCCGTGCAGGAATTGGGAATGTACTGGCTGCTGCTCAACCAACCACCCAAATAGGAGGAATAACATGCCTCAATCACTCAGAGTCCTGCTCGTCGAAGACAATCCTGAAGATGCCAAATTGGTTTTGCATGAATTGAACCGCTCCGGGTTTGAAACCACCTCGCAACGTGTGGACACCGAAGCCGCGTTCCTGGCCGGCCTCGACGGCGGACTGGACCTCATACTATGCGATTATACCATGCCGGAATTCAGCGGGCCGCGCGCGCTGGAGTTGCTGAAAAAGCGCGGCCTGGAGATTCCTCTAATCATCGTCTCCGGCACCATTGGCGAGGAGATCGCGGTGGAGGCCATGAAGCTGGGGGCGGCGGACTATTTGTTTAAAGACCGGCTGGCGCGGCTGGGGCCGTCGGTCCGCCAGGCCTTGGAAAAAGTCCGCCTTCGCAAGGAGCACCGACAATTGGCGGAGGAGCTGATCGAAGCGCAGAAAATGGAAGTCATCGGCAAGCTCGCCGGCGGCGTGGCCCATGACTTCAATAATCTCCTCGCCGTCATCATGGGTTACAGCGATTTGATGATGGGAAAACTCGAGGCGGACAGCCCGCTGCAGAAAGACGCGCAGACCATCCGGCACGCGGCGGAACGCGCGGCCGGGTTGACCCGGCAACTGCTGGTCTTCAGCCGCAAACAAACCGTGCAACCGGTGGTGCTGGACATCAATGAAGTGGTGGCAGAGATGGAAAAAATGCTGGGGCGGCTCATTGACGAGAATGTGGAATTAATCATCGCTTTGGGACCACAAGTCGGCCGGCTTAAGGCCGACTCCGGCTACGTGGGCCAGGTGTTGATGAACCTGGTCGTCAACGCCCGCGACGCCATGGAGAACGGCGGCAAAATCACCGTCCGAACAGACAACGTCACGCTGGACCACGAATCCGCGCGCGCGCACCCGGGCGCGGCGCCCGGCGACTACGTGATGCTCGGCGTGACCGACACGGGAACCGGGATGACCGACGAGGTCAAGGCGCGTTTGTTTGAGGCCTTTTTCACCACCAAGCCCAAGGGCAAGGGCACCGGTCTGGGCCTGGCGACCTGCCAGAACATTGTCCAACAATGCGGCGGCCACATTGCGGTCTCCAGCCAGCTTGGCAAAGGCACCACCTTCCGCGTCTATTTTCCGCGGGTCGAGGAGGCGGTCAAGCCCTCGGACACCGCTTTCCGAAAA
>JBEKIA010000239.1:0-5138 GCA_050011995.1 Verrucomicrobiota bacterium
TTTTTGAATCCCCAGCCGCGGTAAAGGCGGCGCAACTCCTCCGCGTCGCTCTCCCGGGCCGCCAATTCCTCCCATGGCAATTCATACGGCATATCGTCTCTGAGCCTGATTAGTTGTTGGTTGCGCCGAACCTCCTTTTCCGCTGCCTGCAGACCGGTCCGCACCCGCTCGGACCTCACCTCTGCCAGACGCTTATACATTACATCAATGGAACCAAATTGTCCCAACAAATCCGCGGCAATCTTTAAGCCAATCCCGGGCACGCCGGGGATGTTGTCCGACGCGTCCCCAACCAGGCTCAACCAGTCCACAATCTGCGCCGGCTCCACGCCTGTCTTGCGCCGGACTTGCGCCTCATCCCACAGGCTTTCCGTTTTGTCTTGAGGCACGAGCAGTTTGACCCCGCCGCAAACCAACTGCATAAAATCCTTGTCCGAACTGGCAATGACCGCCGCCAGACCCGACCCCGCGGCCCGAACCGCCAGCGCCGCGATACAGTCGTCCGCCTCGCATCCTTCTTTCATCCAGGAAAAAATCCCGGCCGCCCTCAGGTAGTCCGCCATTCCATCCAATTGCGGCGCCAGGCCGGCGGGCATCTCCGCCCGCTGCGCCTTGTATTGCGGCAGGAGGGCCATCCGTTCCGCCGCCAATCCGCCATCCCAAATCACCGCCGTGTGTGTGGGGCGCGCGCGCTCGCGCGCCTTGCCCAGCATGCGGATGAATCCATAGATCGCGTTGGTCGGGCGTCCCGAGGGCGAGGTCAGGGATGGGATCCCAAAAAACGCCCGGTAGGCATAACAGTGCCCGTCCACGATCAACAAGGGGCCGCCGGCGGGCGGGGGGGAGGATGTCGGGCAATTTTGCATTGGATGGCGCCGCGCAAAACAGCGGATCAACGAGTCTGCGACCCCGTGGGCTGGAGGGGGTAGGAGTTTTTGGCGAAAGGCATCTCCTCCTCGGTATGCACGCGATTTCCCGCCGGATCAATAATCGTCGCTGTGACGAAAATCATCAGATTCGCCTTCTGGCTGTAGGAGTACTCGCTCCTGAAGAACCGGCCCAGGAGCGGCAAATCGCCCAGCACCGGCACCTTGTCTTTCATCTTGGAGATGTTCTCCGAGATCAACCCGCCCAACATGACCGTCTGGCCGTCCCACAAATTGACACTGGTGATGACCATCCTGACGCGGTAGTGGGGCAGGGGCAATTGCGCGACCAGCGGGATGCCTTGCAAGCTGGACACCTGCTCGATGAACTGGCCGGGAGGATCGTAGCCCACGAATTCGGTCAAGGTGGGAATCAGGACGATTTGGATGGAATAGCCGTCGGCGGAAATGGTGGGAAGAATGTCCAGGGCGGGTCCCTCTGTGAACGGGGTGGTGGAGTAACCGACGATGGGCGCGGTGGAAGAAGAAGTCGTCGTGGCGGCGGCGGACGTCCCCAGCCCGGAAGTGATGCTGGCCAGGCCGCCGGGGATGATGTCTGGAGAGGTGACGATATCCACAATGTCACTCACCTGCACATGCGCCTGCCGCCCGCTGAGCGTCGTGACCCTGGGCGCGGACAGGATATCCGTTCCGTCCCGTTGTTCAATCGCCTGAATGGCCACGCGAAATTGCGGGTCCGTCAGGATGCCGGTGATCGTTCCCAAAGTGGCGAGCGACGGCGCGGAAATGGGGGCGTTCGGGGCGACGCTGCGCAATGCCGCGCCGGTGAGACTGCCGTCCGAAGCCGCCGGGGCGATCTGGCCCGGGTTCGAGCCGGTCGGACCCGCCCCGGGGAAGATGCCCGATGGATTGGCGTAGGTTGGTGTCCCTGTGTAGGAAGGCGCCGTGCCCCCTTCCATTCCAATGGAGCCGTTGTTCGCCGTAAAGTTTCCCAGATACGTCTGAAAGCCAACCCCCTTGGCGTCATTTTGCGTCACGGAGGCAAATTTGGTGTCAATCTGCACCTGCGGGGGAACCTTGTTCAGCAATTCCAAGGCCCGTTCCACTATGTCCAGGTCCGGCACCGTCGCCCGCACCAGGATGTCGCCAGTCCGCTCATTGAAAAAAGCGAAAGCGCCGTTGCTGCTCACGTTCACACCCGTGTTTGTAAAATACCGGAATACCAGAGAATTCATCTCCACCACTTCGTTCGTCCTGGTGACATACGGAATGCCGCCGCTGACGGTTTGGCCGCCGCCGCCACCGCGGCCGCCAACGGCACCGACGCCACCGACGGCGCCGCCAACGCCGACACCGACACCGATGGTTGGCGCCCAAGCGACGCTAGGATAAAAGGCCGTCCCCGGCGCAGCGTTCATCATGTTGGCGCCGCCGCCGCCGCCGCCGCCGCCGCCGTAGCCGCCGCCGCCGCCGCCGTAGCCGCCGCCGCCATAGCCGCCGCCGCCATAGCCGCCGCCGCCATAGCCGCCGCCGCCGTAGCCGCCGCCGCCGTAGCCGCCGCCACCTATGCCGCCAATGCCGCCGCCAATGCCGCCGTAGCCGCCGCCACCGATGCCGCCAATGCCGCCACCGATGCCGCCAATGCCGCCGCCGATGCCGCCGCCAATGCCGCCGCCAATGCCGCCGCCGCCGCTGCCGAGAATTCCACTCTCCGTGGCCTGTCCAATAATTTGTGCCGCGAAGATTCCCATCAAACCTTGCACAAAAGTATTGGGGTCCACATGGAAGGTGCGGAGCTCCATGGCCGCCGTGGCCTCCTGTTTCTTAAAGAACCACACCCCGTAATCATTGACGGAGAAGCTGAGGCCGGCGGGATAGCTGGCGCCGGCGGGATCGGTCTGCAACGCCACTTGACAAACCGCATCCAACAATTCCCACATCGTCACGTTGTTGAGGGGCGGACTGAGGGTGACGTTAATGGATTCGGCGGTCAAGGCCACCGGCGCCGGCGAGTTGGCGGTGGCCGGGTCCGCCGGCCCTATGTTCAAGCGTGTCCAAGCGGTGCTTTGCGCCGTCGCGGCGGCCTCGGCCGCCGATTCCGGCGGAGCGCCGCCGCGCGGATTCCACATGAAGTTGATGCCCGATTGCTCCATCAGGTCGGCGCCCATGGAAAAGGTCTTCAGGTTCCGCATAACTTCCAGCAACGGAACCGTTTTTTCCCAAGTGTCCGGCGTATGGTCATATTTGATTTCCTGCAGTTTGCGCATGATCTTCTGGCGGCCCAGGCCGGTGGTCACATTGCTGTTGGTGGCGTATTCGTTGCCGGGGTGCGGCAGTTTAGTCGCGGTGGTGGAGAGCAGCCACATCCGCTCCACCTGTTCCAGTTCGGTCTTGGTGTCCCTTTCGCGGTTGCGCGCGTCAGCCATGTAGCGGGCTTCCTTGAGCAAATCCAAATAGTAAGGCGCGGCCGTGTTGGAGGGATCCAAATCCAGCGCCTGCAAAAGCACTTTCTCCGCCTCGTCCAGATGTCCCATCTCGTAGAGGAGTCTTCCATTCTGCACCAGCGTGGCCGCCTCGGCATTGGTGGCCAGGAGGCGGGGCACCTGATGGAGCATGTCGGGGCTGGGCACCCGGCCCAGCCGCGCGGCCTCCATTTGGGCAATCTCATTGGTAAGGGTGTGGAGCCGCTTGTTTTCCGGATCAAACTTGAGGGCGGCATTGGCATGAAATCTGGCGTCGGCCAGATTGCCGCCGCTCATGTCTTGCCGGGCGAGAATTTCCCGGGTTTCATCCAGGCCGGTGATGATCAATTTCTTCTCCGCCTCCACGGTGGGATTTTGAAACTGCAACATCGGAAACAGATTCACCACGGCGTTCTCGTAAAGACTGGCCGCGCCCAGAAAGTCTTTCCGCTTCCGCGCCGCGTCGGCGGCCTGCAGGGTGGTTTGCAGGCTGGTCATCGCGGCCTGCCGGCGCGCCGCTTCCCGCACCGCTTGTTCCTGCGCGGTTTGGACGGCGTCTGGATTGTTGTTCTGAGCCTGCGCGGAGAAGGCCAGAAAAATGACGAGGCTGAGGGTGGTTTGGGCTGCTGGTCTCATGGTGTGGTGTCTCTTTGGAATATGTTCTCAGGGCTTACTGCCCGCCATTCCATTCCTTTTCTGTCTTTTGGGACGTCCGGGCGTCCTGCACTGTAACGGCGTTGCTCTTAATATCAATGATTTTAAACGTCTCCCGGGAAAACCGCAATTGATCCCCCACGTTCTTTTTCAGGAACACGTTGGTTTCGTCCGACCCGCTGTACTTCAAATCCGCCCAATATCCCGTCACCCGCTTGTACGGCCTGTTGGTGGTCACGGAGACTGTTTCCTTGGTTTCGGGTATGAACAACTGGAGGGCGAGCATGGAGGGGTTGTCGCGAGAGCCATTGGTGCCAAGGATGGTATAGGGCCTTTGCGCAGTCGGCGGCTCGTTGGTCCGGGAGAACTGAGGCTGCATCTTCGCCCCGGAAGGAGGCTGGGCGAGAATCCTGTAGCCTTCGCCCACTTGGGTTATAAAGCTGATGGTATAATAATACGGCGTGATCCGGGTCACCGTCAGGGCGTCCACGCCCGACTTGGTCATCTTGATCATTTTCCCGTCAGGCCCCTTTACCCAAGTCACCGGATTAAACAGATTGTGGTCGCCGCTCAAACTGATGGCCGGCGCGTTGGTCAGCTTCTGCAGCGCGACGCGCAACGGCGCCAGATTGGTTTCCACTCCGGGCAGCGGCCGGGCCGGGGGCGGTTTGACGAACCCGGAGGTCATTGACTTAATTGACTCATTGACGGACACGGACAGCCAAAATGCCGCCGCCCCAAGCCCCGCCAAAACAGCGCTCAAGATAATCTTCTCGAAATGTCTCTTGAAGAATTGCATCAATTGAATTTCACCGCATCCACCGAAAGCGTGATGTAAAGCAAATGCTGCTGCAGCGCCGTGGACGGCGCCGCGGGCGCCGGGGCGGCGGATGCCGGGGCTGTCCCTCCCCGGGCGGGGGCCGGCGCGCCTGACCCTCCCGCCGACCTGGCCCGCCGGAGCGCCAAGATCTCATCCATCGTGAGAACGCCCCCGGACGGGGGCGCGACCCGGGCCGCATCCGGCCTCCTGCTGGTTGGCGGGGGCGGAGGCGGGGGCGGGGCCGACGCAACCGGTTCGGCCGCGGGCGGACTCTGCCCCAGCGATTTCACGTCCGCGGGCGAGACCACAATATTT
>JBEKIA010000240.1:0-5122 GCA_050011995.1 Verrucomicrobiota bacterium
GCTGTCAGAAAAATGGGGGCAGAAAAATGACCGTTCCCGCCTCGGTCCAAAAGGGGGCGTGGGGTCTGTTATGTTTCTGCCCCCATCTTTCTGACTTCCTCTTCGTGTAAAATCGGAATTTGAACAGGAACACACAGAGACCACAGAGTTTTTCCTCTGTTTCCGTTTCCTCCTTTTCCAATTCTTTATCTGCGTTCCTCTGCGTGATCCGCGGGCCAGGGTCTTTTCTTGTTCCCTCCTCATTTCTGTTCAAAAGAAATCCGTGTCATCCGTGCCATCGGTGGTAAAATCTTCGCAAAATTGGGCATGACTTCGACCCAACAAAAACCGGTTCTCGCCGCCGCCGATTGCCAGGTCGCCTTTGACAACCTGACGCGCCAGCTTTATGCCACCGACGCCTCGCTGTATCAGATCGAGCCGCTCGCCGTCGCCTTTCCGCGCAACGCCCGCCAGGCCGCTTCCATCATCGGCGCCACGGCGGAAGCCGGCCTGGCCGTCATCCCGCGCGGCGCGGGCACGGGTCTGGCCGGCGGCGCGGTCGGCGCGGGCGTGGTGGTGGATTTTTCGCGGCATAACCGGGAGATCGCCGGACTGGACCTCGAACGCCGCTCCGTTCGCGCCGGCGCGGGCGTGGTCCTGGACCAGCTCAACGCTTTCCTGAAGCCGCACGGATTTCGTTTCGGCCCGGATGTGGCCACCAGTTCGCGCGCCACTTTGGGCGGCATGATTGCCAACAACTCCTCCGGCTCGCATGTGCCGTTCTACGGCGTCACGGCGGACCACGTTCTCTCGCTCGAAATCGTGCTGGCGGACGGGCGCATCGAGCAAACCGCCGCGCCGCGGGATGGCCTGGCGGCCCAACGCGACCGGCTCGCCCAATTGATTCGCGGGCAGGCCGCCGCGATTGACCAGTATTTTGCCCCCGGCTTGTTGAAACGCCGTCCGGGCTACGGCTTGGACCGTTTTCTGCGCGAGCCGGATAATCTGAGCCATCTCCTGGCCGGCAGCGAAGGCACTCTGGCCGCCATTATCTCCGCCGAACTGAAAATTGTTCCGCTGCCCAAGGCCAGCGGCATGGGCGTGGTTTTTTTCGCCACCGTCGCCGATGCCATGCAGGCCGGCGTCGAACTCCTGGACTTGAAACCCGCCGCCATCGAGCATATTGACCGCGTGCTGTTCGATCAAACCCGCGGCCAGCTTGCCTTCCAAACCGCGCGCGATCTTCTGGAACTGGACCGCCAGCCCTGCGAAGCCATCCTGATCGTGGAATTCTTCGATGAAGAGGTGGCCGGGCGCCTCGACTTGCTCCGGCAAAAACGCCTCGGCCTCCGCACCACCATACTTGACAACGCCGCCGCAATCGGCCTGGTTTGGGCGATGCGCAAAGCCGGTTTGTCCCTCCTTACCGGCTGCAAGGGCGCCGCCAAACCGGTGCCCGGCATTGAGGACACCGCCGTGCGTCCCCGGGATTTGCCCGCCTACGTGGCCGGTCTTCAATCCCTTCTGCAATCTCTCGGCTTGCGCGGCTCCTTTTACGGCCATGCCGCTTCCGGTCTTCTCCATGTCCGCCCCGTGCTGGACCTGCATGGCGCGGGCGACCGGGAAAAACTGCGGCAGATCAGCGGCCAGGTATCCGCCCTCGTCCGCCAATTCAACGGATCGCTGGCCGGCGAGCATGGGGTCGGCATCGCCCGCACCGAGCACATGCCCGATCATCTCGGACCGGAATTGATGCGGCTCACGGGGGAAATCAAGGCCGCATTCGATCCCAAGAACTGTTTCAACCCCGGCAAGATCATTCCCGACGGACGTTACCGGATTGACACCCACCTGCGCCTGGGCGGCCCGGCGCTCCAACTCCCTTTCCTGCCCGTCCTGGCTTTCGCGGCCAAGGACGGCTCCTTCGTCGCCAACCTCGAACAATGCAACGGGTGCGGCGGCTGCCGCAAGGAAGCCCCCACCATGTGCCCCACGTTTGCGGTCACCGGCGATGAAATCATGTCCACGCGCGGACGCGCCAACGCCATTCGCGCCGCCCTGGAATTGCGCGGCGTGGCGGGCGACCCGTTGCGCTCGGCGGAATTGGAAGCCGCTCTGAGCAATTGTCTCGGCTGCAAAGCCTGCGCCAGCGAGTGTCCCTCCAACGTGGATCTCGCCCTGCTCAAAGCCGAGCTGCTCCATGCCCGCCATCAGCGCGACGGCCTGCCCTGGCGCGAACGCCTGATCAGTTCCGTGGACCTGCTGGGGCGGCTGGGCTGCCTCATGCCCGCCCCCGCCAACGCCGCGCTGCGCTGGCGCTGGTTGCGCGCCTTGCTCGAAAAAACGCTCGGTCTGGCCGCGCAACGCCCGTTCCCCCCTTACGCCGCGCAACGCTTTGACCATTGGTTCGCCCAACATTCCCGGCGCGGTCGGCCCGCCCGCGGCCGGGTCATCCTGTGGGACGACACCTTCGTGCGCTACCACGAGCCGCGCATCGGTGTCGCGGCGGTGGCGGTGCTCGAAGCCGCCGGGTTTGAAGTCGCCTTGCCGCGCGGCCGCCGTTGCTGCGGCCGGCCCGCCTTCAGCCAGGGCAACCTCGATGCCGCCGCCCGCCTGGGGCGGCACAATCTGGAAATGCTGGCCGCCGACACCGCCAACACGCCGGTTCTTTTTTTGGAACCCTCCTGTTATTCCATGTTTGCGGAAGATTATCGCGAATTGAATCTGCCTGGCGCGGGCCGCGTCGCCGGCCGCTGTTATCTCTTCGAGCAATTCATCGAAGACCTGCTCGAGCGCGAGCCGCGAGCGCTGCGCTTCAATGAAAAACCCGGGGCCGTCGCGATTCACGCCCATTGCCACGCCAAGGCCCTCACCCAGCCCGCCTTCATGGCCCGTCTGGCGGGGCGGCTGCCGCAACGGCGCGTCACCCTGCTTGACACAGGTTGCTGCGGCATGGCCGGCGCGTTCGGCGCGCTCGCGTCCAAGTACGAACTTTCGCTAAAAGTCGCCCAACCCCTCATCGAGAAAATCCAAAGCCAGCCGCCGGGGGTAATCCTGGTGGCCTCCGGTACCAGTTGCCGCCATCAAATCGAGCACCTCACCCCCTTGCGCCCCAGGCATATAGCCGAACTCCTGGCCGCCGCGCTGGAACCCGGCCCAACTCAAACTTGACCTGTCTGGCAAACTTACAACTCATCCGCAATTTGACTTTTGAAGAAAGAACGCATGAATTTTCCATTCGCGACCTTCCGCTTGAGATTGGGGAGCGCGACCGTCCCGGTCGCCGCAGTCGGCGTCCCGCCGGCTGCATTCAGAGTGGAATGCTTTCGGCCAGAGGCCGAAAGCGGCGGGTGAGACGCCCGCGCTCCCCAAGAAATCACACCCTCCCGACTAAATTCGTGTCGGATTCGCCCTGCGGCGGTTATATATCCATAGTCCTGATCCTCATCTTAATCTTCTAATCTGCGTTTCTCATGGCCGCGCGGCCGGTTCGGCAAGATTCAGATTACGAGCAAGATTGGGAAAAATCCGACAAGGGGCGGCTTGCCGCCGGGGCTTTCCACGGGTAACATGGAACCGGCATGGCGTTATGAGTGAAGAAGAGTTTTTCGCCGGGATCACCGGACACAATTCGGACTTGCGGCTGGCGGTGGAAGCGCTGCGTTCCACCGGCCATGGCTTTTGCCTGGTCGGCGGGCTGGCGGTAAATCATTACGCGGCGGAGCCGATGGTGACTTTGGACGCCGATTTCGCGGTCGTGGCGGACGCCGGGGTGGCCGACGCATTGCGGACGCGCGGTTTTGCGGTCGAAGTTTTCCCGCCTTCCATCAACGCCCGGTTGCCGGGCAGCCGGCTTCGCCTTCAAGTCACGGTCAATTCGCGCTACGCGGGTTTCCCGGCGCGGGCGGTGCCGGGCCGGCTGTTCGGGGTGGAAGTTCCAGTCGCGGCGCTGGCGGATTTGGTGCAGGGGAAAATATGGGCCTTCCAGGACACTACCCGCCGGGCTTCCAAGCGGGCCAAAGATCGCGCGGACATGATCCGCCTGTGCGAAGCGCAGCCCGCTGCATTTGCCTGCGTGCCGCCGGGGTTGATCGAGGAGATTGACCAGCTTCGACGTCAGAGCGCCGGGCAAGATGCTTCTTGACCTGTTTGGCAAATTTAGCTAACTTAGTTCATTATGGTAACCGTCAATACCCACGAAGCCAAGACCAAGCTTTCCGCGCTCCTGGCGCTGGTAGAGCAAAAGGGGGAGAAGATCCTGATTTGCCGGCATGGCCGGCCGGTGGCGGAACTTTCCAGGGCCAAAGCCAAGAAGCGCCGCAACCGGCTTGCGGTGGACCCGTCGCTGCGGGTGCGGCTTGGCTATGACCCGGTCGAGCCGCTGACTGAGGAGGAATTCCCAGCGCAATTCCGATGAAGTACTTGTTGGACACCTGTGCGCTGATTTGGCTTGTCAACGGCGACAGCCAACTGAGTCCGGAGGCCATGCGGCTCTGTGCGGACCCCGAAAGCCATTTGTTCGTTTCGGCGGTCAGCGCCTGGGAAATCGCGCTCAAGGCGGCTGGTCGCAAGCTTTCCCTGCCCCTGCCGCCGGAGGTTTGGTGGCGGCGGGCTTTGGACCACCACGAATTGGGGGAATTGCCCATAACCTCCCAAGTCGCAATGGCCGCCGCGGCTCTTGAGGCGATTCACAACGACCCATTTGATCGTGTTCTCATCGCAACGGCGGCCGAATATGATTTGAGAGTTCTCACCCCGGATCGAGTAATTTCCCGGTATCGCAATGTGGGCGTGGTTTGGTAACATCCCCGTTCATGGCGCAGATCGTTCTCTCCACTCTCAACGCCCGGTATATTCACGCGGCGTTTGGCCTGCGGTATTTGCTGGCCAATCTGGGGCCGCTTCGCCCGCAAGCCTGCCTGGTGGAGTTTGACCTGCAACAGCGCCCGCTGGATGTGGTGGAAACCATTCTGGCGCACGATCCGCAAATTGTCGGGCTGGGGGTTTATATCTGGAACGTGACGCAGACCACGGAGGTGGTGGCGGCGCTCAAACGGGTGCGGCCCGGGGTCACGGTGGTGCTCGGCGGGCCGGAAGTCAGCTACGAGACCGCGGAACAGGAAATTGCGCGGTTGGCGGATTA
>JBEKIA010000241.1:0-5092 GCA_050011995.1 Verrucomicrobiota bacterium
CTTTCAGACTCAAAAGACGCACAATCAATTATAACCGTGAGCACCGAGATAAACATTTTAATCAAGCGTGCCGCTGCCGAACTCAAGACTGCCGGCGCACGGGAAATTTACGTCTTTGGCTCCGCTGCACGCGGGACGGGTGATGCCGCTTCCGATCTCGACCTGGCGGTTTCCGGCCTGCCACCGTCGGTTTTCTATCGCATGGGCGCACGCGTCAGTGATTTGATCGGCCGTTCGGTGGATTTGATTGACCTGGACATCAACACACCGTTCACCCGCTACCTGCGCACGGAGAATGAACTCGTCCGAGTGGGATAAATTCCGCAAACAACAGGCGGCGGAACGCGAACAATTGCAGCGTCTGCTATCTGGAATCCAGCAACTCCTCGCCAAATGCCGTGACACGGCTCCGACTGAAATCGAACTGTCAGCGCTGGCAGCCACGCTCCATTCCTTCTACACGGGCGTGGAAAACATTTTCAAGCGCGTGGCGGTGGAGTTGGATGGCGAGCCGGCGCGCGGCGATTCCTGGCATCGCGAGCTTTTGCAGCGCATGCAAATGCCAACCGCGCGCCGCCCAGCGTTGCTGACGGCAGAACTTCATGACACGTTGAATGAATACCTGCGTTTCCGTCACGTATTCCGCAACGCTTATTCCTTTGACCTGGACTGGCGGAAAATGTCTCCGCTGGTGCTGCGCGTGGAAGAAACATTCCAAAAACTCGAAAATGCGGTTGATGATTTTCTGAAATGAAGCGCGACTATTATATGTGAACTCCGTGCTTATTCGGTTGCTTGACAAACTTAAAAATTTGCTATTCTTCTTTCACATACTGCTTCCATGCACTGATTGCTTCCCTTTCTAAAAGGGAAATAATCTGCTTATTCCTGGATCGTTTAGCGCCGCCTCAAGAAAAACGGCTGCGGCGTCAAGACCATCCAGGAACATCATTGAACATGGAACTTGCGCCGAGGGTTCCCTATTCGGCATTCCGCAGGAACGGCCGCAGCCCTTCGATTAACTCCGGGGGCAGGCGTTTGGGCTTTCCCTCCGTCGTGGCGCAGATATGCCGCGTCACTCCTTCGGCCAGCAACGCGCCGTTGGCGTTGAGGATGCGGAAGCCGACGTTGAGCCTCACTCCTCCCATTTCCGTGATCCACAGTTCCACCGTCAGCAAGTCGTCGTAGCGCGCCGGAGCTTGGTAGGAGATTTCCAAGCCAATCACCGGAAACGCCACGCCGGCCTCCTGCCATTGCCAGGAGGAACGGCCGAGTTGCCGCAAGAATTCCCCGCGCGCCCCTTCCAGCATGTCGAGATAGCGCGAGTAATAAACGTGGTTGCCCACCGTGCATTCCGCATACACCACACGATGCGTGTGTCGAAAGACTGATCCAGCCATAAAAAAATTGCGACGCGCAAAGAAATTCAATTGCGCTGTCTCCTTGTGATAGACTTTACCAGTTTGAAATTCGACGAAGCAAGCAAAACACTGGAAGTTTCCGTGCGCGAACTGGCCGGGGAGGAGGGCTTTGGCCGGATCGGCTTCGAGCGCGGCGAAGGCTGGCACCGTCTCGGTCTGGGCGCGGAACTGCACAGCCGCGTCTTGCGGGAGCGTTGCGCGGCCCAGCCGGGCTACCGCAGCGAAGTCCACCTCCAGGCCGCCGTCCCGGTGGATGGCTGGACGGCCGTGATCACCGGCCGCCTGGACGGCTGTGTGCGGGAGACCTCCGGCGCGTGGCTGATCGAGGAGTTCAAATCCGCCCATCTGCCGGGCCAGGAAACACGGCGCGCCGGCGCGGCCTTCGCGCGCCACCAACGCCAGCTCCTCTTTTACTGCGATCTGTGGCGGCGTCTTGGCCATTCCCCCGTCCGCGGCCGGCTTATTTACGTGGATCTGGCCAGCGGGGATGAATCGGCCATTCCCGCCGCTTATGATCCGGCCGAACAGGAGCGCGACCTGGAACGGCGGTTGCGGCAACTCCTGGCGATTGGGCGGGCGGAGGCGGAAATTCGCCGCCAAAAAGCCGCCGCCGCGGCCAGCCTGCCTTTTCCCCACGCCGCGCCCCGGCCCGGCCAGAAGATCATGATGGAGGCGGTGCGGCGGGCGGTGGAGGCGGGGGAGAACCTGATCGCGGAGGCCCCCACCGGCTCGGGCAAGACCGCCGCCATCCTGCATCCGGCCCTGGCCCACGGACTGGCCGCCGGGCGGCAGGTTTTCTTTCTGACTTCCAAGACCTTGCAGCAAACCATGGCCGTTTCCGCCCTGCGCGCCATGAACCCGCGCGGCGCCTTCCGCAGCCTGCAGATTCGCGCCAAGGAAAAAATGTGCGCCAATGACCGCGTGCTCTGTCACGAAGATTTTTGCCCCTACGCCAGGGATTATCCGGAAAAAATGGAGCGGTCGAACCTCCTGGGCCGCCTGAGCCGCGGCCATTTTCATTTTGACCCCGACGCCGTTTTTGCGGAGGCAAAAAAGGAGCGGGTCTGCCCGTTCGAGGCGCAGCTCGAACTGGCGGGCCGCGCCGACGCCATCGTGGCGGATTACAATTACGTCTTCGAGCCGGGCGCGGCCTTGCGCCGCCTGGAGCCGGAGGACGAGCCGGTGCTGCTGGTGGACGAAGCGCACAATTTGCCCGACCGCGCCCGCCAGATCTTTTCGCCCGAACTGCTGGAGGAAACATTCCGCGCCGTCCAGGACAGCCTGCTGCTGCAAAGCGGCGAATTGTTCGACCGCCTTTCCCGGACCCTGGGACGCGTCCTGGCGCTGCTGGCCGAAACGGCCGCCGCCGCCATCCCCGGCCCGATTGCGGAAATGGATCCGCCCGCCGGGCCGTTGCGCGCGCTCTGGGAGGAATGGGAGCCGGACTTCCTCCGCTACCTGGCGTGGAAGCGGGAGGCCAGGGCGGCGCGGCCGGATGACCCTATTGTTGACATACATTTCGCCTGGCAGCGTTTCATGGCCGTGCTCAACCTGTTCGGCCCCGGTTTCACCTGCGTGGCCGAACAGCGGGCCGCCGGCGCGCGCCTGGCCATCGTCTGTCTGGATCCGGCGCGCCCGCTCGCGCCGGTTTTTCGCGCGGCGGCCTCGGCCACGCTTCTGTCCGCCACGCTTTCTCCGGCGGAGGTCATCCGCCGCACCCTCGGTTTGGAGGCGGAGCGGACGCGCGCCATTTCCCTGCCGCCGCCATTCCCGCGCGAGAACCGGAGGATCCTGATTTTGCCGCAGGTGGGCACGGCCTTCGCCGAACGCGAAAAGAATTTCGCTCCCATCGCCCGGTGGCTTGCGGAAATGTCCGATGCCCAGCCCGGCAACGCCCTGGTTCTTTTTCCCAGCTATCAATTCCTGGAAAAAGTGGCCGGGCTTCTGCCGGCTGCGCGCGCCCGGGTGCTGGTGCAGCGTCCCAATCTTTCCGAACCCGCCCGCCGCCAGATTCTCCAGGAACTGGCCGCGCCGCCGCCGCCGGGCATCCTCCTCCTGGCCGTGCTCGGCGGGATGTATGCCGAAGGGGTGGATTATCCGGGCGAACTGCTTTCCGCCGTTTTCATCGTCTCCCCCGCGCTGCCGCAAGTCTCCTTCGAGCGCGAGTTGTTGCGCCGCTACTTTGAGGAGACCGAGCAGGCGGGATTCGAGTATGCCTATCTGCAACCGGGCATGACGCGGGTCATTCAGGCGGCGGGGCGGCTGATTCGAAGCGAAACGGATCGCGGCGTGATCGCGCTGCTCTGCCGGCGTTTTCTCAAGGAGCCGTACGTCAGCCATCTGCCGCGCGATTGGTACGACCGCTCTCCCGCGGAACTGGCCGCCGCGGACCCGGCCGGCGAAATCCGCCGGTTTTTCGCCGGGCGCGAACGGCGGCAGGCCACGGGCCGGGCGGCAAGGGAACCCGACTTGAAACTCACCGGATAAATGCATAAGCTCAGGCTATGATAACCGCGATGGAACTGCGCGAGCGCATGAACCAGAAGCCGTTCCGGCCATTTCGCCTCACCCTGTCGGACGGTCGGTCATTCACCGTCCCCAATCACGACGTGGCGTTGGTCAAAAGGAACTCCGTCCTCATTGGCATTGACCTGGACTCCAGATCGTTCGCCCAAAAATATGTCGAATGCGCCATCCTGCACATCACGAGCATTGAGGACATTTCGACAGCGCAACCGGCGTAACCCGGACATTTCATGCTCCGCTCGAAATGCCGACAGTCCGGAGCGCCGACTCGCAGTCGGCTTTATGGCCGCGATGATGCTGAAAGCCGATTGAACATCGGCGCTCCAAACCCGAAAGTGTGCCGCTTCATTTGAATTGGAAAGGGGCGCTGCTCAAGTGGCTGATGAATTGAAAAACTGCCGCCGCGACCAGCGCCACGGTGACGGCATTGATCAGAACCAGGCTCGTGCTGATGGTGTGCGCGGCGGCTTGTTCCAGTTGAAAAGCTTTGGCGTCGAGGGAGGCCTGCCATCCTTCCAGGGCGGAAAAAAAGCCGCGCGCCCCGTGGGCGCCGTTGAGGAGCCGCCAGCGAAATTCACCCGAGTCATCCAGCAGTTGCACCGCCTCGGTCAACTTCGTCCCCTGGCGCAGCCGTTCCGCCGCCTTCTCCGCGCGCCCCACAAAAATGCGGTTGGCTGTGCTGGACGCCGCCAAAATCAAGGCCCGTTCCTCCGGCACGCCGGCATCCAGCAGCAGCCCCAGCATGGCGGAGAAATCCCGTTGCAGCCGTTTGCGCCGCCAGGGGACATGCAGGAAAAGCCAGTCGCCCCAGTCCGGCAATGGGCGCACCCGGCCTTGGAGCCAGGAAACGAAGCGCGTTCCCCCCAGGAGAAACACGGCGAAGGCATAACAGCCCAGCAAGAGCGCCAATTGAATCAGGAATAAGAAGGGAAGCAAAGTGGGCAGCATGTCAAACAGGCCGGCGGGTTGGATGGGATTGGCGTCCGCGATCAGCTTGAAGTTCCGGACAAGAACGGCGGACATGACCGGCAGCAGCAAGACTATGATGGGGTTGAGGATCAGGCCGAAAGCCACTTGATAATTGATCAGTGCGCGGGTTTGCGAGGTGCCGTCGTGCAACAGTTGGCGGCAGGCGGGCAGGACGC
>JBEKIA010000242.1:0-5018 GCA_050011995.1 Verrucomicrobiota bacterium
CTGCCCCGCCCATATCCAGGGTTAAACTTCCACGCTCAGGCCCGGCTCGGGCTGGATGATTTTGATATTGGGGTGGCGGTCGCGGATTTGCTCCTCCACCCATTGGCGGGCGGTGGCGCTGCCGTGGCCCAACAACACCGCGCGCGGCGAAACGACGCCCACAAAATCCACCAGCGACTCGCGGCTGGCATGGGCCGTCAAATCAAAGTCTTCCAGCACGCAGCGGCGGGTCAATTCGCCGCCGCTGGCGCTGAACAGAAAGGGCACGCCGGGCTGGGAGGCTTTGAGGCGGCCGCCCGGCGTGTCCGGGTCGGCGTAGCCCACGAAGAAGATGGCCTGGTTTTCCTGGCCGGCCATGCGGAGGGCCAGTTCGTGGGCGGGGGTGCCCTCGGTCATCATGCCCGCGGTGAGGACAAAAATCCGGCCGCCGGTCAGCTTCATGTTCAAGAGCGCCTCGCGTTCCAGGACGATGAGTTGCAGCGCCTCCAACAATTGCAAATCGGGGTGGGCGCGGTTGGCCAGATGCGCCTTGAGATCGTAAGTTTCGGTGAAGACCCGGCCCAAGCCGCCGATGTAAATGGGCTGGCGCCGCAGTTTGCGGGCGGCCATCATCAGGGCGAGCTGGGCCAGGATTTCCTGGGTGCGCCCCAAAGCGAAGGTGGGCATCAAAATGCAGCCGCCGGCGGCCAAAACCCGGTTCATGGCCTGGGCCAGGCGCTCCGCTTCGGCCTCGCGGGTGAAGCCGGGCGGCGTGGCGCGGTCACCCCGGGTGGTTTCCATGATGAGAACGTCGGCCCGGACGCCGGAAAAACAGGCGGCTTTGAGAAGGGTCTGGTCGTGGAAACACACGTCGCCGGTGTAAAAGAGTGTCTGGGATTTTCCGCGGACCAGGATGCCGGCGGAGCCGAGGGCGTGGCCGGCGTCGTGAAATTCGAGGGTGGGCGAGGGCAGGCCGGCCCGGAGTTTGGCGTGGGAATTCCATTCGATCTGGCGGTTGTATCGAAAGCCCTGGAATTGCGGCTCCACCTCCTCCAGTTCCTGATGGGTGTAAAGGGGGTAGTCCCGGACGCCGTTTTCGTCCCGCTGGCGGATCATGACGTTGACGGAATTGTGCAGGACGCGCCCGATGAGGAAGTAGCTCAACTCAGTCATCAGGATATGGGCCTTGGAGAACTGGCGGATGGCCACCGGCAGGGAGCCAACGTGATCGTGGTGACAATGGGTCAGGGCGATGGCATCCAGGTCTTCGCCGGCAATGGCGGAATAAAGCGGCAGGCTGGCCCGGCCTTCGCGTTTGGGATGGGCGCCGGCGTCCAGGAGCAGGCGGCTGCCGTCCATGTCCACGAACCAGGCGCTGGCTCCAATATCGGTGTCGGGATTCAGATTAACAATGCGCATGGGGGGCGGGACCGGCGGGCAAGGCGGCGGAAACCCGGCGCCGGAAAGCCGGAAAAGGGGATTTGAGAATAAAATTGAACAAAGGCATTGCCTTTGGCGTCATATAATTGAGTTCTGAGAATGGAACCGGGGGGTTTTTGGTTTTCCCACCCGGGAATCCGCTCAGACTCAAGGGTTGGTTAGTTTGGTTGTTGGGAGGGCGGACGCTGCAATGGCGTCCGCCCTTTTTTATTGGTCCGGCGGTGTTTTCTCCCGGAATGGAAGCATTTTCAGTCATCATTGGCCCGGCATATATACCGGGTCGGGAAGGTTTTAGCAACATCTGCCAACCGCCGGCGCCGACCTGGCGCGGACGCGCAACCAGATCGCGCAGTTGCGGCAGCAGCGCGCCACCGCGGCCCAGGCCGCGCCGGGACCGGCCAATCCGGCGGCCAGAACAGCAGCAGCCGGGGCCTTCCCGCCGGGAACCTGCGTCTGCCTGAAATTTGGAAAAATTGCGAAGAATTGCCTTGCAAGCCGTTGGTTTGGAAGTAAGTAATCGTTATGTCTGATCCTTTGCCAACCAGCGAGCGTGTGTACAAGGGCATTGCCGTCTCCGGAGGAATATGCCGCGGGAAGGTGTTGGTCCTGCATCAGGCGGCGGTGGAGGTGCCGCGATATGAGGTGGCGGAATCCGGCCTGGCGGGGCAGGTGGAACGCCTGCAACAGGCGCTGGTGGAGACGCGCCAGCAAATCCTGGAGGTGCAACGGCAGGTCAGCCAGGCCTTGAACGCCAAGGACGCCAGCATTTTCGACGCCCACCTCCTGGTGCTGGAAGACCCGACGCTGATTGATTCGGTCACCAGTTTGATTTATCAGAAAAAAATCAACGTCGAGGCCGCCTTCCACGAATTCGCCGAAAAATACCAGGAAACCCTCCGCGCCATCAATGACGCTTATTTGCAGGAACGCGCCACCGACATGCGCGATGTCACCTCGCGCATCCTGGATAATTTGATGGGCCGCCGCGCGCCGCGGGTGGCCCAGCCCCTGCCGGAGCCGTGCATCTTGGTCGCCGAAGATTTGCCCCCCTCGGAAGTGGCGCTGCTCAATCGCAAGAACACACTGGGCTTCGCCACCGACGTGGGGAGCAAGACTTCCCACAGCGCGATCATGGCCCGCTCGCTGGAACTTCCGGCGGTGGTGGGATTGCAGACGGCGAGCCGGATGATCCAGAGCGGCGCCGCCGCGCTGCTGGATGGTTACGGCGGGCTGGTCATTGTCAATCCGTCCGAGCAGACCTTGTTCGAGTACGGGCAAATGGCCCGGCAGCGGGTGTCGCTGGAGGAAAAGCTGCACGAGCTGCAATTCCAGCCGGCCGTCACGCTGGATGGAAAAAGCATCGTCCTCTCGGCCAACATCGAACAAATCGGCGACCTGGAGGCGGTGAAGTTTCACGGGGCCGAGGGCGTGGGGCTGTTTCGCACCGAATACTTGTTCATCAACCGCGAGTCCCTGCCCGCCGAGGAGGAGCAGTTCCAGGTCTATCGCCGGCTGGCGGCGGAGTTGAAACCCCAGCCGGTCATCATCCGCACCCTCGATTTGGGCGGGGACAAATTCCTCTCCCATCTCAAGCTGCCGGTGGAGATGAACCCGTTTCTGGGCTGGCGCGCCATCCGGTTTTGCCTGCAGGAGCGCGAAATCTTTCGCGCCCAACTCCGCGCCATTCTGCGGGCCAGCACGGAAGGAAACGTCAAGCTGATGTATCCCATGATCTCCGGCCTCGGCGAGTTGGAACAGGCCAACGCCCTGCTGGAGGAATACAAGGCCGAACTGCGCGCGCAAAACATCCCCTTCGACGCCAATATCCAAGCCGGCGCCATGATCGAAATTCCGTCCGCCGCCGTGGCGGCGGACACGCTGGCCCGGCGGTGCCAATTCTTCAGCCTGGGGACCAATGATTTGATCCAGTATTCGCTGGCCGTGGACCGGTTGAATGAAAAAATCGCCCATCTTTACGAGCCGACCCATCCCGCCGTCGTGCGGCTCATCAAATGGACGGTTGACGCGGCGCACCGCGCCGGCATCTGGTGCGGCTTGTGCGGCGAAATGGCCAGCGATCCGGCGCTGACGCCGCTGTTGCTGGGAATGGGCGTGGACGAGTTGAGCACGGCGCCCTCCCTGGTGCCGCAAGTCAAGTTTTTGATACGCCGCCTGAAAATGCAGGACGCCCAGGAGTTGGCCGATTTCGCCTTGAACTGTGAATCGGGCAAGGAAATCCTGGACCGCTCGCAGGCGCTGGCCAAACTGGCCGCGCCGGGCTTGTTCGCCAATGCTTAAACATGAAAGTCCTGATTCTCGCCGCCGGTTACGCCACCCGCCTTTATCCGCTGACCTTGACCCAGCCCAAACCGCTCCTGCCCGTCGCCGGCCAGCCGATGATCGAATATGTGCTGGACAATCTGGCCCCCATCGGCGGGATTGACCGCGTTTATGTGGTGACAAACGCCAAGTTCGCCGGCCATTTCCAACAGTGGTCCGAGGCCTATCGCGCCGGCAAATCCAAACTGGATTTCACCATCGTCAACGACGGCTCGACCGACGACCGCAACAAACTGGGCGCCATCGGCGACCTGAACCTGGTCATCACCCGCGAAAAAATCGGGGACGATTTGATCGTGGTGGCGGGCGACAATCTTTTCAGCCAAAGCCTGGAAGATTTTGGAAGGCATTGCCGGAAGATGAACGCGCCGGTGCTGGCGGTCTATGACGTGGGCAGCCTGGAGGAAATCAAGAAATACAACTCCATTTCGCTGGACGCCGCGGGCCGCATCACATTTTTCGAGGAGAAACCCGCCCAGCCCGCCAGCACCCTCACCGGCATCGCCCTCTATTACTATCCCAAGGCCGTCCTGCCGCTGATCCAGCAGTATGTGGCCGAAGGGAACAACCCCGACCAGCCGGGCCGCCTGGTGCAATGGCTTTACCCGCGCACCCCGTTCTACACCTGGCGCGTCCCCGGAATTTGGTTTGACATCGGTTCCCGCGAAAGCCTGGAGCAAGCCAACACCATTTTCGCCAAACTCAGAAGGCGGTAGATTATGAAAAGAGCAATTTCGCCTCGTTTTACCTCCTTCTAAAATCCTGTGAAGCCAGAGACATCATTAATGTGAGCGAGATGCACGATGAAAGTCCACAATCATCAATACATAAATGGAACTTGTAATCGATAACCTGCGCCTTGCTGAACTTATTGCGATCGTGCGGCAGAATGAGTTGTTCTTTGACGCCTTCGTTCAGTTTCTCGTTCACCATGGTTACACAGACGTGCATGCCTTCATTAACGACCCTGACGAAAAGAAAGCGGTAGCTGTGATTGAGGCTTATTTGCAACATGCGGAAGAGGCCAATTTGTACGATGGCATTGGGCGCCCATACGCTTCAGATGTGGCAAAGTGGTATTTTTTGGCCTGGACCATGAGGGATGCTCCGGCCCAACGACTCGGACCGCTGCTTCGGAATGTCGAAGGCGCCTCATTAACCGAACGCAAGGCTAAACTGCTCAATGAAGTGCGAAAATTTGTCGGGCCACTCTTTCCCGAATCGGAAAAATGGACATGGCACACCATTTCAGAAGTAAT
>JBEKIA010000243.1:0-4993 GCA_050011995.1 Verrucomicrobiota bacterium
CGCTCCCGCGCCGCGATGATGCGCTGTCGCAGATCCTGACTCAAAGGCCGCATAATTCCCTTTTCATAAACAGAGAATAACAGGCTTTACCAAATACGTCTATCTAAATCGAAAATGCTCTAATTTTTAAGAATGAGTCTCGTTACCTCGACTCCTACAAAAGTTGGAGCCTCCTTACGTTGGCCGCTACGGTTTTTCGGACGCGCTCCTATGCCCGGTTTGGGTTTGGCTGGGACAACCCTGCGCCGTGGCGGACTTTTCCGCTGGAAGTCATGCTGATTTCGGCAACGAACTCGAGCGCGGTCGGCACTTTGTGGCTCGAAAGCTGGCGGCGGCAGAATAAAAGAATGTCTTCGCTCGTGGTCCCGGAACTGCCATTGCGCAATTGCACTTCGGCGCAAACCGCTTCGCCCATTTGGGGATGCGGACGGGCGAAAACGCGCGAGCGCAGCACCGCCGGATGCTGGTCCAGCACGCCGGCAATTTCCTCCGGAAAAACTTTATGCCCCGCCACCTGAATCACGGAGGAAGTCCGCCCGTCCAGCACGATTCGCCCGCCGCTGTCGCGGTGCGCCAGATCGCCGGTCAGAAACCAGCCGTCGCGCAACACTTCCTCCCGCGACCGGGGAGGATTCAGATAGCCCGAAAACATGCCGGGACCGCGCAAGGCGAGCTGGCCCGTTTTGCCCTCCGGCAGTGACTTCATCATTTCATCCACGATCATCGCTTCGAAACCGGCCACCGGCCGGCCAATGGCTTCGGGATGTTCAGCGGCTTCCTGGATGTTCATGATGGGCAATCCCACTTCAATGATGCCGAAGCCCTGGGACACCGGGACGTGATATCTCGCAAAAAAATCCCGCGCCATCTGCGGCTCAAGACGGCTGGAAACGGACATCACCCGCTGAAGCGACGGCGGCAACGTGCGTCCCGAACTTTCGCTGGCCAACATGCGTATGTGCATCGGGGTCACGTAAAGGAACGTGGCCTGATGCTTCGCGGCCGCATCCAGAATGCTCTCGGCCAGATAATCGGCGTTGACCACGACCGTGGCCCCGACCTCAAGATAAAGGATGATGGACACGTAAAAGTGATAGGCCATCGGCAACACCCAAAGGATTTTGTCCTCGCAGTTCAGACCCAACCCGGAATTGGCGGCTTGGGTGCGTTCCAGCACGTCACGATGCGTCAGCACCACGCCCTTGGACTTGCCGGTTGTTCCCGAAGTGAACCGTACAAACGCGGCGTCCTTGATTCCCGGCGCGAGCGGCGGTTGCAGGCCGTCCAACCGCGTGAAACGCAAACCGTTGCCACCGGGATTTTCCAGGCTGATGGTCTTGCCGGCCTGGGCCGGGTTGCTGCCATCGTCAAGAATCACAGACAAGGGCGCACGCGCCAGCATGTCCGACAATTCGGCCGGTTTCATCTGGTGATGGATGGGCATGATCACCGCGCCGCAGCCCAACGCCGCCAGCGCGCCGATGACGAAAGCGCGTCCGTTGCGCGCCCGCACCCCTACACCTTGTTCCGCGCGCACGCCCAGCCGGCCAAGCTGGATCCGCAGAGCTTCGACTTCGCGCCAGAGGGATTGGTAATCCAGCGGACCGCCGGCATCAATGATGGCGATGCGGTCAGGCCATTGTCGGGCAGAACTGGAAAGCTTTTCAAAAACATTCATCAGTTATGAATTTCAGTTTGAATCATGGATTTGGTGTGCGTCAACTTTCATTGATTCATTTGCAGCCGGATTGTTGTTACCGCATCATCGAGTGGTCGGCCCGAAGCTTGAAAGGCGGCGGCCGTTCCGGCCGCCCAACCCGTTGCCAGGGCCGTGCCGATGACCCGGGCCGAAGTCATCGCCCCCGTTGTAGCGGAGAGGCAGCGGCCGGCCACCAGCACATTGTCCAGTTCCATGGGACGCAGACAATCCAAAGGGATGTCATAGAAGTCGCGTTCGGCGAAATAGGTCATTTCCGGTCTGGGACTGTTCGTCCAACGTTCCATCGGCCAGCAACCGCGAGCAACACCCAGAGGTGATTTCCGCGTGCCCAACACGTCCTCGTCCGCCAGCCGGGCACGCCCCAGAATGCGGCGGCCGGAACGGACGCCGAGTTGCGGAGCAATGGAGTCAAGGCGCGCGTTCCGGCAGGAGGCGATGTTCTCGACCAGGAACCGCCTAAGTGGCTCCAGTAACGCTCGGGCCTCGCGTTCCCAATCCGTGATCTGTTGCCAGAGTGCGCGGTCCGGATTTGCGGGAACCAGGCTGAGTTTGAGAGCGAGGCGGCCGTTGGAGCCGGTGCCGGGGATCAGCGACAGCCGTTCACAGAGTGCGGGTAAAGATCCGCTTTGGACGGCCCGGCGTAATTCGCGTCGCACTTCGAGCAAACCGCGCTCGGCCAAACCCGGATCAACGTTTTCCAAAACAAAAACCAGGGCGGGTGCCTGATCGGTGGCGCCGTTTTCCGCACTGGCACCAGCCAGCGCGGCGGCGGTTGCCTCGCCGGTGCAATCCACCACTGTGTTCGGGCAGAAAAGCAACGGCTCGTTCCAAGCCAGGGCGCTAACCTGGCTCAGGCGGGAACCTTGGGCTTGCGCTTCCGCCACCGTGGCGTGCAGCACCACAGTGATGTTTCCGGATTCGCTCACAACCATATCAGCTACGCGGGCGAAGGCGGGTGGGGGATACGGCAACACCCAGAGGCCGTTGTCCACCCGCATGGGTTTCGTATCGGCGGCGCGTTGCAACCGCGAGGCAAATTCGTGCGGAAAACCGCCGACGACCGGCGTGGCTTCCACACTCGTCGTGTCCCGCAGATACAGTCCGCAGATGGTGCCGACCTGCGCGGTGGTGGCCAACCCGCCCAGAAAACCGTATCGCTCCAATAACACCACCCGTGCGCCGACACGCCCGGCCGCGGCAGCCGCCGCCACACCCGCCGCACCACCGCCGATGACCAGCACGTCGCAGGAAATGTTCGTGGAACCAATGCGAACTGCGTTGCTCACGGTTCTCTCCGTCTCATGTGCTCACCATAGCTGCGGATGTATTTCCACTGCGGCCGTATGTTCAGCAGAACCGACACTTTCTGTCCCAAGCGAGTCACCGTCCTGCGCCAATCCACCGGCGAGGTCCACTCCACGCGCCGCCGCGCGATGCGATCAAGTTTGTTTTCGGTATCTTCAGCCAGCCCGGTTGAAAGGTAATAGGACGGCTCGAAGAGATCCTGCTCCGGTTTCACCTGGCCTTCCCGCACAGCGGTCTGGGCCAGCGGCGTGCCTTCATAGACGCGGATGCCGATGGTGGCAAAGACGGCATTCGCTTCCGCACAACTGTTCAAAAAGTTTTGGGTCTCCTCGACATCCGCCCAGGTTTCGCTGGGACCGCCGAACAGCAGGTAAATCGCAACCGGCAGGCCGGCATCATGCGCCGCTTGCAGGGCAATTCGGGTTTCCTTCTGCCCAAACGGCTTGTTCAATACGGCCAGCATCTTGTCCGAAGCCACATCCAGTCCGAACTCCACCCCGTCGCAACCGCCTTCCTTCATCGCGTGGGCGAGTTCCGCGTCAAAACCCGTCGGGTTGCAGAAGGCCGACCATCGAACCGGCAACCGCCGCCGGCGGAGTTCATTGCAGATCGCCAGCGCGTGGCTCTTGGGATCGTTGAAGACACTGTCCACGAAAAAGAAATGGCGCATCTTCGCGCGGATGGCCACGGTTTCGATTTCCTGAACCACGGCCTCCGGCGGGCGGAGCCGATAGCGGCGCCCTTCCAATTTGGGATAAATGCAGTAAGCGCATTTGAACGGACATCCCCGTTTGGTTTGGACACCGACAAACCCGCCGCGCCGGATGTACGGCTGGTAACTGCAAAATTCGTGGGCGGCCATCGGCAACTGGGCGAGTGGCTCGATCGCTCTTGCGGGCACAATGCCACGGCCGTCGCCATTGGTGTTGGTGATGACGCCTTCAATTCCCTCCAGTGAACGTCCAGTTTCCAATCGCGCCAATACCTCCGGGAACGCGCGCTCACCCTCGCCGATTACTCCGCAATCAGGTTGCAACCGTCGCATCCAGCCTTGAGGTGACACCGAAAAGCCGGTGCCTCCCAGAATCAATGGTCCTTCGAAATGATGCCGTACCGTTTCAACCATTTCTCGCACCTCGTCGAAATACAAACGCGGCGCAAATGACCAACAGTTGTCCAGATTGCGGATGCCGAAGGCCACGGCCTGAAATTTGTCCGCCGCCAGCGCCTTTCGCAGCGCTCGGTGCGGCAACCGCGCCAGTCCCAAATCCAAAAACTTCACCTCGTGGCCGGCAGCGCGGGCGGCGGCGGCGACGCACAGCACTCCCAACGGTGCCACGGGATAGGGAGAGCGCTCGCGGTTCGTTGCCACCAGGAGTACCTTCATGACACTGCCTCCTCCAGCAAGGCCTTGCGCACGTCCCGTTCCAGCCCGTCCACTTCGGCCGGACTCAGGCAGTCATCCACCGACGACAGCAGTGCGGAGAGCCGGTGGCCAAACCTCAGAAATACCACTGTCAACCCCGGCGGCCGCCAGCTCGGCACCAGGTGTGTGACGTCCAGAATTCGGGCGCCCCACAGTTCCGTCATCCCGGCGCAGGTCTCGCCTGAATCCGAAAAACAAAAGGTGGCAATCTTGCCGCGGGTCGGCTTTCCAAGATGATGCACATAGTATCCCAGCGGCAGCGGCTTGAACATGTCCAGCGCCGCCATGCAGGATTCCGGGAAGCGGTCACGAATTTGATTTGTCATCTGCCGGCTCAATTCGCCGAGGATGTGGCCGAGCCGCCCGGCCAGTTGCGGCTCAATGCGATAGAAAAGAATGGAGAGATGGTTGGAAAAGATGGGGCCGTTCGCGCCGCGCCGGCGCGTGTCATGGGGCACGGGCATCAAATACGCGCCGTCCTGGTTGCCGCGTTGGACCGCGACGCCGTGCAAAGCCCGGACCGACGCTGCCAGATAGAAATG
>JBEKIA010000244.1:0-8783 GCA_050011995.1 Verrucomicrobiota bacterium
TTTGGACCAATGGATCAGATCGGAAGACAAATCCACCTCATATCGTGCCCCGGGCACGGCCGACCATCGCAGGGTGAAGCCGCCGGCGCCCAGGCTCATCCCCATCAGCCGCACCGCCGGGAAGTTGGAGGGAGGAGGGGTGGTAAGAGCGGTGGCAGCAATGAGAAAGCTGACCGGCCCGGCGGTGTTGTTTGGCACTCCGAGGTACCAGGTGGTGTAGTAGAGGGAGGGCAGCAGGGCGTTGGTCGCGATGGTGATCAGTTGCAGATTGGTCCCCGGGTTGAAGCTCCCGTCGGTCATTTGCTGGGGCGTGGGCAAGCAGCCGTTGCGCGCGATCAAATCCACGTTGCCGCTCATGTTGCTGACCACAAACTGCACGCCGGTGGCGGCGGGGTTGATGACGGTGTAGGAATAGAAATTGGTCAGGTCAGGGCCGGGTCCGTTCGTGCCGCCAATGGCGTAGGAATCGTTCAGCGGGGTGATGGTGATGCTGTTGGAGGTAATATAGGTGGCGACCACCTGGTAGGTGACGGGGGTGTTGGTGTTGGCGTTATAGACGGCCAGATACCAGTTGCCGGGCGTGAGCGGGACCGGGTCGGAGTTGGCGGTGACCGGGATGCCGAGAATATTATAGGAGTTGGTGGCGACGACGATGGCTTCGTCGTTGGTGGCGTCGTAGGAGGCTTGGTAATCGAATGCGGTATTGCTGGGCAGGGGCAGGCCGTACCGGGCGTAGAGGTCCACCTCATTGGCCGGGTTGACGATTTCGAAGGAGGCGAGGATGGCGTTGGTCGGAACGGCGAAGGAAAAGTATTGAGGCGCGCTGGTGATGTTTGTTGTGTAGGGGATGGCGTCGGCCAGGGGGATGATTGCGCTGGCGTTGGCCAAAACTTGGGTGTCCACCTCAATGGCAAAAGTGGCCGGCACGTTGTTGGTGTTTTGCACGCCCAGGAAGTAGCGCGCTCCGGGCATCAGCGAAGGCGGCGGGACGTTGTTGGTCAGCACATAAGCCCCGCTGGTGACGCCTGCCAGCAAGGTGTAGTCGCCCAACTGGCTGCCGGTGGGCAGGGCGGTCTGGTTGAAGAGCAGGTTTAAATTGGTGCTGCAGTTGAACAAACTGTTGGTGTCAAAATTGACGCCGGCGGGAACATCGAAGGCGAAATAGGTGATGCCGTTGGCCTGGACGATCCCGTTGGTGTCCGGGACGTGGTTGGCCAGCACGATGAGGCTGACGTTGGTGGAGGAAACGGTCATCTGCAGGTTCCAACTGAGCAATACGCCGTTGGTCAGGGCGGAGGAATCGGTGCGCGTGTCCCACACATCCAGCGTCCAGCAGCCATAAGGATTTTGGCCGTTGAACGGAGCCAGCGGCTCCTCCGGCTGGACGTAGCTGGGATTGACCGGGGTTTGCAGGACGAAATAGTCAAGCAACATGCCCAAAGGATTGCCCTGGAGGGTAATGGCGGTATTGGAATCGAAGGCGGTGAAATAAATGGTGTTGGTCAGCCAGTTGGGGCCGCCGGCGTTGGTGGCGATGAGGGTGTTGGTGATGGTGTTTGTGCCGCTGGCCACCAGGATTTGGCAATTGGGGAAAATGGAGGTCGGCGTGGCCTTGCCGATGTGATTGGTCCCCGCCTGGTAAATGGCGGCAATTTCCACATCCGTGAGCGCGCGGTTCCACAGGTCCAATTCATCCGCCGCGCCGGTGTAGGGTTGCATGCCGGGCGCGCAATCATTGGTGCCCAGGATCAAGGGCTGGCCATTCGACAGATCATAATTCGTCACGACGTTCATATTGATATTGAATTGGCCGTCCACATAGAGAGAGTATCGGGTCCCCTTTGCAACCCAGGCCAGGTGATGCCAGAGGCCGTCCTTAAGCGGGAGCGCGCCAGTTAATGTCATAATGCCCTGCCCGCTTGCAGTGTCAAACACAGACAAGCTGGGGACGCCGTTGGTCGCGACAATGTCCCAGAAGCCGGCGCTGCCATCACACGCCGACCCCTTTTGCAGGAAAGCCTCGGCTGGATTGGTCGAAATGGTATTCATCCAATAATCAATGGTGAAATCATGGGCGCCGAAGTTGCCGGCATTGGTGCCAAAGTTGACGCTGGGTCCAGTGCCGGGGAATTGGATGCCCTGGCCCACTTCGCCGGTTACATAGGTCACCGGGCCGCCCGCCGTCAGCGTTCCATTATTAGTGCCGATGATGTCGGTGAAATCCCCTTCAAACGGCCACCAATCCATCAGCCCCGGCCCGCGATAAGCATTCGTGAGCGTGTAAGCCTGGCCTGCGACGGTTGGGATCGTCGTGGTCAGAACGCCGCTGGCCAGCGCCAGATAATTCGCCCCGTCGCAGGCCGGGTAGAGGTCGCTGCCGGTGACTACCGCGACGTCGTTGCTCACCACCGTCCAGCCTTCCACAATCGCGCCCGGGCCGTAATCGCCCGGAGCCACCGATTCAAAACTGCTGAAAAAGGCATTCACATTGACTGGCAACTGGCCGAAGGGCGGCGGATAAAACTTGGCCAATTCCTGCGCCAAATCGGCGTTGTCGGTGAATGTCAAATAAACATAATTGCTGTTGGCGGTGGTCAGCCCCAGGTTGGTGGCCAGCGGCCCGCCCCGGTCTTCCATCAGCAGCACGCTGGTCCCTTGCGGGCTGATCAGATGCAACACCAGGTTGTCCTCGCCGGGATCGTTCAGGCGCACCCCCACCTGCAACGACGCCAGAATCTGGTTGCTGGAAAAGATGCCGTTGGTGACGCAAATCTGGGAGAGGGTATGGTCGTCCGTCCCCAGCGGTGTCGGGGTGTTCGGGCTGGACACCGTCAGGTTCAAATTCGGCGTGACGCTTTCCAAGATGGTGATGACCACCTCGATGTTGGTCAAGGCCGCGTCGCTCTCGTTGGTGATGTCGTAAAACCACCGGCCCCCGCTCAAGGGCGGCGCGGCCGGCATGGGGGGGGTGAGCAGATTCAACGCGGCGTTCACGCTCAGGTTCAACGCGCCGCCGGGCGGATTGACCGGGGAGATGCCGTAATCGCCGGTGTTGGGCGTCTCCCGGTTTGTCAAGTAAATGCCAAACGGCCCGTCACCGGGCGGCAATGTGGTCAGAGCGATGTTCAGGTTGGTCGCGTCATCGGGCACATCCACGTATCCATAATAAGAGCCGTAGGCCGCCAGGTTGATGTAGTTGGTGTCCACCATCCCGCCGGCCACGGTTGAAAACGGCGTTTGCGGCCAGAGGGTCAGGGTCAGCATCGTCACCATCCCGGTCTGGTTGAGGACGTTGTCTCTCTCGTTCAAAATCCATTGCCCCGTGCCGGACTGGCCGACAAAGTTGACCAGGGTCCCCGGCCCGTCCGAGGCGATGATGGGATAAGCGCTGGGCGTGCCGTCCGGCAGGTCGTCGTAAGTGTTGGTGAACCCGCCCGGCGCCCCGGTGAAATGGTTCAGCGTTGCCGTCTGTCCGCCGTGCGAAAGGATCCCGTAAAGATCGGCGGGGTTGCCGTGTGCCGCCCCGAGCGTCACCATCGCTTTGCGCACCGTGATCGGGCTGGCCACAAACGCAATCGCGTAGGCCCCCACCGACCCCTCGGGGTCGTCGCTGTCCGGAATCACCACCGGCAGGTTGAAGGCCGATACGGTGACGGGGCCATTGCCGGAGAGGCCGCCCAAGCCCCCGAAGTTGGTCGTCACCGTCGCGAAAAACGCAAATTCAGCTCCCTGCTGGGTCTCGCATTTGACTCCAACATAGAAATTGGAAACCGAGCCGATGTTGGTGAACAACACCGTCTGGCTGCCGCCCTGCCCCACCGATTTGGAGGCCCCGGCCAGCGCGTTCGTGTCCAGGTTGAATAGCGCCGGATTGGTCGAGACAAACAAATCCAGGTCCGCGTTGTTGGCCGCCGGATAGGACAGGTTGACCGGCGAGGAATTGGGAATGGTCAGCGTCTCCGGCAGGAAGGTGGCGAAGATGGCGTTGGTGTAGGCGGCGGCGTTTGGGAAGACGAAGAACTGCCACTGCGACAGGCTCCCGTTGGTGTTGCCCGGATAAGGGTAAAGGCTCCCTGGAAGGTTCCCCGGATACTCCGCCTGGTTCGGCTCGTTGGCTCCCACCCGGTTGGTCAGAATCACGTTCCCGTTGCCAACCGTCAGGATCGGCCGCGGCGTCCCGATGGCGGCGTTGTTCGTCCCGTTGTCGGTCACGGTCAAGACCGTGGTCGGGTCGTCGTCGGAGATGACCAGCGCGTAGTCCTGCCCGATGATATTGGTCTGGAGGGTGGCGGCGTTGACATCCACCCGCATGGCCTGCACCGACACGGTGTAATTGGCCGCCAGCCCGAAGGTGGCGTCCAGATAAACATTCTCCACGTTGTTGAAAATGTCCCTGCTGGTGGCGCTGTTGCTCGCCTCGGTGTAAATGTCGCCCGCCTGGAAATCGTTTCCAAAATAGACATTGCTGTTCACCGTGTTCGACACCACCAAATCCAGATTGTTGACCAGCGCGAACCCCGCCGCCGGATTGCCCGGCGGATCGGTCCAGACCAGCGTGACGCGCAACGGCGAATTGGTCGCATTGCCGGCCAGGCTGACGGTGTAATTGTGCCACTCCCCGGTCTGCAAGGCGTTGGTCGGGCTTTGGTCATAAATCACCATGGAACCGGAGGCCGACCCGGAGCCATTGCCGCTGGCCAGGTTGGTGGGAATGCAGTTGGACAGATAGGGCACGCCATATCCCTCCAGGTTGGCCCCGGGCGTCGGGTTTAAATCCGACCGCCGGTTCAACGGTCGCGAACCGTTGATCAACAGCGCCTTGAGCAGCGCCGGGCTGGGAGTCAGCCCATTGGTCTGATGCAAATACTGCTGCACCAGCGCCAGCATCCCCGAAATCGCCGCCGCCGACATGCTCGTTCCCGATTCATACCGGTACCAGGGGAGCAAATTGGTGTTCAACTGGTTGCTCAACACCTGGTAGTAATTCTGATAATCGCTGTTGGTCTGGATGCCATAGACCCGCAAGTCATACGCCACCGGCCAGGGCTGGGTGGCGGGATTGAAAACCTCGATGTAACCGTTGCCCGCCGCCGGATTGGCCACCGCCGGAACTCCCGCCTCGTTGGTCTGGCTGGCGGGCAGCGGCGCCGTGGCCGGCGGATCATTGGTGTCAAAATATATTTGCAGGTTGGTGGGAAACGGAACCGGGGACAGCTCGTTGGGCAGCACCTGGATGATCAGGTTGGTGGTCCCGCCCATAATGGTGACCGCAAAAACGTTGGACTGCCCCGGCGACACGCTTTGTCCCGGAAAATCGTTGTAGTTGACCACCTGCTGCTCCGTCGGGTCCATAAAGCCGGCCGCCCGTGTCGAGACGGTGAATACCCCCGGCGCCACCACGTCCGGCTTGAAACGCCCGCCCGAGTCCAGGCCGTCCGCCACGTTCCCCGCGCTGGAAAAATCGGCCACCACGTTGCTGGCCTCGGTATCATTCTCAAAGACCGATCCCGTCGTGCCGTCAATGACCGCCGCGTTGGTGATGAAACGCGGACTGTCCAACGCCCCCACCGTGATCACATTCTTGGCCGTGCCCGGCGAGGTGATCGAACCGGCCACCCCGGCCCCATTGCCCGCCGCCACCACAAAAAGCATCCCATGCTCCCCCGGCGCTCCGGGTTGGGAGTTGCGCGTCGCAAAGTCGTAACTGGCCGCCGACAGGTCGTAGGCCGTGCTCTGGTAACCCCAGCTCAGATTGTTGATGAAGAAGTTGGTCGGAAGCGCCGTGTTGCTCGACGCCATCGCTGTCAGTACGTAGGACGCGTTGGACTGCAAATAGGAATCGGAGATATACGGCCCGCTAAACAGGTCCACCCCCTGCACATACAAACTGGCCTGCGGCGCCATCCCGCGGAACTGCAGGTTCGTCGCCGGCGTGGTGGAACCGGGAACGAAGTTGGTCACGGTGAACGATTCATTGCCCCCGCCCGCAATCGTCCCTGCCACAACGGTGCCGTGCCCGTCCGGGTCCGTCAACAGGCCCGCCAGCCGGCTGCTCGCCGGCGCAAAATCCCGGTGCGTCCCGTCCACCCCCGTGTCATCCAGCACCACGCAGATGTTGGTCCCCGTCAGTCCCAGATAGTTGGTCAGCGCGGTGGTATCGGTCGAAACAGCCAGGCGCACCCGCGTCAGATCATTCAGCATATGGCGGGGCGAAAAAGATTCGATCTCCTGCGTCTGCGGCAACTGCGCCACCGCCGCCAACTGGTCCGCCGGGGCCGTCACAATGAAGGTGGTGCCAAACGGCGTCGGCTCCTGGCCCGTCACATTGGCCCCCAGCGCCGCCAGCGCCCGCGCCGCCGCGGCGTCCTGGCCGGGAAAAACCGTCACCCGCAACTGGCTGTTGGCCGCCGGTCCCCCGTTGACCGCCGTTGGCAACAGCGACCCGTCCAGCTTGTAATACGGCTCATAAGGCAGCACCGCCTGGAACGCCCGGTCCGCCTCCAGCGTCCGCCCCGCCTCCGCCGCGGCCCGCACCAGCGCGGCGTTGTTGGGAATGTAGGAAACAAACTCCGCTCCGTCCCGCTGCAACGCCGCGAGAAACTCCTTTATCGGACGATCCGACTGCACCAGATAACTGCCCGGCGGGCCGTGGGAACGGAGCGGTTCCGGAATGTCCAATTCTGCCGGGCGGGTGGTGTCAATCACCGCGTTGCGCAGGAGGATGGCGCGGGGGTTGCGCAGCAACTCCGCCGCGCTTTGCGGCGTGTTGCTCAGGCGATAAGACCGCGCCGCCGCCGGAATGTTAGCCGATGGGACGGATAGGACAGATGGGGCGGATGGGGCGGATGCGCCCTGTGGGGCGAGGCGGGAGGAGGCAAGGCGATCTCCGGCCCGCCAGAGGCAGAGGCCGCCCGCGAAAAGCAGCAGGCTCAACAACATCCAGATTCCGGGTTTTAGACGCATCGCACTCCTCCGTTACATAACGTAATGCTAAATGCCAAAATGTAAATAGGCTTCATAAATTAGTCCGCGGGGAGGATGTTGAAGCTGTCCACCTGGATTTTGACGCTGGCGGCGGCGGGGTCGCCGACGACATGGCAAACGGCGCGGGTGACAAACTCGCCGGTGATCTGGTAATTGGTGACGAGGTTGAAATTGGGGCCGGCGCCGAAATAAATGTCCTTGGGCTTGAGAGCCTGGCCGTAGCCGTAGATGACAAATTGCGGCTGGCCCAGTTTGAGCAGCCCCGCCACCTGCTGGGGAATGGCCTCCACCTCCTCGTCCTTAAAATTCCCGGCCGGCCCAGGAAGGAATGGGGAAGCAATCGTCAGTATGGGCGACTTAAAAACGCCGGCCAGGTTGTGGAAGACTTGGTCGGCTTCGGCGGCGCGGGTGGCGGTGATGCCGGCAATATAATTAACAACCGGCACGTTATTCGCGTTGTAATTGGTGAGAAACAGGCCATCCAGCAGAGGGGCGATGCTGATTGGGTCCAAAACCAGGTTGTTGCCAATCGGAGGGCCGACGGAGTTCGGGAGGGGGATGTTGGTGTTGACGGGCAGCCCGGCGAAGACGGCGTACCAGGGAGCGTTGTTGGTTTGGTTGACCGAAAGCAGGCCGCGGGCGGCGTTGTCGTTGGGCGCGGCGGTGAACAGGTCCAGCAGGACGTAATCATTGGTGGGGTAAGTATCGGCCGTGCTGACCCAATTGGCAGTCCACTCCTGCTGATTGAGCGGCACCCCGGTTAAACTCACCGGGTTCGGGTCGGCCTTGAGGAAAATCGTTTGCCAGGGAGTGCCGCGATGGACGCGGCCCAGCCAGCCGACGCCGGGGAACTCATTGGCCGGGAAATTCCAGAGATCGGAACGGGTGATTTGCGGGTCCTTGAAGGTCATGTTTGCGCCGATGGTTTGTTGCTGCGCGTCCGTATTATTGTAGGGCCAGGGTTCATACCGGTCATTATAGTTGAGAATCTGGCTGTCATCGCCCCCGGGAGGGCTAAGGTCCCCCACCGTGTAATGAACCAGCGGATCATTCACCAGCAAAGTCTGGGCGAACATCGCCGGCGGTTGTTGCGGAGGAAAAGTGGCGGCTATGTCATTGGAACAGCTAAAATAGAGGTTCGAGTTGACAACAATCGGGTTCAAGTTGGTTGGGCGAAGTTCCGAGGCAAAGTAGGCATCATGAATCATGCCATTGGAGATTTGGTTGAGCACTCCTATGGAGGGAAGGCCGGTGCCGCCGGGGGCCGGATTCCAATAGCTGGTAAATGGAGTGGAGGACCCCGAGTTGGCAACCGGGGTGGTGGTGGCAATGAGTCCTGAGAACATGAGATTGGTCAGGACGTAGGTTGTGCCAAAAGGCCCCAGATTCACGAAATCAAAGGCTTTCCCGGAATTGGGGCCACCGCTATTGTCCACGAGGGCGTACATGACCTGATTGGTGACGCTGAGGGTCCAGTTATAGATCTGCCAGGGATAGGTTTGCGCCAGATCGCCGGGCAGGAAAGTGCCGATATTGTATGGAAATCCATAAGAATTTGTAGTTCCATACACCGGGACAAACGGGTTTGGGGCGCCTGCCGCCGCTTCGGATTCCGAGAAATAAACCGGCCGCAGGGACGCTATATTGGTTTGCAAGAAAGCCAGCATTCCATTGGTCGTGCGTTCCGCATTGACCTGGCCAACACCACCCCAGAAGGAAATGGGAGCATTGGTGGTGAGAATGAAGTTGGTAACAAAACCGCCGGGGTATTGGATCGAGTTGTTGGTAAGCACAATGGA
>JBEKIA010000245.1:0-4920 GCA_050011995.1 Verrucomicrobiota bacterium
AACGATGATCCCCAGCGCGCCGCTATCCACGGCTTTCTGGATATCGCCGACGTTGGCGTTCGGCACGCGGACGAACGGGATGCAACCGGCCTCGGCGATCACCTTGATCAGTTGCTGCTCTTCGCGCCACGTCAGTGTGCTGTGCTGCATTTCGATCCAGATGAAATCCGCGCCTTCGCAGGCTTTCTTGGCGGCTTCAAGGTCGGGTTGCTCGATGTTGTTGCAAAACACCTGTTGTTTGTTTTTCAGTTTGGTGATCACGGTGTTGAAAGTGACCGTGCCGGGAGCCGCTGCCGGGGCCGACGCCGGCTGGGCCGGGGCCGGCGCCGGCTGGGCCGGGGCGGGCTGCTGTGGTTGCGCTTGCGCTGTGATGGGCAGCATGGCTCCGGCCATCACTGTCAGTGATCCTTTGATATAGTCGCGACGTGTGATTTGTTGCATAAGTTATCCTAATTGTACTTTCGTGTTGGCCTTGTGAAACAAGGCGATCTTGCGAACATTCCGTGTTCCATTCCGCGGTTGGCAGGAAAAGCGCCCGGCCTTGAGTCTTGTCCGGCCCGGCACACTGGCACGCCGGGCCGGTGATCATTGGGCTGTTTTGCGGTTGGGGCTTTCATGGCGGGACGAGGTTTACTCTCTCTGACGGAACAATGCAAGAAAAACTTTGCGGAAAAACTGCAAATGGCCGCTTGACGTCCCGCCGGGAACTTCGTATTCTCAAGATGTGGATCCAGAATAACCGGCATGAAACGACTGCGCCAATCCGTGCAATGTCCAACCCGCAACGGGAGAAGAACACTATGATGAATACCAAATACAGCCGCCGCCAATTCCTTAAACAAACCACTTTCGCCGCCGGCACCCTGGCTCTGGCTCAGGAGGGGTGCTTGTGCGCCCCGGCCGCCGCCAAACGCACCGCCGTGGACCAGGTGACCCTCGGCCAGACGGGCATCAAACTCAGCCGCCTCGGCATGGGCCTCGGCACCGATACCGGCAATACGCAAAAGGCCCTGGGCCAGGATGGGTTCAACAAACTGGTCCGTTACGCCTACGATCAGGGCATCCGATACTTCGACATTGGCGAATCCTACGCCACCTTTCCGTGGCTCGGCGACGCCATCAAAGGACTCCCGCGCGAGCAGCTCTTCATCCAGTCCAAAATTGACTGCAAACCCGCCGACACGACCGCCGACATGGTCGCCGTCATTGACCGCCATCGCAAGACCTTGAACACCGATTATATTGACAGTATGCTGATCCATTGCATGGTCGGAGCCGCCTGGACCGACGACTTCAAGCGCGTCATGGATGGCTTTGAGGAAGCCAAAGCCAAAAAGTGGATTCGGGCCAAAGGCGCCTCTTTTCACAGTGTGGCCGCCTTGCGCGCCGGGGTCGCGTCTCATTGGGTGGAGGTCCACCTGGTGCGCATCAACCCCCAAGGCGTCAACGTGGACACCGAACAAGGCGGCTACCGCAACGACCATATTGATATCACACCCATTATGGCGCAATTAAGGAACATGCGCGCCAAAGGCCGCGGCGTCATCGGCATGAAGATTTTCGGCGAAGGCACTTTCGTCGAGGCGGAAGACCGCGAAAAATCCATCCGCTTCGCCATGTCTCGTCCGGAACTGGATGCCATCGTCGTCGGCTTCAAAAGCACCGACGAAATTGACGAAGCCATCAAGCGCATGAACGCGGCGCTGTCCACGCCGGCCTGAGAGCCAGTTTGACATTTTGAGCATTCATGGATGCGTTGATTTGCGGTCGCTTGCGCTTAACCCATATTCAGCTTTCCGGGCTTGACCCCTCCATTGAGGGGAAAGGGAGCGGGTTGGACGGCGGCTTGCCCTGCCGGAGGCTCAAATCCCTTCTCCCAAATTATGGGGTGGAAGTTCGTGGCTGATCGAAACCTCGGCCCCGAAATGGCCGCCGTCCGTGGAAAGAATCCGGTAATTGCGGATTTGAAAGGAGATCTTGCGGCCGTCGTCCAGGGCGAGCCGGGAGTACTCCTCCTTGCTCATGCGGGAGCGGACGACCAGGCCGCTGGGCAGCTCCAATTCCAGCCGCAGCATCACGCCCAAAAAATAGGTGCGCCGCAGCGTCGCGGGATAGCGGCAGGCCGCCGGATCCGGCGATATCTGCACGGCGTAAGGCCGGAATCCAATCCGCAGCTTCTGGCCGTCGCCCAGGCCGTGCGCGGGAAATTCCAGTTCCTTATGCCGCGCCACCCCGCCGCGCACTTCCAACTCCAGCACGTTCAACACCCCGACAAATTTGGCGACAAATTCATTGCGGGGCTGCTCATAGACTTCCTGGGGCGTGCCGATTTGGGCGACCTGGCCGTTGGAAAAAATGACAATTCGATCCGCCACCTCCATGGCCTCCTCCTGGTCGTGGGTGACGAAAATGGTGGTCAGCTTCAAGTCCTGATGCAAGCGCACCAGCCATTGGCGCAATTCCTGGCGGATTTGCGCGTCCACCGCGGCAAACGGCTCGTCGAGCAACAGGACATCGGGGTTGCCGGCCAGGGCGCGGGCGATGGCGACCCGCTGGCGCTGCCCGCCGGACAGTTGGTGCGGATACCGCTCTTCCAACCCCTTCAATTCGAGCAAGGCGACCAGTTCGGCGACGCGCGCCTGGATGCGGGCGCGGCTCCATTTTTTGATTTTGGGGCCAAAGGCGATGTTCTTGAAGACGGTCATGGTCTTGAACAGGGCGTAATTCTGAAAAACGAAACCGATGTTGCGGTGTTGCGCCGGCACGCCGTTGACCTGGACGCCGCGGATGAAAATGCCTCCCTGGTCGGGCATGTCCAGGCCCGCGATCAGCCGCAAGGCGGTCGTCTTGCCCCCGCCGCTGGGGCCAAGCAACGCCACCAATTCGCCGTCGTTGACGGTGAAATTGATGTCGTTCAACGCGCGCACGCCGCCGAATTGCTTGCTGACATTTTTTAACTCGATGCTCAAGGAGGTGCAGAGGCTAACGGGAGGCGGTGAAAATGTCGAGGTCAGAGCGGCTCGCGGAGGAGCCGTCGGGTGCCTTTCAAACAGATTTTTCGTTTTTCGTTTTGCTTTCGGCGTTTTGCCTTCGGCATTCTTGCTTCTGTCATGCATCGCGATTTGCTTGTGAGCGCCAGCCGCATTGTGGTCAAATTGGGCACCGGGGTCCTGACGGACAGCCGCAAACAGCCCGATCTGGCGCAGATGACGCAGTTGGCCGCCCAGATCGCCGGCCTCCGCGCCCAGGGCAAGGAGGTCGTCATCGTCAGCTCCGGCGCGGTCGGGGCGGGCATGGGGATTTTGGGGCATGAGAAACGGCCCGTGGAGACGGCGGAGTTGCAGGCTTGCGCGGCGGTGGGCCAGCCGCGCCTGATGACCCTTTACGAGGAGCTGTTCGGCGCGGCCGGACACCAGGTCGCCCAGGTGCTGCTGACGCACGACGACCTGGAACATCACGAGCGCCACCTCAACGCCCGCAGCACGCTGGTCGCGCTGCTCCGCCACGGCATTATCCCGATCATCAACGAAAACGACGTGGTTTCGTTCACGGAGTTGAAGTTTGGGGACAACGACCAGCTTTCCGCGCTGGTGGCCTGCCTGCTTCCGGCCGACGCGCTGGTGATTTTGACCACGGTGGATGGCTTCATTGAAAACTTCGGCCAGGCCAATTCCAAGACCATCAGCGTCGTGGAACATCTGGACGCCGCCATGGAAAGACAAGCCGGCGGCACCGACAGCGCCCTGGCCGTCGGCGGCATGGCCTCCAAGCTGCAAGCGGCCAAGATCGTCACCCGCGCCGGCATTCCCCTGATCATCGCCTCGGGTAGAAAGAAAGACGCGCTGGCCCGCATTTTCCAGGGGCGGGAAGAGGGGACGATTTTTGTGGCGCAGCCGGCGAAATTGACGGGGCGGAAACGGTGGATCGCGTTTTTTCATCATCCCAAGGGCGCGCTTTTTGTGGATGACGGCGCCAAGCAGGCGCTGCGGCAAAGGGGCAAGAGCCTGCTCGCGCCCGGCGTGGCGCGTTGCGAAGGGGATTTCGCCGGCGGCGAAGTGGTGCGGGTGTGCGATTTGAACGGCACGGAGTTCGCGCGCGGGATTTGCGATTTCGACTCCGCCGCCATCCAGGCCCGGCAGGCAACCGAGGTGCTGGTGCATCGCGACAATATGGTGATTCTTTGAAACCACCGGGCAGACGCCGATGAGCAAGAATCAAAAAAGGGCCGGGACGGCCATCCGCGACCTGCTGGCGGTGATGGCGCGGCTGCGTTCGCCCGGCGGCTGCCCGTGGGACCGCGAGCAGGACCATAAGACCCTGCGCTTCCACGCCGTGGAAGAGGCCTACGAATTGATGGACGCCATCGAAGCGGGCGACGACCAGGAAATGGCGGAGGAGTTGGGCGATTTACTCTTGCAGGTGGTCTTTCACTGCCAGTTGGCCGGGGAGCGCGGGGCGTTTGATTTCGAGCAAGTGGCCCGGCGCATCACCGAGAAACTCATTCGCCGCCACCCGCATGTCTTCGGGGAGACCAAAGTCAAAAGCGTGGATGAAGTCTGGGCCAATTGGGAAAAAATCAAGACGGCGGAAAAGCACGGAACGGTCCGCGCGCGCTCCTCCGCGCTGGACGGCATCCCCAAACACTTGCCCGCGCTGTTGCGCGCCGAAAAACTGGCCAGGAAGGCGCGCAAGGCAAAACTTCTCCGCGCGGCGGGCGGCAAATCAAACGGATTTGGCAAAAAGGCGCTGGCCGGCAAATTATTTGGCCTGGCCCTTTTCGCGCAGGGCAGGGGCTGGTCCGCCGAGGACCTGCTTCGCGCCGAAACCAAACGCCAGGAACGGCAACTGCGCAAGGAAGAGCGACGGCGGGCAAAGTGTTGACGTTTTTGTTGCGCTTCGTGCGGCGGCGGTGTTTAGTGG
>JBEKIA010000246.1:0-4862 GCA_050011995.1 Verrucomicrobiota bacterium
AGCAGAGGATTTTGAGTCTAATTACCGGAAAGAGATCGTAGCCATGAAGCCGAAATAGAAAATGAACGAAAGCCCTTGGAAAATCAGGGGCTTACGCGGTTTTCAAAATGGGAAAGTGCGTCAATTCAGGCTTCGCTTGCGGGCTGGGAACGGTGTATATTCTCCCCGAGCATGAACGAGATTACACTGGTGCTGCAATCCATGAGCCGGGGCGAGGGCGGCGCGTCGGAGGAGTTGATGCCTCTGGTTTACGACGAGCTGCGCCGTCTGGCGGCGGCCCGCATGGCGCGCGAGGCGCCCGGACAGACCATCCAGGCCACGGTTTTGGTTCATGAGGCCTGGCTGCAATTGGCCGGCAATGGCGAGCGGCATTGGCAGAATCGCGCCCACTTTTTTGGCGCGGCCTCCGATGCCATGCGGCGCATCCTCATTGACAACGCCCGCCGCAAAGCCCGGCTCAAGCACGGCGGCGGCCGGGCGCGGGTCAACATTGACGATGTGCAAGTGGCGGAAAAAACGCCGGACGACGATGTGTTGCTGATTAACGACGCCCTGGAACGGCTGGAGGCGGAAGACGCGGAAAAGGCCCGTATTGTGGTGATGAAGTTTTTCGGCGGGCTGACCAACCAGGAGGTGGCCGAGACCATGGGGATCAGTGAGCGAACGGTGGACCGCCAGTGGGCTTGCGCCAAGGCCAGGCTCTTCCGCTGGATTCGACAGCACAAATGACCTACCATAACGCGATGGACCGCCACCCGCACAGCGCCGGAAATGAGTCCCCTCTTTGAACCATGAAAGCCGCGTCACACTGGGAAGATTTGGTCTATGATGCCGCCCTCCAGGTGAAGGATGCCGCCGAGCGCAAGGTTTTCCTGGATCAGGCCTGTGTCGGCGATGCCGGGTTGCGCGCCGCCGTGGAGGAGATGCTCTCCACCCAGGCCGAAGCGGAGCGGTTTTTCGCCGACGGCAGTCTGGCCCTCAAGCTTTCCGCCGAATCCCTCCAGTCTGGCAATGGCGGGCCTGTCCTGGCGGGCGACAGCCGGATCAAGTTGCCCGACGACCAGCGAATCGGAGAGCGCATCGGCCGTTATACGCTCTTGCAGAGAATTGGGGAAGGCGGGTGCGGCATCGTGTATCTGGCCGAACAGGAGGAGCCGGTCCGGCGCAAGGTGGCTTTTAAGATCATCAAGCTGGGCATGGACACCAAGAGCCTGATTGCGCGTTTTGAAGCCGAGCGCCAGGCCCTGGCGCTGATGGACCACCCCAACATCGCGCGGGCGCTGGACGCCGGCGCGACCGATACGGGCCGGCCCTACTTCGTCATGGAACTGGTGGGGGGAGAGAAGATCACCGACTACTGCGACCAGGAGCGATTGGACCTCCGCCGCCGCCTGGAATTGTTCATCCAGATTTGCCACGCCGTCCAGCACGCCCATCACAAGGGCATCATCCACCGCGACATCAAGCCCTCCAACATTCTGGTCACCTCCCACGATGGCGCGCCGACGCCCAAGGTGATTGATTTCGGCATTGCCAAGGCCGTCACCGGCGAACGTTTGACGGACAACACGGTTTTCACCGTCTGCGAACAATTCCTGGGCACCCCCGCCTATATGAGCCCGGAGCAGGCCCAGATGGACCGGATGGACATTGACACCCGCAGCGACATTTACAGCCTGGGTGTGTTGCTCTATGAACTGCTCACCGGCCATACGCCCTTCGACGGCAAGGACCTGATCCAATCCGGCATGGAAGAGCTGCAGCGAACCTTGCGGGAAAAAGACCCGCCCCGGCCGTCCGCCATGCTGGCCGCCCTCCCGGCGGAGGATCTGGCCGCGGTGGCCCGGCGCCGCGGGATTGATCCGGACCGGCTCATCGGGCTGGCGCGCGGCGATCTGGACTGGATCATCATGAAGGCGCTGGAGAAAGACCGCTCGCGCCGCTATGAGACAGCCCACGAGATGGCTTTGGACATCCAGCGCTACCTCAAGGGCGAGGCGGTGCTGGCGTGCCCGCCCAGCCGCATGTACCTGTTGCAAAAACTGATCCGGCGCAACAAAGTGTCGTTCGCCGCGGCGGCCGCGGTCCTGGCCGCCTTGTGTCTGGGGCTGGGCCTCTCCACCTGGCTGTTCTTCCAGGAGCGGGCCGCCCGCCAGGACGCCGAAACGGAAAGGGCTTCCGAAGCCAGATGGCGCGCCCGGGATGAGGCCGCACAAAGCATCGCGCACGCCGCCGAGGATTGGGACGCCGGAAACTTCACCGAGGCGGCCGGCCTGGTGCATAACATTCCCCCGGAGTTCATTTCTCCTACCAAGCAAGCCGCCCAGGTGTATCGCAACATCCTCGCCTGGCATGCCACGCACGAGCGATGGAAGGACGCGGCCGGTTTTGTCAAAGGTCTTCTGCAAGTGGACCAGTACAGGAATTACGGCTCGCCCGAGGCGATCTGGGATTTGCTGGAGGCAGGCGTCTGCCTGGTCGAGAGTGGCAATCAGCACAACAGCGCGCCCTACGAGCAATTTCGGCGCGAGGCGATCGGCCGCTCTGCCAGCACCACCGATCCGCTGGCGGCGGAACGTCTCATCCGCTCCAGCCTCCTCCTGCCCGCCGATCCGCAAACCTTGCAATCCAATGAGTTGGCCGCCCGCACTGTGGAGAAATCCCTTTCCGACAGCAATCCGGGCGCCAATTCCAGCAGCGGGGAGGCGCCGTGGCGGTTGGTTGCCCTGGCGTTGTTGGATTTTCGCCGGGGCCTGTGGCCCCGGGCGGCGGAGCGGTGCCAGTCCGTGCTCGCCGCCGACCCCAATCCCGCCAGGATTGCCACCGTCCGGGTGATTCTTGCCGCCTGTTTTCAGCGGCTTGGAAAAACTGGGGAGGCGGTGGCGCAGTTGAAACAAGGCCGCGAATTGGTCGAAGGCAAATTCCACGCCGGGCTGGCCGCCGGCGGCGACTCGGACGGCTACTGGTTTGACTGGGCCATCGCCCAGATTCTTCTGCGCGAAGCGGCCGGATTGATCCAGAGCGCCCCAGGGGGTTGATTTCCCAGCACCGCGTCAGTCTTGGGAGGCAGGGCGCCTCCTCATAAGCGTTAACTTGGTGCAAATGAGTGGATGGCGCCGAAACACACGATATTTCTCTGAATGTTTCTGACCCATCATTCTGACTTGGATTATGCCAATTGCCAGCCCCACAACCTTGAGTCCGAAATGACCTTGCGACCGCCGGAAAGAGGAGTAGGCTCGGTCCATGCACGCGAATCCGCCTGCAAAGCGAGACAGGGGTTGGTTCCGGTTTTTACAGGTTTTGATACTGACTCTCCTTGGAGCGGCTGCCATGGCGCGAAGTGTTCCTGCCGCTCCGGCGCCTTCCACGACCTACAGTAATCTGGCGCGCGCGGCGTTACTCAAACGGGCGGAGGAAGTTTCCCATTCACTGACGGAGGGCGGCTTTCTGCCGGCCGAGTCCTTCACCAATGCCACGGTGGTTCTGGAAGGCCAATCCACCCATCCTTCGGCGACAGTGTTTGCCAGTTGTTGTGACTACGTTTTTAACCAGGGCTTTTTAGTCGGAATTCTGCGCAGAGATCTCTTCGAAGACAAGGGGCCGGACAGTTTAATAATCCGCCACCTCACAAACGAGGTTCTCACCCTGACACCGCAGGCAGCAACCAACCGTGCGCTTGAGGTCCTGCGGCGGCTCTCTCATCCAACCAACGGCCTCCAGGAGGTTTTCGAGTTTTACGTCCACGATGACATAATGATGGGCGTGTCTCTTCAAGACGCCGGCCCGAATTTTCCAAAGGATCTCATTCTTGGGGAAGAACTCAGGTCGCGGAAAAAGATCAAAATCACCGTCGGAATGCATCCTGCCGGCCGAACCGCTTCGGCGGAGCCAGGGAGCAACCCGGGGGATTGCAGCGTTGACTTCCTTGCCACGACCGGCGAGTTGCTGGAAGCGCGGCCGCCGTGGAAGTTTGAGGTGTTGTCCGGGCTTGGCATTCAGGGCTTGGACCAGATCACGCTGCCCGAGGCGAGTGACTTTGCGCCTCCGCTTTTCGTTTCAGCCACGCGCAAACTTACTGGCGCGGAAACCAGGGCGACAGACCTTGGGGCAGAGGCATTGGTCCGCGAAGCGTGGCATGAACTTGCGACGAAATTGGGGAGCAATCGTCCCCAATGCATCTTCATCTTCGACAACTTGAACAACCCGGCGGACGTCGCCGCTGCCGTGAGAGCGCGGGCCGGGGAAACACCCTGGGCGGGGGTCTCGCGTTTCTTCCGCATGGATTTGCCTTTTGACCGCGCGTTGATGGAACGTCTGGCCCAAGACAAACGCGGGGTGAGTTTGCTGGCCATCTGCGGCCGGGTGGAGACCCGGTTGGAGCTGCTTTCAGGTCTCAATAGCGTGCAGATGCCCACGGCGGTCCAGTTGGCGACACCCGATGGCCAACAGCGGTCGAAGCAACTGTACGATCAGGAACGCCAGCGGCTGGCGCCGCGCCTTGGTGACCTTGTTGACCGGCTCCGCCTGCCTCAGTTTTTTCCCGACCATGCGCTTTTCCTGTTGCAAGGCGGCAACACCTATCCATCCAGCGACATCGTCGTGGACGAATTACAGTCGCGCCTGCTCGGCAAAGCCCAAGTCGTGGGCAAGTCTGTCGGCCCCGGTGTCACCTATTTTAATGGCAAGTTCTTTACCAATGCCATGGTTGTTCTGCGCCTCAGTGGTTTTCTCCCTTATAGCAGAGATTTTTAAGCTGAAGATAATTGGACATTTGCCGGCGGTTCCAATCGGCGCGACTCATTTGAAACGAAAATCGAGTTTGAAGTTGTAGAGCCACGGGATTCGCGGATCGACGCTTT
>JBEKIA010000247.1:0-4755 GCA_050011995.1 Verrucomicrobiota bacterium
CCTGGACGATGCGGGCCTCGTTGATGGGGATGGCCAGGCCGATGCCGCGGTTTTGGGTGAAACCGTTAATCGGGTCAACGGAACCCTCCATCATGGCGTTGACGGCGACGACCTCGCCGTTGAGGTTGATCAACGGCCCGCCGCTGTTGCCGGGATTGATGACGGCGTCGGTTTGAATGTACTCCTGGTCGTCCGTCATGCTCGCGTAGGAGTCGGTGGGAAGCTGCCGCGCAATGGCGCTGACATGGCCGACCGTCACGCTGTAGGTCAGCTCCAGCGGGTGGCCAATGGCCACCACAAATTCCCCCACCCGCAATTTGTCCGAATCGCCCAGGGTGGCCACCGGCAATTCTTTGCCCTCCGTATTGATCTTGACCACCGCGATGTCCGTTTTGGGGTCCGTTCCCCTGACTTCGCCGATAAAACTTCGTCCATCTTTGAGATACACTACGATCTTTTCGGCGTTATCCACGATGTGATGGTTGGTCAATATATAGCCGTCCTTCGTCACAATGATGCCCGACCCCTCCCCCATGGCCCGCCTCTGAAAGCCCCCCCGCCGCCCCCGCGCCGGCTTTTCCGTCACCTCCAACACCACCACCGAAGGCGACACTTTCTCGGCGACCGAGACAAAGGCTTCATTGAGCTGGCGGGCCAAATCCAGACCGGGCGGTCCCGCCGGCTGGGACTGGGCGGGCGGATCGGCCTTCCGGTTCGGCGTGATGCAGCCGGCGATGAAGGCGGCAACCACGGCCAAAATAATCGCAGCTTTGGATCGGTTCATAATTATCACAGCCACCCGTTTTCACTGGTTCCACCGCGGTGAAAACGTTGAAAAAATCGCGTCTTCATTGACTTGCGTTCGAGCGGCGGCTAACGTTTTCCTTCGAGACGAACGGATAAGCCATGTATGACATTATAGGAAAACTGCTGATTTTGCAAGACCGGGATCAGAGAATTCTACTGGTCCGGGAGCAATTGGCGCGCCTCGGGCCGGAGCGCGAGACGCTCCGCTCCCAAACCAGCGCCCTCCTGGATGCGCTCGACGCCGCCAAGGCGCGCGGCAAACAGATCGAAAGCGACCGCAAACAACTCGAACTGGAGGTGGATGCCAAAAAGAAGCAGATCGCCCGGTATTCCCTCCAACAATTTCAAACCAAGAAAAACGAGGAATACCGCGCCCTGGCCCACGAAATCCAGACCTGCAACGACGACATCGTCAAACTCGAAGACGCCCAGTTGGATTTGATGGAACAGGCCGAAGCCACCCAGCGCGAAATCCTGGCGGTCAGCCGCCAGGCGGAGGACCTGAAAAGGCTGGCCGACGGCCAGATCCAGGAGTTGTTGGCCCGCGAGCAATCCCTCACCGCCGAACTGGCTGGCTTGGAAAGCCATCGCGAGCAGCTCAAAAGCGCCGTGGAAGATCGCGCTTTGCAACGGTACGAGCGCCTTCTGAAAATGAAGGGCGCGACCGTGGTGGCCGGCATCCAGCACGGCGTGTGCGGCGGGTGCCACATGAAGTTTCCCGTGCAACTGGTTGTCACCTGCCAGGCCGGCCGCGAATTGGTCACCTGCCCCAATTGCGGACGCATCCTCTATCATACCAGCGACATGGACCTCACCCCGATTGACTGAGCGGCCTCCCGCCGTGCCAGGCATCGTAAGGCGCCTTCTTCCCATTCGTCCCATTCCTCCCATTCGTCCCATCCCCCGATTGACTGAGCGGCGGCGCGCTGTTATATTAAGGAAGATTTTGGAAGGGCGGAGAGTCGCTTCCGTCCCGCGCAGGCGGGACGGGGGAGGAAAGTCCGAACACCAGAGGGCGCGATGCCGCGTAACCCCCGCCGCGTGCGGCGGGCGGATAGACGCGGGAGAAATGCTTCAAGGCATTTCGACGGAAAGTGCCACAGAAAATTAAACCGCCACGTTCGCAAGAGCGGGGCAAGGGTGAAAAGGTGAGGCAAGAGCTTACCGCCTGCCGGGCAACCGGCAGGGCACGGAAAACCCCATCGGGTGCAAGGCCAAATAGGAGACCCTGGAGCGGCCCGCTCCGCGTCCCGCCTCGGCGGGACAGGTTTCGGGTATCGGCTGCTGAGACAAATGATTCTCTCCCCCGATTTTTTCGGGGCAGACAAAATTCGGCTTACAGCCCTTCCAAAATCCTCAATTCACGGTAGGGCGAGTCTCGCCCTACCAGGAAGGATGGCCCGGTGTAACATCTTCGCTTTGGCGGTGTCTTGTGGTTAGATGATGGACACGGACACAAACCTCAACTTCGAGCAGGACCAGCAAGCCGTCCAAGCCGTGCGCGGCGGCGACGCCGAACGCTACCGGGAATTGGTGGAACGCCACGAACGCCGCGTTTTCGCCCTGGCATGGAGCCGGCTAGGCGATGCCACGATGGCGGAGGAGGTCGCGCAGGAAGCGTTCATCCGCGCCTATCAGCGGCTCTGGCTGCTGGGCGACGGCGCGAAATTTTCCGCCTGGATCGCCGCCATCACCCGCCGCGTGGCGATCAATTGCGGTTTGCGCAATCGGCGCGAACTGAACAAGCGCGCGCGCTGGGCCTTGGAACAACCCGCAACGCCCGCCGATGAACCCACTGAGCTTTGCCCGCCCGAAACCCTGCGCGAGGCGCTGGCCGGATTGCCCGCCGCGCACCGGGAATGCCTGGTCCTGTTCTACCTCGAAGGCAAAAGCGGCGCGGAGGCGGCGGCGGCGCTGGGCATCTCCGAAACCGCGTTGCGCGTCCGCCTGCACCGCGCCCGGGCCGCGCTGCGCGAACAACTGGAGGAAAAGCTCGAAGGCTCGCTGGCCAAGTTAGGCCCTTCCAAGACCCTCGTTCCCGCCGTCATGGCCGGCGTGCTGGCCTCATCATCCGCCAAAGCCGCCGCGGCGGGCGGCATGGGCGCAGCCGTTGCGGGCGCGCTGGCAAAACTTGGATTGACCAAATGGCTGCTGCCGTTCGCGCCGCTTTTTTCATTTCTTTTTCTCCTGCCGGCGCTGTTCATCGGCTGGCTGTCCCACTGGAAGCAATTGAAGAATTTCCGCGACCAGAAAGGTTTTCGCGCCCGATTGTTCCGCCAAGAGTCACGTGGGTGGTTTCTATGGTTTGCGCTGATAATGGTTCTGATGCCCCGGCTTGCGACTTTCGCAAGCGGAAAGACATTCTTTCTCACAGTCGCGGGTATTGGCCTGCTGCAACTGCCATTCCACATAAGAGGTGTCTTCATAAACCGAAGCCGCTTCTACATTGCGGCCCTCGTGGGCAGCATCGTTCTGAGTTTGTCATTTTTGTTGGTCGGTTTGGGTTGGATGACGCAAGGATGGTGCGTCCTGCTGGTCATGTTTTGTGTGTTGTTGTTGGCGCAATACCAAACCGAACTGCCCAGGACGATGGATTACAATTTGTTTCTGCGGGGAGCCGAAGGCTTGCTGACAATGGACCCGGCAACCATTCGCGAGAATCAAAACCGTGGAGCTATCGGAAGAAAAGAGCTGCTCGCTTTTGCCCGGTTTCTCGGCACACGCTGGCTGGCGGGCCACTACCGGTGGACGGAAGACGGACTTGAATTGAAACTGACTCCGGCGACCGCGTCGCCGTCGGGAACGTTGCGAAATCTCGGAAGCTGGTCGCGCAGTTCCCGCCTGTTATTGCGGCAGGATGGGAAAGTAACGGCCCAATTGGGTGAGAAAGACCGGCAGGTTCTCCAGCGGTTGCAGGGTGAAAAACTTCCGTCCGAGCTTGAGTTGGAACAGGTGGTTTCGCAGGCGGTCGCATCGGCATGGAGTCAATTTCAAAGCGCGGATTTGGCGGCGGCGGAGCGCGCCATCGGCCAGGCGCGCGAAGCGGACGTTTTCATCAAGCCGCGCGTGACGATGCTTTCAACCCGTGTGCAACGCGCCATCTTTATTGGCGTTGTGTTGTTCATCGCCGGCTTCTTTCTCCTGCCGAGGTTTTACCCGGGGTACTTTCCGTCACTTTCACGTCACGACATATCCAAGGAGAACTACCAGCGGGCGATGAGCAACTTGCAAAAAGCGAAAACGGAGGAGAAACGGTTCGACGCGCTTGGCGATGCGGCCAAGGAGAGTTTTGTCGCCGGCAAGTTTCAGGATGCCCAAAGCTACGCGCAGGAATTGATGGCGTTGCTCCCCAAATACCAAGGCGGCGGGAACGAGGGCAAAGCCATCCACGACGGCAATTTGGTTCTCGGACGGATTGCCGCGCGCGAAGGAAGAATCGAAGAAGCAAAAAGCTATTTGATTGCCGCCGGCAAAAGCCCCGGCTCGCCGACATTGGACAGTTTCGGCCCCAATATGACGTTGGCCAAGGACCTTCTTGAGAAAGGCGAGCGCGATACGGTGCTGGAGTATTTCACGCTCTGCCGCCGTTTCTGGAGGCTGCATCAAGGGAAACTGGACCAGTGGACGCAAGAGGTCAGGAACGGAAAGGTTCCAGACTTCGGAGCCAATTTGTTTTACTGACTTGCCGAATCTCGTGGAGCACAAATAGAACCCCGCCGCACCCCGGCGGTCGCTGCTTGAGCCTTGAGATAATGCGCCGGTCACGGTAGGGCGAGACTCTGTCGAGCCGTGACTTTTTCAGAGCAAATCGAGTTTCGGCTCGACGGAGGGCATGTGACCACCGCATGGGTTACAGAGGGTGACCACCGCATGGGTTACACTTTGCGGCACAAATGCCTTGGAAAAAGAACTCCGACCAGGAGCAGCGTTGGGGATTTGTCCAATTAG
>JBEKIA010000248.1:0-5229 GCA_050011995.1 Verrucomicrobiota bacterium
AGATTAGGAGCAAGATTAAGAGGGGAACCCAAAAATGTGAATGCACCCCGCGCCGGGACGGACGCCGGCCGCTTTCCTGCGTTTCCCTGGCGCCGCGGTGCTGACATTGGCATTCCCCATCCAAAATAGCCGGGTCGGCATCCTACAAAAGAATTAGGCCGCACCTGACAGAAGAATTATACCCCGCCCGATGGACAGGAATTTGCCCGTCCCTATCCTGCAAGCTGATGCAGAAGGTCTGATGACCATGATGAAAAATGCCATTCAACTTGACAGGAGAGCGGCGGCGGCGGTTCTCCCTGTCGCGGGGCTGGTTTTCGCAACCGTCCATCTGAAATCCGGGTCCGTCCGGCCGGCTGAATGACGCAATAAAGGCCCCTCATGCTCAAGTCCATTATCGCAGCCTGCCTCAGCCGCCGGGCGATTGTGGTCTTCGCCTTGCTGGCCTTTGCCGGGGCGGGGTTCGTCGCCTTTACGAGGCTGAACATCGAGGCGTATCCGAACCCGACGCCGGTCATCCTGGAGATCACCGCACAGGCGCCGGGTCTCTCCGCGGAGGAGATGGAGCGTTACTACACGATCCCCATTGAGATCGGGCTGTACACCACGCCGGGCATTGATGTCATTCGCTCCACTTCGTTCTATGGCTTGTCCTTCATTCGTGTCGTGTTCAAGTATGGAGTGGACTATCACTTCGCCTGCGCCCAGGCGGACATCGCCATCCAGCAGAATGTCAGTCTTCCCGGCAATCAGACACCTCAAATCCAGCAAAACAGCTCGACCGGGAAGATCTATCGTTACCAGGTGAGAGGGCCGGAGCATTTTGGCCTGACCGATCTGCGCACCGTTCAGGATTGGATCGTGTTGCGCCGGCTCTCCACCATTCCCGGCATCGTGCAGGTCAATAGCTGGGGCGGCACGACCAAGGAATTTGATGTCAATGTGGACCCTCAGAAACTGGAAGCCTTCAACGTCACCGTCCCGCAAATCATCACCGCGCTGGGCAACGCCAACATCAATGTCGGCGGGCGCGAAATTCGCATTGGCCAGCAGTCCATCAATATCCGGGGCGTCGGCTTGATGGATGACGGCGGCAACGATGACTTGACCCAGGGCTACAAGGTGGATGATATCGAGAACGTGGTCCTGGGCCAGTCGAACGGCGTTCCCGTGCTGGTGAAGGATGTCGCGAACGTGAAGGTGGGCTACGTGCCCCGGCTCGGTATTTGCGGGCGGGACCAGGAGGACGATGTGGCGGCGTCCATTGTGGTGATGAGCCGGGTGGAGCAAACCGCCAAAATGCTGCCCAGGGTCAAGGCCGAGGTCGCCAAAATGAACCGCGATGGAAGCCTGCCGCCGGGAGTCCAAGTGGTTCCATTTTATGATCGCGGCGATCTCATCCAGATGACGACCCACACGGTTCTGCATAATCTCGTTTTTGGATGCCTGCTGGTGTTTCTGATCCAGTGGATTTTTCTGGGGGACCTGCGCAGCGCCATCATCGTAGGGGTGAATATCCCGTTTGCCTTGTTCTTTGCGATCATGCTGCTGGTCGTGCAGGGCGAAAGCGCCAACCTGCTGTCCGTCGGCGCGGTGGATTTCGGCATTATTGTGGATTCGGCGGTAATCCTGGTCGAGAATATCTTCCGCAATTTCCAAAGGCCCGAAGAAGAAAGGCAGGGCCTGTTTGGGCGTCTGACGGACGGCTTTTTTGGGCCCGATCCGACCCGGGGGCTGCATTCTGCGTCCAGCCACGGCTGGACCGACCGCCTGCGGCTGATTCTGATCAGCGCGTTGCAGGTGGACAAGGCGATCTTCTTCTCGGCGCTCATCACCGTGGCGGGCTTCGTGCCGCTGTTCACCATGCAGGGGGTCGAAGGCCAGATCTTTGGCCCCATGGCGCGCACCTACGGATTCGCGCTGGCGGGAGCCTTGACCGCCACCTTCACGGTCACACCCGTGCTCGCCTCGTTCTTTCTGCCCAGGCATGTGAAGGACGCCGAGACGATGGTCGTCCGCCTCTTGCATCGTGTTTACAATCCCGCGCTGCGTTTCGCGCTGGCCCACCGCGCCCTCATGGCAGGCGGCGGCATCGTCTTTCTCGCCGCCGCGGCGTTCCTGGGTCTGCGGCTGGGCAGCGAATTTCTCCCGCAATTGGAAGAGGGCAATTTTTGGATTCGCGCCTCCATGCCGATGACCCTTTCGCTGGAAGACGGCGAGGCGGCGACGAGAAAAATGCGCCTGATTCTCCTGAAACATCCCGAAGTGATCACGGTCGTTTCCCAGCATGGCCGGCCCGACAACGGGAGCGACGCTTCGCCGTTCTCCAATGTCGAACTGTTCGTGCCGCTCAAGCCGTTCGATCAATGGCCGAAAGGCTTGACCAAGGAGAAACTGACCGGGCAGCTCCAGGCGGAGTTTCAGAGCGAATTGCCCGGAGTCACCTTCAACTTTTCCCAATACATCCAGGACAATATTGAGGAGGCGATCTCGGGGGTCAAAGGGGCCAATTCGGTCAAGATCGTCGGTCCCAATCTCCAAATCTTGGAGAAGCTGGCCGCGCAAGTCAGAGACCAGATGAGCCAGGTCCGCGGAGTGGCGGATCTGGGAATCTTTCCTGTTCTGGGGCAGCCGAACCTGAACATCAAGGTGGATCGCGCCAGGGCGGCGCGATACGGCCTCAATTCCGGTGACGTGAACTCAGTCGTCCAGGCGGCGCTGGGCGGGGCGGTGGCAACCACGGTGCTGGAGGGACCCCGCCAGTTCGGCTTGGTCGTCCGCTTTGCGCCCGAATACCGCGACTGCATCGAAAGGATTCGCGACCTTAAGGTGGCCTGTCAAACGAGCGGCGGTGTCATGGCCTATATCCCGTTGTGCGAACTGGCGGCGATCACCCTGGACACCGGGGCGGCCTGGATCTACCACGAGAGCACGGAACGCTTCATCCCGGTCAAGTTCAGCGTGCGGGGGCGCGACCTGGGCGGCACTGTGGCGGAGGCGCAGGCGCTCCTGGCGAAAAATGTCAAACTGCCCACCGGTTATCGCATGGTCTGGGCGGGCGAGTTTGAAGACCTGCAGTTGGCCAAGGAGCGCCTGGCGCTCATCGTGCCGGTCAGCCTTGTGCTCATCCTTGGGTTGCTCTATTGCCTGTTCAACTCGCTGCTGGAATGCTTCTTGACTCTCTCCGGCATCCCGTTCGCCATTGCCGGCGGCGTGCTGGCGCTCTTTGTCTCCGGTCTTAATTTCAGCATTTCCGCCGCGATTGGTTTTGTTTCCCTGTTTGGCGTGTCGGTCATGAATGGCATTCTTTTAATCACCTATTACAACCAGGCCAGGCTGCGCGGCGGGACGCCCGGGGATTCCATGTTTCACGCCGCCTCCACCCGGATGCGGCCGCTGCTGATGACGAGCCTGTCCGCCTGCATCGGCCTGTTCCCCGCCGCGATTTCCACCGGCATTGGCAGTCAAGTGCAACGGCCGCTGGCCACCGTGATCGTGGGCGGCATGCTGGCCGGCCCCGTCATGCTGCTCCTCGTTGTGCCGGCGCTGAAAATGGTGTTTCTGGGCCGTGGGAACGATAAACCCCTATCAGAGGCGCCAAAAACATTCCCAATTTAATGACGCCGGCATGAAACCCAAACCTCGACTCATTTGACCCCATGACACCCGACCCGGACAGCCGCAAGAATAAGATCATCATCGTGGACGATCATCCGCTCGTGCGCGAGTGGCTGAGTAACCTGATCAACCAGCAACCGGACCTCATGGTCTGCGGGGAGGCGGGCACCGCACCGGACGGGCTCAAACTCATCGCCACGGCCAAACCCCGGGTTGCCATTGTGGACCTTTCCCTGCAGCCGGATTCCGGCGTCGAATTGATAAAAACCATTAAAGCCACCTGTCCCGAGACGGCGGTTCTTGTGCTCTCCATGCATGAGGAGCTCTTTTACGTCGAACGCGCGCTTCGCGCCGGCGCGTGGGGTTACATCATGAAACGCGAAGCGACCCGGAATGTGCTCCAAGCCATCCGCTCTGTGCTCGAAGGCAAACCCTACTTCAGCGCTGAAATTGCCGCGATGATGGCCGAGAAGTTTGTGGAAGGCAAACTGCCGGCAACCGCCTCGCCGCCCGACTTGCTCAGCGACCGGGAGTTGCAGGTGTTCCAATTGTTAGGGCGTTGCCGCAGCACCAGGCAAATTGCGGAGGAAATGCACATCAGTTTCCGAACCGTTCAGTCTTTCTGCACCCGGATCAAGGCAAAGCTCAAACTCTCCAGCGCCTCGGAACTGTTGCGGGAAGCGGTGCGCTGGCAAGACAGGCAGGACAAGATATGACTCGGGTGAGCAAGTGTACGATGCGAACGTACAAAGGAATTGGGCGGCGCTCTACAGATATTCCACCAAACGCCGGTTATAATCATAAACGGTTTATGGCGGACATTTGCGCCTGGCAGCGCGTGTAGAGAAAGAGGCAGAAGTCTGGACTGGAGATGAGAGAGCTTGGCTGCTGCTGTAACCCAAGACTGAATTGGCCATTAAACAAAGACAAGACTATGAAGACACAAAGAACACCTTCGCCATCCTCAACCGGCCAAGCGCCACGGCGCCCCAGCGCTTTCACCCTGATTGAGTTGCTGGTGGTGATCATCATCATTGCCATTCTGGCGGCCTTGTTGCTGCCGGCGCTGGCCGCCGCCAAAGCCAGGGGCCAAAATATGAAGTGCCTCAGCAACCTCCATCAGCTTACCATCGGCCAGAATGTCGCCAGCGATGTGGGGAGCGTTGACGCAGGCGCGATTTATTCCACCACCGGGCTGGAAGCCTCCTGCCAGCCCGGGCAGGAATGGGCCAGTTGGGTCCTGGGCGACGCCAACAACCTGAATGTCAACTTGATCACCCACGGGCTGATCTATGCCTACGTGGGAAATTATTTGGTTTACAAATGTCCCTCCGATACGAAATTGACCACCAATAACAGCAGCGGCCTGCCGAGTCTGCGCAGTTATTCCATGAACTCCTGGATGAATGGCGTCCCGCCCTGGCAGAACAACATCATCACCAAGGGGGATCAGGCTCTTTTTCTCAAGCTGACGGAGATTAACGTCATGTCCACGGCCATGGCCCTGGTGTTCATCGAAGAGAACCCCGCCTCCATCAATGACGGCTATTGGGTGCAAAATCTCGACCAGCCCACGGAATGGGTGGATGACCCCGCCATTTACCATGACAA
>JBEKIA010000249.1:0-4710 GCA_050011995.1 Verrucomicrobiota bacterium
CCAGCCCGGAGATTCTGGGCTGTTTTATGGAAGCGGCGCTGGCGGCCGGCGCCCTGGATGTTTTCCACGCGCCCATCCAAATGAAAAAAAACCGGCCCGGCGTCTTGCTCAGCGTCCTGTGCGCGGCGGGCGCGGCGGACCAATTCAGCGAGATGATCCTGCGGCAAACCAGCGCCTTTGGCGTGCGCCGCGGCCTGGCGGACCGGCGGAAGCTGCGCCGGGAATTTCGAACCGTGCAGACGCCCCACGGGCCGGTCACGGTGAAACTTGGATTTCTGGATGGCGGCGTGGCCCAGGCCGCCCCGGAATTTGAGTCGTGCAAAAAACTGGCGGCGGAAAAAAACCTGCCGCTGACCGAGATCTACCGCGCCGCCCTGGCCGCCTGGAAGGGGTGACGGATTGTGGCGACTCAGCCCTTGCCGGTAGGGCGACTCCGTCGAGCCGTGGCTTTACGAAATCGAGTTTCGGCTCGACAGAGTCTCGCCCTGCCTTTACCGTCCCAACAGAGATTATGGATTACCTCCGCTTCACAATTGGGTGAGAACGAGGAGAATTCGATCCGCTGCTGATGCCTGCGCCAGCCAATTCGCCGCCCGCCCAAGAATCCGCCTGTTTGGCGGTGATCATTCCGGCTTACGATGAGGCAGGCACCATCGCCACAGTCGTGCAAACCGTCCTGGCCCAACCGCTGGTGCAGGAGGTGATTGTGGTGGATGACGGATCGCGGGACGGGACTTGGGGAGCGCTCCAGCCGCTGGCCCGGGCCGATGCCCGCATCAAGCTCTTTCAGCACACGGTCAACCGGGGCAAAGGCGCGGCTTTGCGCACGGGTTTTGCCCAGGCCACCGCGCCCATCCTCATCGTCCAGGATGCGGACCTGGAATATGACCCGGCGGATTACACGACTTTGGCCGGGCCGATTCTGACCGGCAAGGCGGACGTGGTGTTCGGGTCGCGTTTTGCGGGGTCCGGGGCGCACCGGGTGCTTTATTTCTGGCATTACATTGGCAACAAAACCCTGACCCTCCTTTCCAACATGGCGACCAATCTGAATCTGACCGACATGGAATCGGGTTACAAAATGTTCCGGCGCGAGGTGATGGGGCAGATTCAAATCGAGGAGAACCGGTTTGGTTTTGAGCCGGAGATCGTGGCCAAGGCGAGCCGGTTGGGACTGCGGATTTACGAGGTCTCCATTTCCTATCACGGGCGGACTTATGCCGACGGCAAGAAGATCGGGTGGCGGGACGGGTTCAGCGCGCTGCGGTGCATTTTCAAGTATAATTTCCTGCGGTAATCCAACCTCTGCGGGCCGGGCGGGGATTGGGCGGACGCACACGCCGGTGTCACGCCGGTGTAAGTCTTGAATAGCGATTGGTTAAGGCGTAAAGCATTGCAAGTCAAGATGATGCGCGAGTGTCCAGAATTGACGGAAGGCAGAGCCGCCATAGATCTCCGAGGAACGCCATGAAGACGATTTCCCGGCATTCCAGGAGCGACTGATGCGCGCCTTGTATAAGATACTGTAAATCAACATGTTAGAAATCACGTTTCTTATCGAAGCGCGATTCGTGGAAGCGCCATTCGCGTCAATCCTCACGGCACTGACACCGGCTCGACGATGTTTTTCCCAATTCTAACTGGATCTAAATCAACATCTTGCGCAAACTCCACTGCATGAGCACAGAGAAGCTGCCGGATTTTATCCAGCAGAATTACGAGTTGCATGAGTGGCGACACGCCACGGCAATTCTTCAAAACGACTTCCCCAGCGAATACGCTGACGTGGTTGATGTGTTGAGCAGGTTGAGGTTGCGAAGGAGTTGGATTCAGGTCGGTGGCGGCAACAAAACCAAACTAGCCGTGTGGATAGACCATGAACTGGGGCTAAGAGGGTGGGAACCAAAGAACTTCGACACCAAGATCTCGGTGGATGGTGAGGAAACCGAGTCCCCTACGCATGAAATTGACTGCTTCAAGAATCGCGTTGCCTTGGAATTGGAATGGAATAATAAGGACCCATTCTATGACCGAGATTTGAACAACTTTCGGTTGCTGTTCGACCTTCGCGCCATCTCGGTCGGAATCATCCTCACGCGCTGCGATGAATTGCAGGAAATTTTCAATGAACTCGGTCGTGGTTCCTCTTACGGGAACTCGACGACGCACATGTCCAAACTTTTGCCTCGAGTTCTTGGCGGGGGTGGGGCAGGCTGTCCTCTGTTGGTTTTTGGCATGAAGAAGTCATTGTATGACCCAAATAATTAGCCCAGCAGAAGATTTGCTAAGGCGAGTTGACGGTCAATACGCGACCATACTCGCTGATCCTCCGTGGCGTTTTGCGAATCGCACAGGCAAAATGGCACCAGAACATAAACGCTTGCTCAGGTATCCGACCATGAGCCTTGATGAGATAAAGAACCTGCCGGTCGCACAACTGGCAGCCCCAAAAGCTCATTTGTATCTGTGGGTGCCGAATGCGTTGCTCAGTTGGGGTTTGGCGGTTGTTGACGCATGGGGTTTTGAATACAAGTCCGTGATCACTTGGTATAAAGTTCGCAAAGACGGCGGACCGGATGGCCGGGGCGTCGGATTTTATTTCCGCAACGTGACCGAGTTGGTTTTGTTCGGAGTGAAGGGCAAGAACAATCGAACTCTAAAGCCGGGCCGTAAGCAGACCAATATCATTGTGACTCGCAAGAGAGAGCATTCCCGCAAGCCAGATGAACTTTACCCGATCATCGAATCCTGTTCTCCCGGCCCTCGGCTGGAGCTTTTTGCGCGATTCGAGCGGGAGGGGTGGCGACAGTGGGGAAATGAGGATGTGGAGCAAAACGCTGCGGAAGGTGTTGCCCTTCGGAATGGCCACGCATGCAGGTCTCAATTCTCACTTTTCAAGCTCGTTGCCAGCGGCGGGCTTTCCGGCAGGAAAGGACGAGTTTTGGAATAGGCGAAAACGACATAAATCGTAACATGAGGGTGCCCCCCAAACGCAATTGACGTCCAACTCGTCCTCGCCATTTTTCTAAAGACGCGCTTTATGCGACAACGCTTTGCACCCGCCTTCATGCAGGCGGGCGTCGGCCGGGGAATTTGGTGATTTTTTCATTGGTTTCGGCCCTGCTTTGGATATTTTGTTGATATGGCCGAAATCACCCGCATTCTTGAGGCCGTTCAGCAAGGGGACTCCAGGGCGGCTGCCGAACTGTTCCCTGTCATCTATGAAGAATTACGCAAAGTAGCCGGCCAAAAGATGGCCCGCGAGGGGCCAAGTCCCACGCTCCAACCCACGGAACTTGTCAATGAAGCCTGGTTGCGGCTGGCGGGCAGCCAGGGCCGGGATTGGAAGAATCGGGCTCACTTCTTTGGGGCCGCCGCCGAAGCCATGCGCCGCATCCTGGTGGACCGGGCGCGCCGCCGCAACCGCCTCAAGCGCGGCGGCCAGTGGGACCGGGTGGACGTGGAGGAAGCGGACATTCCGTCGCCGATGCCCGATGACGACTTGCTGGCCTTGGACGAAGCGCTGGCGAAATTCGCGGTGCTGGACGCCCGCAAAGCCGAGCTGGTCCAATTGCGTTACTTCGCCGGGCTGACGTTTGAGGAGGCCGCCGAGGTGCTGGGCATCGCAGCGCCGACGGCCAAGCGGTGGTGGGCCTACGCCCGCGCCTGGCTCCGGGTCGAAATGAGGGGCGCGGGGTCTGGCGGACCGCAGGTCCGATAATGGCCTGTCGAAGATTTCCACATACTTTTTGCCGGCAAACCACGCATGTATCAATAGATGAATGCTTCCAATCCCGAAATGAAGCCCGACCCCCAGCATGAGGCAGCCCTGTTTCAGGCCGCCGCCCAACTGACCGGCGCCGAGCGCGCTGCCTTCCTCAATGTCGCCTGCCACGGCGACCCCGCTTTGCGCCAGCGCCTTGAGGCCCTGCTCGCCGCGCACGACGCCACGGATTCTTTCCTTGAACCCCAAGCGCCGAAACCGGAGAGCCAACCCGTCAAGACTATCAAAGCCGGCATCCAAGACAACCCGGCCGACGACGCCGTCGGCAAGATGGTGGGCCACTACAAGCTGCTGGAAAAGCTGGGCGAGGGCGGCTGCGGGGCCGTCTATGTGGCCGATCAAACCGAGCCGGTTCGCCGCCGCGTGGCCCTCAAGGTCATCAAGCTGGGCATGGACACCAAGGCGGTCATCGCCCGCTTCGAGGCGGAGCGGCAGGCTCTGGCGATGATGGACCATCCCAACATCGCCAAAGTGCTTGATGCCGGAACCACGGAGGCTGGGCGTCCTTACTTCGTCATGGAATTGGTCCGCGGCATCCGCATCACCGAATACTGCGACCAAAATCAGCTCTCGACCAGGGAACGTCTCGATCTGTTCATCAAGGTTTGCCATGCCATTCAGCACGCGCACCAGAAGGGCATCATCCACCGCGACATCAAGCCCTCCAATATCATGGTCACGCTGCACGACGGCGTGCCGGTGCCCAAGGTGATTGATTTCGGCATCGCCAAGGCCACGGAAGGGCGGCTGACCGACGCGACGGTCTATACGCAGTTGCACCAGTTCGTCGGCACGCCGGCCTACATCAGTCCGGAGCAGGCGGAGATGAGCGGGCTGGACATTGATACGCGCAGCGACATCTACAGTCTGGGCGTGTTGCTTTACGAATTGCTGATTGGCAGCACGCCCTTCGACGCCCAGGAACT
>JBEKIA010000250.1:0-4703 GCA_050011995.1 Verrucomicrobiota bacterium
CGAGGGTCTTAGATTGGCTCTGTTCATTTTTTTTGCGGGCCGGAAATGATATTCCAGATATACAATATAACTGTTGTAATCAAGACGCTTGCGGCAATTTTTGTTGCGATTGTCCATTTTTCGGGCTTTTTTGATTGAAGAAAAGAAACCCCTGCCTCAGTTACGCAGGCGACGCTTTTTCCATCTGGTCTTGTGAATTTTTCAATTAAACGGTTTTGCTGGAGACAATTTGACGCATTGTCAAATTCAGCCTGCGACTTGATAATTTCTCCTCCGATCTCTCCAATGGAACGGCAGCTTAGGGGCTCATCCTGTGTTGACATTGTCCGTGTCGTTCTGGACGGCGGACGCAACTGCGCAAGTTAGATTTCCGTCAAATTGAGATTCTCATTCGTTTTTTCGCGGAACAAAGGGATTCCATCATAAATCCCAAAACGGGGCAAGCCAATTCAGGCAGGGAGGAAGCAAGGCGCGGCCCGACAGGAGCACCGCAACTGCGGAAGAAAGACCGCATTTGCGTTTTCATCATGCTCACCCGATCCCGCGCTCGCGCCGGGGCATGTCCGGCGGCGCTGAGGCGTCATGCCGCCACTTTTCGGGGTCGTGGAAAACGGCCGCAGACGGCGTCATCCACCCAAATGTCTTCGTCCAGACTTTCCCAGCGCAAGGCCAGGCCGCCTAAACGAAGCGTTGCTCTTTCAAGAAGAGGCTGAGGAGCGCCGGCCAGCAACGGATACTTGGAGGCTGGAAAACTCACAAATCTTCCGTCGGCCAGTTCCAGGCAAACTCGCCGGGCTTTGATCCAGCAACGCACCGCCGCACTTTCTATCATTTTCCAAGTTTTGCCCGCCCGCTCGAATTTGGCAATGAAGATAAATCCCGGGACGATTGGTTTTTGTGAACAACTTCTTCCCGCACGGCCTTGCGCTTTGCGCGGCAGGCTTTAGATTGCCCGCCAGCGGCCCAAGCCGCTTTGAATTTTGCGCTTAAATTATTAAATTTGGAAAATTTTTATCCCGCTCCGCGGGACCCAGAATATGATCGCCACACGAATTCGCCAGAAAGACGCCTTTTTTTATTTCGCTTCGATTCCGTCGGAAACCCTCCTGCAAAAGGTCCGCTTTATCAGCCGGTTTTACGACGAGGAAGGCGGGGAGATCAAACCCGCGCCGGGCGGGGAGGAGGATGACGTCGCGCAGTTCATCGCCAAGATCGAACGCAGCGACAAGGCCTTTCAACGCGAGCTTTCGCGGGCCAAGGTGGGCGCCATCCGCAATTTTTACGAAACGGCCATCACCCAGCCGCCCATCCCCGGCACGGTGCTGCTGTTCACGGCGCAGAAATTGCGCTTCGAGGCCTGGACGGACGGCTCGGGGGTGGGCCGGCTGCAGGAGCCGGAGGAGAAATTTCTTATTATTGACGGCCAGCACCGGCTGGCGGCGCTGCAGTTTTACGGGCGCGCGCACGCGGAGGAGGCCAAAAACCTCCAGGTTCCGTGCATGATCTTCGACGGCGGCAGCGGGGATTTTGCCACGGAGATGTTCGTCATCATCAACTCCACGCCCACCCGCATCAACAAGAGCCATTTGATTGATCTTTACGAGCGGGTTTCCTGGGCCGAGCCGGACCGGCGTTTCGCGGCGCACATCGCGCAGATGCTCTACAGCGAGGCGGACAGCCCGTTGCGCTACCGCATCAACCGCCTGGGCGGACGGAGCCGGCAGGAGAAGTGGATTTTGCAGGCGGAGTTGTTCAATGAAATCCATCGCTGGATCAAGCTGGCCTGGGCCAAAATTGAACCGGCGGGCGCCGACAAACGCGCCGCCGCCGGGTATTACGCGATGATGCGCGATTTCCTCAAGGCGGCCGCCCAAGCCTGGGGCGAGGCGTGGGGCGATGCCGGTTACATGATTACCAAGCCGGTCACTCTCAAGGCCATGGTGCGGGTCTGCGCGGACTTGACGGCGCAGGATGCCGGGCCGGAAGAAGACCGGACGGCCCGCTGGCGCGAACGGCTGGCGCCCTGGAGCGGGCAGGCGCGCCATTTCCGCAACGAGGGCTTTTACGAGCGGTTCCCGGCCAGGGGACAGGTGGAGCGCGTTTCCCGCATCCATCGGGAGCTGGCCAAGCTGGCCGGCATTTCCCCGCGCTCCGGTTCAAAGGGGTGAGGTTGGCTCGGGCTGAAAATCATGGCCGAACCTGAATTAACAAGAAAACGGATTATTATCGCCTACGCTGCCGCGGTTGTCGCAGACCTGATCGAATTTCCAATCTCAGCCGCCGGACTCTCGGTTGTTGGAGCAGGCGCGGGAGAGTTTGCGGCTTTTGTGCTTGACGCGATAGTGTTCGGTGTCATGACAAAGCTGCTTGGATTTCACTGGCTGTTTTTGCCCTCCTTTTGCCTTGAAGTCATACCCGGCCTTGACATGCTCCCAACGTGGGTGGGTTGTGTGTTCTTTGTAGTGCGGCAAAGGCGATGCCGCCGCTGATGAGGGTTTGGGCGGATTCGGCGCTGATTTTAGCGTCTTGTCGCACTTCATGAACAGGCCCAAGGCCTTGGCCATGAAGTTGCATTTGCCGGTCATCGTCCAGGCGGCCACGGTTTGATGGTTAAACGCACGGATGGATTTCAGGACGGGGTTGCGCTCCCCGCCAGCATGGGGCGATAGGCCTGCCGATACGCCCAAGCCAGATAGACCTCCAGAGCCAGAACGACGGCGCCCGGGGCGATGCCCGACGGCTCCAGGAAGAGGTGAAAGGCGATGATATTGACGATGACGGGCGCGATGAGGGCCAGCGCCAACGGCACGAACCGGTTCACCAGAAGCATCACTCCGACAATTGCCTGCGTTCCAAAAATCAGCGGAAACATATAACCCGACTTCATGAACCCCCCAAGGAGGGACACGGCGCCTTCGGGCATGGGCGTTTTGGGCTGCGGAATGAAGTGCAGAAATCCGTTGAGTCCAAAAACGAGGAAGATGAGTCCCATCAGGATGCGCGCGGCGCAGGGCAGGCAACGCCGGAGTGATCTCGCCCTGGGTCCCTGGGTTTCTTCCACAAGAGTCGTTGGGGTTGTCATGTCTTGCTCCTTTCAGGTTCCCGCCAGGTGTTCAACTCGCTTCCGCCTGGCTCACATGAATCATCCAAGACACGCCGAAACGGTCGGCCACCATGCCGAAACACGGGGAATAGAAAGTCCTGGCCAGCGGCATCTGCACCTGTCCGCCCTCCGCCAGGGCGGCGAAAAGCTGGCCAGCCTGGGCCTCGGTCGGAACGGTGAGCGACAGGGAGAAGCCCTCGAAGGCCGGTTTGCCCGCGCAACGTCCGTCCGAAGCCATCACCGTCGTCCCGCCGACGCGGAAAGTGGCGTGCATCAATTTGTTGTCAGAGCCGGGCGGGCATAAACCGGGTTGCGGCGGTTCCGGACTGTCCTTGTAACGCATCACGAAGCATATTTCCGCGCCGAGCGCGCGGCGGTAGAATTCGAGGGCCTCTTCGCATCGGCCTTCGAAAAACAGGTAGGGTTGGAGAATTGGATTGTTGGGTGTTTTGCTCATGGTTCTTCAGTCAATGATTTGTTCTGTTTTGTCGTTTTTTATGTTTCTGCACTCTCAAAGACACGACGAATAACTGCGCTGAACAGGGACAATTATATTGCCTTTGGGTTCATTTTTCAAGCGCCGGGCCGGAGAATTTGCCAAAAAACCTGGGTGCGCTCCGCGAAATGGGGATGCGCCCCGCGAGGTGGCGGGGCAAATAAAATGCTGGCAAGCGGAGAAGGCCGCGCATATCCTCCGCGAATTCTGGAAATGGATGGATTGATATTTATGAGCACGAAAAGAACAAGCCGCCACCGCCAAGATTTGACCGAGGCGCCGGATTGGCTGTTGAAAAAGAAATGTCCGCACCGGGAAAAGTACCTGGCCGGCAAACGCATCATGCCCAAGGGCATCACCGGCAGGGAAAAGTTCCCCGACCTGATGGATGATTGCTTCCTGGCCTACAATTCGGCCCGGTTGCGCGAGGTGTGCCGCTTGTTCAGCGAGCGGATGCTCGAACCGGATGTCACCCTCGGCATGAGCTTGTCGGGCGCCTTGACCCCGGCCGGCCTGGGCTGCTCCTCCATTGTCCCGTTGATCAAAGCCGGATTCGTGGACTGGATCGTCAGCACCGGGGCCATTCTTTACCACGATCTGCACTTCGCCCTGAATTTCCCCGTCCATGTCGGCAGCCACCTGTTCGATGACACGGATTTGCGCACCAACGACATTGTCCGTGTCTATGACGTTCTCCTGGGCTACAGCGACTGCCTGATGGCCACGGACGAAATCCTGCGCCGCATTCTGATCCAGCCCGAATTCCAGAAGGAAATGGGCACCGCGGAGTTGCACCACCTGATTGGCCGTTATGCCGCCGAATGGGAGCGCAAGGCCGGCCTCAAGGATGTCTCCGTGCTGGCGGCGGCCTACCGCGCCGGCGTCCCCTGCTACACCTCCTCGCCCGGCGATTCGACCATCGGCATGAACGTGGCCGGGGTGGAACTGCGCGGCAACAAGCTGCGGATGAATCCCTCCATTGATGTCAATGAAACCACCGCCATTGTCCTGGGGGCCAAGCGGGCCGGCGGCAAGAGCGGCGTCATGCTCATGGGCGGCGGCAGTCCCAAGAACTTCATGCTTCAAACCGAGCCTCAGATCCAG
>JBEKIA010000251.1:0-4673 GCA_050011995.1 Verrucomicrobiota bacterium
GAAGGAAGTGGAGCCGTCCGGGTATAATCCTTGCGCGAACTGGAGAAGCCCTTCAGGCCGCCACTGGCGGCTGACCGCCTAAACGAAAATGATAGCAGATGCTCTTTCCGCGCAGGTACCACAATGCCCCGCGCAAACCCAACGACCGCTTCTGAATTAACCGATACCGCCATTTTAATTAATTAAACGCTTTTGTCAAGGACTTTGTTTCTAAAACAGGCGATTTATCGCAAGTAGCAGATAGACTTAATCTCACCATTGACAATACTTATCATAAATGGCCTCCTTGAATCTCGAACGCGCAAACTGAGATTTGGGAAAAAGCGCCCGGCGGCGCTTTCAACTTGCCCTGGCCGCCCGGGGCGGGCAGATTGGACGGCAGATGATTGCCGCGCTAACCCACCAGGGCATGGAAATTCAGCGGCTTTCTGCCGAAAGCCGCTACGGGGCGCAGGTGTGGCGGCGGATAGCAATCCGCCGCCGAATTTTTATGTCGCCGTTGTGCGACGGTGGCGGCACAGCTTTCCAGACTTTTAGCGGCCCTGAAGCGATGGCCGGCGGATTGGGTCAGGCGCCCAGTTCGGTTTGCAGCAACCTGGCAATTTCCTGGTTCCAGCGCCGCAGCAAGGGGGCTTTCGGCCCTTCCAGCAGCAGGCGCACTTTGGGCTCGGTGCCGGAGTAGCGCAGCAAAATCCGGCCGCCATGGGATTGCAGATCGGCTTCCGCCTTGCGCAGCAGGGCGGGCAGGCCGTCCACCTGATCGAGCGGTTTTTTTTCGCGCACCTTGATGTTCGTCAATAATTGCGGGAAGCGCGTCCAGCACGCGGCCAATTGTGACAGGGATTTGCCGCTGGCTTTCATGGCGCGCAGAATTTGCAGCGCCGCGATCAAGCCGTCGCCCGTGGTGCTGAAATCCCGGAAAATGAGGTGGCCGCTCTGCTCTCCGCCTAGATTGTGATCTCCCTTGAGCATGGCCGCCAGGACGTTTTGATCGCCGACCGGGGTGCGCAGGAGCCGGCCGCCGGCCTGCCGAATGACGGCCTCCAGCCCGGCGTTGCTCATGACGGTGGCGACGACGGTTTTGCCGCGCAAACTTCCTTCGGCCAGGCGTTCCAGGCCGATGATGGCCAGCACGTCATCGCCGTCAATTAACCGGCCCCGCTCATCGCAGAGGATGACGCGGTCGGCGTCGCCGTCGTGGGCCAGGCCCAGGTGGGCCTGGTGCCGGCGGACGAGCCGGCAGAGAGATTCCGGGTGCATGGAACCGCAATCCTGGTTGATGTTGGTGCCGTCGGGTTTGTCGCCGCAAACCATGACTTCGGCGCCCAGTTCGCGCAGGACGCACGGGGTTGATTTGTAGGCGGCGCCATGAGCGCAATCGGCCACCAGACGCAGGCCCTCGAGGGTCAAGTGACGCGGGAACGAACTCTTGGCGTATTCGATGTAACGGCCCAGGGCGTCGTCAATGCGCACCGCCTTGCCGATGGCGTCGGCGGTGGGGCGGATGGTGTTGATCTCGCCGCTGAAGACCAGTTTTTCGATGCGCCGCTCCACCGCGTCATCCAGCTTGTAACCGTCGGCGCGGAAAAATTTAATGCCGTTGTCGGCATAGGGATTGTGCGAGGCGGTGATGACCAGCCCGGCGTCCGCCCGCAAACTGCGGGTGACGTAGGCGACCCCCGGCGTGGGCAGCGGGCCGATGAGCAGGACATCCACGCCCATGGAAAGGATGCCCGATGAAATGGCGTTCTCCAGCATGTAGCCGGAGAGGCGGGTATCCTTGCCAATGACAATTTTGTGTTTGCCGCGGCCGCGGGAGCGCGGTTCCAGGTTTTTGAAAACGTGGGCGGCGGCCCGGCCCAGCTTGAGCGCGGTTTCGGCGGAGACGGGTTCGATGTTGGCGGTGCCGCGGACGCCGTCGGTTCCAAAGATCTTGGCGGGTTGGCTCATCTGGGTTGGGGGTTCAAGGGCCGGAGGGTTCGACGGTGACGGTGTGGGGTTTGACTTCGATGACATGGATATTGTGGTCCATGCTGAAATGGATCGCCATCCATATAATCGTGCCCAGGGCGATGGAGAAAATCTTGAGCCAGAAATTGTGGAAAACCAGATGGCGCAGGGACATGGCTATTTGTTCTCCATTTTGGCGGCGGGCAGGCCGGCGGGGGCCGGTTCGGGCGCGCGGGGTTGCAGCCATTTCAACATCCGGTGGGGCTTGCCGGGTTTGAGGAGGAGCGAGGAGAGGAAGGCCCGCAACTGCTCCCCGGTGACGCCTCGCGCCAACTGCCCCTTGTAGGCGTGCGAAATGGAGCCTGTTTCCTCCGACACCACCACCACCACCGCGTCGGTTTGCTCCGACAGGCCAATGGCGGCGCGATGGCGCGTGCCCAGCGAGGCGGCCAGGTCCTGCCGCTGGCTCAAGGGGAAGATGCAGGCGGCGTAGGCAATGCGGCCGCCCTTGATGATGACGCCGCCGTCATGGATGGCGTTGTTGGGAAAAAATATCGTTTCCAGCATTTCCGGCGTGGCTTCGCAATCCACCAACACGCCCGACTCGGTGGCTTCCTGCAATTGGATGGATTGCTCGATGGCGATGAGCGCGCCGATGCGCACGTCGGCCAGGCGCTCGACGGTCTGGATGATGACTTCGATGTTCTCGCGCTGGTCGCGGTTGGCGTTGAAGAGCGGATGCGTCCCCAGTTCCGCCAGGATGCGGCGCAGTTCCGGCTGGAAAATAATCAGGACGGCGACCATGGCAAAGGCGACGAAGGAGCGCAGGAGCCAGATCAACACCTCCAGTTGCAACACCTCCGCCAGCACGGTCAAACTCAGCAGCACCAGGACAAAGCCGTAGACGACCGGCGCTCCGCGCGTGCCGCGCACGAAGTTGAGGCTGAAATAAATGCCCACCGAAAGAATGGCGATTTCCAGCACGGGCCGCCAGCCCTCATTTATGTAATGTAAAATGTTATGCATCAATTTGCCCGCGCGCCAGGCAACGCGTCATTCCCACCGCCTGCCGGGTCGCCGCCACGTCATGCGTGCGGATGATCCCCGCCCCCTGCTGCGCCGCCCAGCACGCGCACGCCAGCGACGCCGGCAGCCGGTCTTGCGGAGACGCCCCGGACACGGGTCCCATGAAAGATTTGCGCGAAGCTCCCAGCAGGAGCGGACGATTCCATTTTGTAAAGGCCCCCAGGCGGGCCAGCAACTGCAAATTATCCTCCAGCCGTTTGCCAAAACCAATCCCCACATCCAGCGCCACCTGCTCCGCCGGGACGCCGCACGCCGCCAGACGGGCCAGCCGCCCGCCAAAAAACTCGTTCACCTCCTCCACCACACTCTTGTAAACAGGATTCTTCTGCATGGTTTCGGGCGTGCCTTGCATGTGCGCGCAGACGTAGCCCGCGCCGCTTTCCGCCGCCACGCGCCACATCTCCCCGTCGTCCCGGTTGGCCGCGATGTCATTGATCACGCTGGCCCCGGCCCGCAGCGCCGCGCGCGCCACCGCCGGCTTGATCGTATCAATGGAGATGGCAATGGCAAGCTTGCCCGCCAATCCTTCGATGACCGGGATGACCCGCCGCAATTCCTCCGCTTCCGGCACGGGCCTGGCCCCGGGGCGGCTGGATTCTCCCCCCACGTCAATGAAGTCGGCCCCTTCGGCGGCCAGTTGCAGCCCGCGGGCCACGGCGCGGTCGGTGGAAAAAAACCGGCCGCCGTCGGAAAACGAATCCGGGGTCACATTCACCACGCCCATGAGCAGGGCGCGGCCGGGAAAGACATATTCAAATTGGCGGGCGCGCAACAGCATTTATCCGGCCCCGCCGCCTGGCGCGGGCCGGCCTAAACTATGGGCATTTCCGAGAAGCCCTGTCAACGTCCGTGAGAAGAAGGCCGCGAAAAAAATGCCGCGCCGCCAAGGACTGCTGTCGGGACCACGGAATTCGACACTCCCTCCGCCAGGCATTGGGAGCGCGCGCGTCCCCGCCCGCCGCCCCTGGCGTCTGGCCGGGCAGATCCAGGTCCGTTCCGCGGCGCTACTTTTTGGCGGCGGTGTAATTGCGGGCCACTTCCGCCCAGTTGACGACGTTCCAGATCGCCTTGAGATAATCGGGCCGGCGGTTTTGGTATTTCAGATAGTAGGCGTGCTCCCAAACGTCCACGCCAAAAATGGGCCGGCCTTCGCAACCGGCCACCGCCTTGCCCATGATCGGGCTGTCCTGGTTGGGAGTGGAACACACTTCCAGCCGGCCTTGGTTGACCACCAGCCAGGCCCAGCCGCTGCCGAACCGGGTGGCGCCGGCGGTTTCCATTTTTTCCTTGAAAGCCTCGAAACTGCCGAACGTTTTGGCCAGGTCCTCGCCGAGCGCGCCGGCCGGGGCGCCGCCCGCCTTGGGGCCGAGGATTTTCCAGAACAACGAATGATTGGCGTGGCCGCCGCCGTTGTTGCGCACCGCGCCGCGAAGCTCCGCCGGAACGGCCTCCAGGTTGCTGATCAACTGTTCGACTGTTTTGGCTTCCAACTCCGCCTGGCCGGCGATGGCTTTGTTCACATTGTTGACATAGGCAGCGTGGTGTTTGTCATGGTGGATTTCCATGGTGAGCGCGTCCAGGTGCGGCTCCAGCGCTTCTTTGGGATAAGGGAGGGGGGGCAATACGTAGGCCATAGA
>JBEKIA010000252.1:0-4586 GCA_050011995.1 Verrucomicrobiota bacterium
GAGCTTGAGGCCTTGGAGGGACATGACAGCAACTCGAGCGGCGGCGTCCGTGGTAACATTCGTATAGCCAATGATGAAGAGGGCATGGTTGGTCCCGCCGTAGTTGACGGCGCGGAAAAGCGGCCGGAAAACCGACGGGTGGGGAAGCGATCCCGCCGGCACGACGGTGTCGGTCCTTGTGGCGTCGTAGATGTTGGCGGCAAGCTGCAGCATGCGATGGATTTGCTCGCTGTAACGGATGCTCGGATTAGTGGAACTGTAAATGGGGATGTTGGTCAGGCCGAAGTGGTTGTAGGAAAACGGGTTGGTCAGAATCACGTTGCCGTAGATGTCGTAATTGGTGACGCGAAAATTCTGGGAGCGGAGCAGGCTCTCGGCGGCGTTGGTGAAAAAGCCCAGGGCGCCGTTGGTCTCTTCTGTCCACGGAATCAAGGCCGTCGGCGAGGTGTTCAGGCCGTTGGCAATTTGGTAGCTGTTGTCGTAGTTGATGTTGACCTTGGTGCGCAGCAGGGTCGGAGGCTGGAGGACGGGATTGGTGGTGATGCCATCGGCATAGACCCAGGTTTGCAGTTCGGGGGCGGAGCCGGACCCGATGCCGGCGAGCAGGCGCTGGAACATGTAGCGGTCGTAGGAGTTGGTGTAGGACCCGGCCGTGAGCAGGCGGTTGGTAAAGTAAGGCGAGGTCTTGTTCGGGTCGAACACGTCCTGGATGCCGTAGAAATTATTGGTGGTATAGCCGCCGGGCCAGGGAGCTGTGACGGATGGATAGTATTGGGGCGAGAGCAAGCCCATGATGCCGTATTCATCAATGCCGTCCTGGGTGTAGTTTGGAGTGTAAGGGGCGAAGAAAGAGGCGAGGCTCCATGGATAAGGACCGCCATAAACGCCGTTATACCGAAAACGCAGGAAGGAATAGGCATCGTCGAAGGCGGATCCAGAGTTTCGATTTACCGCTTCTGAATAATAGTAATTGCCGGCGTAGATATTGGTGTCCAAAGCCCAGAGACAGCCCGCGAGATTCAACTCCCAAGAACCTACGCCCTGGTCGCGGATAAACAGGTCAACCGGAGTGGCGCCAGCCGCCAGCATCGGCACGGGAGGCGCGGGGGGGGGACGCCACACTCCGGTGACGAAAACTTTGGAATAGTTGTGAATGAAATTGAAATCGAGCGTCTTGCCGATGGGCAACACCACGTAGGTGTAGCGCCCGACAAAACGGTTGGTGGCGGAATGGGGCCATTCCGGGTATTGCAGCACTCCAATCCATTCCGGTTCGCCATTGAAATAGTTGGTGACGGCGACGCCGTTGATGTTTGTCAAAGGCAGGCCGTTATCCTGCATGACCGGCAGGTAGCCGTTGGTTTCAAATTTCTTATTGCGATTGAGGTCAAGCCAGAAACGAAAATCGGTGTTCGTCCCGACCTTGATGAATACGGGCGGGCGCGGGTCGAGCCAGAGATTGGCGATGTTTTGCGCCCAGTCCCCGCCACCGTTGGCGGCGGGACTCATCGGGGCGCCGGTGGAATAATAGTCGTAATTGACATTGTTCACGTTCGTCCCGCCGGAAACGAAGCCGAGGGGATTGATAAAGTTGTGCGGAGCCATGTAGTCATAGTTCAGGATGTTGGTGTGCGCCTTCATCCGCGCAATGATTTGGGATTGGGCGCGGGCCAGGGCCGCCCGGCTCATGTCCTGGGCCGTGGCCTGGTCCACCGTGGCGGTGACCTGGTCCTGGTGGGTGCGGGTGAGGACGAGGAAGGTCACGGCCAGGAAGGTGATGACCGAGAGCATGAGCAAGGTGATGACCAGGGCGATGCCGCGGGGATGACGGATTGGGGATGGAACGCAACGGCGCGAAGGCGCAGAGGCGCAGCCAAAGGCAAATTGAAAATTGCAAATTGATAATCTTAAATTTGCAATTATGGGCGGCCGGCGGGGAAACCCTGACACGCTCCTGGCGGCTTGGCGTGTTTGCGTTGGATTCTGCATCTGCTGGATGGCGCGCGTTTTCATCGAGTGGCCCCGGCAATGGGAATGTTCTGGCGGTAGATTTGAACCTTGCCGACGGCGTTGCCCAAAAAGTTTTTTTGGGCCGCGCTGTTCAGGGGCAAGGCCCGCAGTTGTTCAAAAGCTTCCGGCTCCAGGACGCCGACTTCCAATTGGATGGTGGCGGGCAAATCGGCCGGCGGCACCACCACATTCGTCCCCGCCAGATAGTTGGTGTAGGCCGGCACGGGATAGAAAAAGCTGCCGTTGGGGGCGAAATCCTGGCCCTGCTCGAACACGCTCTCGTTTCCAAGCCCGTCAAAGGCGCGGATTTTCAAATGAACCACGCCGTCCGCGACGGGTTGGAAATAGTTGGGGTCGAACTTCGGGAGTCCGTTGGTAAAGAGCGCGTTGGTAAAGATCTCGAAAAGAACGTTGTTGGTCAGCGGGGCGTTGGTGACGGAGAGAAAGCGGTACAAGGTGCCGGCCCCCGAGGCGTAATTGCTGACGGCGTAACCCACCGCCACCCACTGGGTGTTGGTATGGACGAGCGCGAAGATCTCCTGCAACTGGTTGGTGCGATAGACATTGGCCGGGCTGTCCTGGTACTGTATGCTGGTATTGGCCGCCACCCAACCCCAATTCAAGTTCATGGTCTCGTTCGGTTGCTGGGCGTCGGAGAGTTGCGACAGATCGGCCGCCACCAGGTCCAGAATGGTATGGCCGGCGTCGGTCATGGCGGTTTGCTTGACGCCGGTTTTGAAGGCGCGCTGGGTCTGGACAAACATGGCGGTCAGGCCGACCACGATGAAGACGAGCAAGGTGATGGAGACGAGCATTTCCAGGACGGTCAGGGCGCGGCCATGGCGGATGGAGGATGGCGGATGGAGGATGGAGGCTTTGGTTTTCACAGGTTGGTGTAGGTGTTGGGCTGGAAAAACCAAAGGGCCGGGACGCTGTTGGTGTACCGCAGCAGATAGCCGGAAACCAAAGTGCGATAGGTTTGGCGGCCCGGCCCCACCTTGCCCGTGACGGCGTTGACAGGCCAGCTAAACTTGAGGCGGAGATCGTAGAGATAGTGAGAAAGATAGGCCTCGTTTGCCAATAGGACTCCGTTTATGGTATCGAGCGAATTGGTTGAAACGGAAGGAAATGGCTCAATCTCCACATTCATGGAATAGCGGAAGGCGGTCGCCGCGTTGGAGCCGTTTTGTTCCGTGGCCGCGCCGGTCAGGCCGCGGATGCGGGCGGTCACATTTCCTTGGGTGCTCGGGGTGCTCAACAAGCCGAGGATGACCTGGCCGCTGGGCAACTGGTTGTAGGTGTTCGCCCCCACCGTGATGGATTCCACGTAATTGGTCAGGAAATCCAGGCTGGTGCTGGTGCCGGGGCCGAGGGCGGGGCCGCCGTTGCGTATGGCTTCCAGGAAAAAGTCGCCGTCCTGGCCGATGGTGATGTCCTGGTGCGACTCCCGCTGCGCATTCAGCCCGGCCGGCAAAATCCCGATGATAGCCACCAAGGCAAAACCAATGATGCCCAGGGCGATGGCGATTTCGATCATGGTGAAGGCGGCCTGGGATGGGAGCGGATGGGACGAATGGGACGAATGAGGAGGCGGAGGCGCGGACGCCAGGCGGCCGGGCGCGCGCGGCGGCGCGGCGGCGATAGTGCTTTTGAAATTGGCGCGGGGCGTTTTCATCGCTGCTGGTTGCGTTCGATTTTGGCGCGGGCGGTCAGCCAATTGATGTGGATGATGTTGCAATTGTTGACGGCGTTGCCGGGCGGGGCTTCGATGGGGGCCGCGGCCAGCGTGTTGGTCGAGAAGAGCACGCGCCCGCGATCCAGGGGGATGAATTGATCGCCATTGGTGGTCAACTGGCCCAGCGGGCTGAAGCCTATGTAAGGCAACTGCATGGTATAAGCGGCGCCCGATGAGGAGGCCGCATCCACGGCCGGAAACGGGAAAGGGAGGTTGGTCAGGAACGGGAGGATGGAGAACCTGTTGAACGCGCCCGAGAGGGTGTTGGTAGAGTACACATTAGTGCCTGGGCCGGCAAACATCCACGGGGCGATGAACACGCCTTCGGGCAGCGGCTTCCATTCTGTCAAGTATTGCGGGTTGGCCTGGCCCGGCTGGTCCCCCACGCTGCGCAGGCTGACCAGGGCGTAGGCGCCGTATTGATGGGCCAGCAGGTTGTTGTAGCTGCCCTGCTCGTTGACGGGAGCGCCGGAGGAGGAAAAATTGGGGGGCACAAAAACCATATAGACCGGGCTGCGGTGCAACATGGCCAATTGGCGGGCCAGGGCGCAGTCGGACAGCAGTTGCTGGATGGCGGCGGTCATGGAATTGGCCCGCGTCATGCCGGGCAGATGCGGCAGGGCCAGCGCGGCCAAAAAGCCGATGATGGTGATGACAACGAGCATTTCCAAAACCGTGAAAGCGCGGCGCCAACGCGGAGTCCGTCCCCCTCTCCTCCTCTGGGGGAAAGGGCCGGGGAGTGGAGGCCCGGCTGAGGGGGCTAACCCGGATATTTCACAGTCTGGTTGGGCGAAGCTGCTGCTTCGCCCTAATTCAGGGCGGCGCGGCAGCGCCGCCCTGC
>JBEKIA010000253.1:0-4583 GCA_050011995.1 Verrucomicrobiota bacterium
GCAGAGAGAAGCAAGACAAGGCGATAGTAAAAGGCGCGTCCTGAAAGAAAAATCCTTTTGCTGCGACAATTATTCTCCTTTTGCTGCGACAATTCTCTCTCATTTTGTTCTGCCCCCGACACGATAAAATAGTACGATAAAACAGTACGGCAAGACGGCACGCTTTTAGCCCGCTTGCAGGTCGCGGGGCTGGCGGCTGAGGAGGAATTTCACGATGGCCCACAGGACGAGCAGGGCCAGGCCCCAGCCAAACGCCCTGCGGAACAGGCCGCCGGATTGGGTGTTGGCGGCGGTGAACTCGATGCTCAAGGGCTTGTCCACTTCCGTTTGGAGAATCTGGGTGAAGGCATGATGCAGGCCGCGCGTGGGCAGGTTGACGCGCAACGGCTGCACCCGCGCCACCGCCAGTTGCTGCGCCTGCGCCACTTTGGACCATTGCTGCAGGCCGTTGGCATCCACGGACGAGAGCGCGCTCACCTGCCCTTTGCCGGCGTTCTGGTAGTTAAATACGCGGCCCTGTTGACTGAGACTCTCGGCGTTTTGCAAGGCTACATTTTGTTTGACTTCTTCAAGAGCCTGGCGGGTGGCGGTGTCGAGGCTGTCGAAGTTGCCATTGAGCTTGTTTTGGTCAATCGCCCTCAGATTGCTGATGGCCGCGTTTTGCCGGGCGTTGCTGATGAAGAAGGAGTCCTCGGCCTTTTTGGCTTGTTTGGCTTGCGCTTCCTGGGCGTTGTATTCGCTCAGGGAATAACTTTGCAGCATGGGCGCGGCCTGGGTTTCGTGAGCCATGCTCCCCGCGAATTTTTCGTAATCGTAATCCGGCGGCAGATAGACATCCCAGCGCGCGTTGTTCAACGGCACATTCAGGAGCGGCGAAATCAAATTCACTTCCCCGCTGCCGGAGGGGAATTGCTCCCGGCCAATGTAAGTCAATTCCACCGTGACCGGCGCGTCCGCCGCGGCGTCCGACGCCTCCAACGGCAGGAGCAGCTTGCCGCGGCTCAGGGCGGGACGGACGGCCTCGCCGCCGACAAAGGCCGACCAGACCGTCGAGTTCGTCGGCAGTTCGACTTCCAAATCCTGCAGCCCGTTGTTGCGCACCACCAGCCGGATCTCGGTCATGCTCTGGCCGTCGTCGGCCAACACCGAGGTCAGGCGCACTTGCTCGGCCAGCGCTTGCAGCACGGCGGCATCGGCAAAGCGTTCGGCGCGGACGCTCAAATTGTAGCCGGGGCGGATATAGCGCCAGGCCAGCGCCTGCCCTTGCACTCCGCCGATCCAAGCGGGCAATTCGCCCGCGTCCATCTTCATCAGTTCGCCACTGCTGGAATTTTCGGCCACTTGCAGCGCCTTCTTGCCGGAGACGGCGACAAAGCCGGATTCGCGCTCGACGCCGAGGGCCTGGATGGCCGGCAGGTCCACCGTGTTGGTTTTCAGATCCACCGGCTTTTCCCAGGTGATTTGGAGCTGGAACTGGCCAAAGACGAAGTTTTGCAGCTCGACGCTCCATTCGCCGTTGGTCTTGTTCTGGTCGCGGCGGCGCAGGTTGGGACAATTGAATTCGATGTTGGTGTAGGCGGCGGGGATCTGGAAGCGGAACTCCTTGACCGGGGCATTCTGAATGTCGTAGCGGACGATGGCCAGGCCGTTGAGGAGGTTGTCGGAAATGGAAGTGATCTGGGCGATTTCCACGCGGACCCAGGCATCAATTTTCTCGCACGCCACATCCAGTTTCCATTCGGGCAGCGGGCCGGGTTGGGCGCTGAGGAATTTGTAGGCCAGAACCCCGGCGGCGGTGTTCGCGCCCGTGGCAAGGCTGGCCCCGGGAATTTCGGTCAGTCCGTCAAAGTTCGTCGTTTTCGCGGCGACGCCCGGTTCCGCCGCGACGATGATCGTGCCGGAGAGTTTCTGCACTCCCAGGGGATGGACGCCCGGAATGGCGACGGCGGGGGGCAATACCGCGTGCGGGCGCAGGAGTTCCAGGCGCAGGGAATAGGCCCCAAGCAGCCGGTTCTTGAAGGACACATCCAGCACCTGGCCCGCGCCGCCGGCGGCGTCCCGCGGCTGCCATTGCAGGATGTTGTCGCCCTGCGCCGAATCCAGCGTGTAGCCGGCGGGCAGGGCGACCTGGAGGGCGAACACCCCGGCGCGCTTCACCGTGTAATCAATGACGGCGGAAAGAGCGACCTGCGTGGGGCTGATTCTGACGTTGTCGCGGACCACGGCTTCGATCTGCGGCTGGACGGTTTCGGCCTTGAGGGCGAGGCCGAAGGCGGGATTGAGAAAACGCCAGACGCTGAACAGATCCTTCACATCGCCGCCGCGCGGGAATTCGGAGTTGTCCACCCGCTGCAAATCCGTCGCGTGATCCACCGAGAGGCTCAACTCCTCGCCGTCGCGCGCCGCCACCAGGCCGGTTTCGCGTTTGACCTCCAGCGCGTGGGGGATGGCCACGGCGGCGGTGACGGGGAACGAGTCCAGCATCTTTTCCGTTTCAATCGAAAGTTTGTAGCCGGGGGAAACGCCTTTGAGCAGGTCCACCACCAGGATTTCTCCAACGCCCGGGAGGCTCTCTGTCTGCGCCGCAAATTGCCAGGTGCGGATGGAGTCGCCCTCCACGCGCAAGAGCCGCTGGCCGGCGGGCAGGCTGACGCGCGCCTGGCGCAATTCGCCCTGACTGATCTGATAGTCCAGCGCACAGCGCACATCCATCACGCCGTTGGCCAGGGTGACGAGGGAATTGTTTTCCACAAAAATCGTGGCGGCGACTTCGTTGGCCCTCTTGGTGCGGGGCGTCCAGAGGATTTCCACGCGGTCGGCCGAGCCGATGGTCGCCGCGATGCGCGTTTGCCCGGCGGCCTGGGTGCGCTGGAAGGCCACGGCGGTCGGAAATTCCACGTCCGCGTCCGGCTCGTCAATGCCGGCGTTGACCGTGGTGGACAGGGCCGGCGGAATGGCAAAGCTCAATTGCCGCTTGCTCACGTCGCCGCCCAGTTTGACGACGAATTTCAGCGCGATCACGGCTTCGCCCGGATTGGGCAGGAAAACCGACAACCTCCCGCCCGTCCGCAGCAGCCGGGCCTCGCCCGACTTGACGGAAAAATCCTGCAGCGCCACGTCATCGCCAAAGAGCGGCAGCGTTTGGTTGGTGGAGGCGGAGGTGAGGAGGACGGAGCCGTCGAACTGGGCGACTTTTTCGCCGATGACGCCGGTGTAAGAGGCGGTTGTAATGGCCGATTTCGTATTTCGGATCGCGAATTGAAGGCTTTCGACTGCCGAAGCACTGGGGTTTCGGGCCGGCCCGGAACCGGACGGCAGCGCGAAGTTGGTGTCAAAGCTCATCCAGCTCATCTGGTCTTGGGCCAGCGCGGAATGGGTGAGGAGCAGGAGCAGGGCGATGGAGGCGGCGACGGGCGGGACGATGGGCGGGGCAGGCGGTTCGGGAGCGGGCGCGGGAACGGCTGCTTTCCGGGGCCAAATTTTGCGCAGGAACAGGATCAGGACGGCCAGCGCCAGGACCGGGGCGGCGATGATGAGCGCGTCATCCAGGATGCGGCCCGCCAGCAGCAACTCCGCGACGGCAACGAGGGCCAGGGCCGCTCCCAGCGTGATAAAGAAGCTGCTCCGGTTGTGCCGCTGCCGCCATATCAGCAGCAACCCCACGAGCAAAGCGGCCACTTGGAATAACGACCGCGTGGTGGCGAAGACGCGGGCGTTCATGACGGACATCCGGATGTCCAGCGGTTTGCCGCCCGTGTTCAGGACTTTGGTGAAAGTAAATGGCTGGCCGTGCTTGGGAATATCAATGTGAATGGAACGAAGTCCTGCCGCGGTGGGCGCTGTGTTGGCGCCCGATAATGCGAACGCTGCTGCCGGGGCGTTCTGTGCGGCGGCTGCTCTGGCAGCTTCGACACCACCCATCCTCACCGCACCATCAATCCGTTGTTGGGTGCCTGAGAAAAAAGCCTGCGGCATCTCAGCCGCTTGCGCCATCGGCTGCGGGGCGGCTACGGGGGTGTTAGCCGGGGAACTAAACTGAGCGACTGAAGTTGAACGCCCAACGCTCACGCCGCCTCCACCTCCACCGCCGCGACCTCCGCCAAACTGTGCAGCCCCGCGTGGTCCTTGGGCAGCCATTTGGGGCTGCACCTGCGGCGTGTCTGCGAGTCTGCGTTGAATGCCCACGGGGCCGTTGAAAGGCGCGGACGCCTCCCTCGCCTCGGCTTCGGCAAATTGGGCGCTGGTCATTGGTTGGACACTGCCATCACCAAGCATAACGAATCGTCCGTCCTTATCCCCTGGGGTGTATGCGATGATCGCGTTATGATCGCCTGGCTTCTTGCCTGCTCCGGCATAAATGATCTGCTGCCCGCTTTGTGGGTCAATGAATGCGTCATCCGCGTTCCGGCCTCTTCCGGCGTATCCTTTGATGTCGTCCAGACTGGATGGAACCCTGCCGTTGTGCTCAAGCTCAAATTGGGCCATGGCACTGTCCATTATTCGGAACTGACTGGTGACCGCGTTCGATAGAGAGGTCGTCCTGGCCCTGACGAAATTCGGAGCAGACATCATCGCCAGAATCC
>JBEKIA010000254.1:0-4562 GCA_050011995.1 Verrucomicrobiota bacterium
TATATCTCGCAAAACGTCTATCTCTTCTGCGCCTCCGAAGGCCTGGTCACCGGAGCAAGGATGTCTGTGGATAAGGCAGCCCTTGGGCCAAGACTTAAACTTCGCGCGGATCAGATGATCGTTCTGGCGCAATCTGTGGGCCATCCGAAGCCTTGAACTGAAGGATGATTATGGCTGAATTGTTTGAGAGCGTTTCCATCAACGGTATGACGCTGGCCAATCGCTTCGTGCGGTCCGCCACCTGGGAGGGGCTGGCCAGCCGCGAGGGTTCCGTCACGCCCAAGCTCACCAAAATGATGGTTGAACTGGCCAGGGGCGAGGTCGGTTTGATCATCAGCAGTTACGCGTTCGTCAGCCCCGAAGGACAGTCGAGTCCCGGCCAACTCGCCATTCATGACGATCGTTTCGTGGCCGGGCTGTGGGCAATGGTTGAGGCGATCCATAAGGCGGGCGGGAAAATCGCCTTGCAAATCGTCCACGGCGGGAGGTTTGCAGACCCTGCGCTCACCGGATTGCAGACAATTGGGCCATCCACCGTTGCGCAGGACGGCCAGACCCTCTGCCGGGCCATGAGCAAGCCGGACATCGTGAACATCGTCTCGGCCTTCACTCAAGCGGCCGTGCGCGCCAAACAGGCCGGCTTCGATGCGGTCCAGCTTCACGCCGCCCACGGTTTTCTGTTCAGCCAGTTTCTTTCCCCGGCGTTGAATCAGCGGGCGGACGAATATGGCGGCAAGCTTGAAAACCGCACCCGGTTCCTGCTCGAAGCGGTGCGAAGCGTCCGGAAAGCGACCGGCTCCGGCTATCCACTCCTTGTCAAACTCAACTCCAAGGATTTCCTGGAGGGCGGGCTGGCGCGCGACGAGGCCGTGCAAGTTTCGGCCATGCTCGAGGTGGCTTCGGTTGATGCCATTGAATTCTCCGGCGGCACAGTGGCTTCTCCGGAAAAATTTTCGCCGGTGCGTCCCGGCAAGCTGAAGATTCCGCAAGGCGAGGTTTTCTACCGGGAAGCCGCGAAGCTCTATAAAACCAGGGTCAGAATACCCCTGATGCTGGTCGGGGGCATTCGCTCCTACGAAACGGCCGACGAGTTGATCCGCAGTGGGGTGGCCGACCACATCTCTCTGAGCCGGCCGCTGATTTGCGAACCGGGACTGGTCAAGCGCTGGCACAACGGAGACCGCCGCGAATCGGAATGCGGCTCGTGCAACAGTTGCTTCGCTCCCGCCAGCGACGGGCGGGGTGTTTATTGTGTGGCCATGGAAAAAAAGCGAGGCAAAGCCGGCGGGTGATCAAAAGCCCGTGAAGGGGCCGGTCAATAGTATCGTGCCATCCCACCAACACGGTTCATCATTTGCTGCTCCAAGTGCGGAGTCTCACAAATCGTCCACGGTCAGCACGCAATAAAGCGAAAGCTGGAGTAGCCGCCGACGTGAGTCGGCGCAAACTCTGGAGGATTGGCGCGGACTGACGTCCACGGCTACGGACGAACTGAACAATTCCCGGACAATCCGGATCGGATGAACATCGCCTTCCGCGCCAGCACCGACGGCCTGCACTCGGCGGAGAACTAACAGTCGAGGGCTGGATTTCAGTTGAGCTTGAGACGCGTTTGGCACAAGGTTGTGCCATGAAACGAACATTATTTATTTTCGCTGCCGCCTTCATTGCCGGCAGTCTTTTTGCCCAATCCATTGACCTGCCCGCTCCGCAAAAAACCGGCGGCCTGCCGCTGATGGACGCACTGGCGAAACGGTCCACGGCCAGAGCCTTCGATTCCAAAGACCTTTCACCCCAACAACTCTCCAGCCTCCTCTGGGCGGCTTTCGGCATCAATCGGCCCGATGGCAAGCGCACCGCGCCTTCCGCCATGAATTTTCAGGAGACCGACATCTATGTGCTGCTCAAGCAGGGCGCATATGTTTATTCCGCCAAGTCCAACAAACTTGATCTGGCTGTCGCCGAAGACATCCGGGCGCTGGGTGGAACCCAGGCTTTCATAACGAATGCGCCCGTGACTTTGATTTACGTCGCCGATCTCTCCAAGATGGGCAAAGGAAGCGAAGATAATAAAAAGAACACAGCCAATATTGATGTCGGTTATATCTCGCAGAATGTTTATCTCTTTTGCGCCTCCGAAGGCCTAGTCACCGGGGCGAGAGGTTCGGTGGACCGGGCGGCCCTTGGTCCAAGACTTAAACTTCGTCCGGATCAGATGATTATTTTGGCGCAATCCGCAGGTTATCCGAAGCCCTGATCCTTGCCCGGCGATGTCAGAATGATTGTGCGCCGCAGGGGTTATTCTTCATCCCCCTTGAACGTGACTCGCCCGAAGACATGCGAAACTTTGCTTCAGGTGAAGCAAAAGTTCGTCATCTGTTTTTCAAGTTTCAAACGCCCTGTCCCGCCCGCTCCTCCGTTTGGTGTGACCCCATGGCTTTGAACAAAGCACGGTGATAGTTTGGCAATTTTTGCAGAGTCATCTGTGTTCGCTCGCGCGAAAATCTTATGAACGCCAGCGCGGTTTTTGGCTGGCACTGGGGCGGGTTGCACACAGGTTTCAGTCATGAACGCCACCATCGAAAAAGACAACGGAGCGCGCCAAACGGCTGTTCTTCAACAGGCCGGAGGCGGCCGGCATTTCAAGCCGCCGGAACGGCATCCGGGGTTGACCGCGGACGCAGTGGCGGCGCATAATGCGGGGGTGATCAAGCTGGGTAACAGCACGATCACCATGACCATGCCTGAAGGGCTTTCAACCGAAACCAGCACGACCACGGGCAAACCATTCAAAGTTTCCGTTGCCCAGATGCTGGTTTACGAACTGCGTGTGCGCGACGCCATGACCCAGCCGCCGGTAACCGCCGGGCCGGGCGATTCGCTGCGCACCATCCAGAATTTGATGAAGACCCACCGCATCTCGGGCGTGCCCATTCTTCAGAACGACACCCCGGTGGGCCTGGTCAGCATCGAGGACATCATCAACGCCTTGGATCAGGGCCACGTCAACGACCCGGCGGAGCGGTGGATGACGCGGAACATCATCACGTTGCGCGACCATTTCTCGCTTGTGCGCGCGGTGGCGGAGTTCGACCGGCATGGCTTCGGCCGTTTTCCCGTGGTGAACAGCAGCGGCGCACTCGTGGGAGTCATCACCCGCGGCGACATCACCGCCTGCCTGATGCAAAAACTGGAGAAGCGCGCCGAGGAAGCCGCCGCCCGCGAGGCCGCGCTGTTCTCCGGCCAGACTGGCGACTTGGAACGCGACAAACCGATGGTCTTGCAGACGGAGGTGAAATCGGGCGATTACGAAAGTGCGGGCAAGATTTCACAGCGCATGCGCCAGATTCTGCGGGCGCGCGGCGTGGATCCGGTCATTCGGCGCCGCGCCGCCATCATCGCCTACGAGGCCGAGATGAACATGGTCATCCATTCCATCGGCGGCGACCTCTCGGTTGCCATTTCGCCCGGCAAGGTGATCATTGAGGCCGTGGACCGCGGGCCGGGAATCGAAAACGTGGATTTGGCCATGCAGGAAGGCTGGTCCACCGCCGGGCCGCTGGCGCGCGAGCTGGGTTTCGGCGCGGGCATGGGCCTGCCCAACATCAAGAAATGTTCCGACCAGTTTGAAATCCATTCCGAGATGAGCGTCGGCACGCGCCTGCATTCCGAGGTGCTGTTGAATCAGACAGCCCCGCTGCCCGATTTGGAAGAACCAAATGAAAACTGAAAAACTGAAAAAACTGTCGTCCGTGCTGGCCGCAATCAAGGCCGAGCCGCTGACCAACCGGGCGGAGGCGGACCTCACCGGCTGCTACATCAGCGACCTGCTCAGTGACGTGCTGGCGCACGCCAGCCACGGCATGTTGTGGATCACCATCCAGACCCACCGCAACGTCATCTCCTGCGCCACCACCAAGGACATCGGCGCGGTGCTGTTCGTCTGCGGCCGCAAACCCGATCCGGGGGTTGTGGCCGAGGCGGACGCCGAGGGCATTGTGTTGTTGTCCACGAAACTGGCGGCGTACGAGGCGGCCGGCAAACTTTGGGAGGCCGGATTACGATGAACCCGAAAGCCATCAGCGAGACCGCGCGCATCGCGGCCATGGATACGACCCACCCGAGCGGCGACCCGCGGTTTGCGGACCTCGACCGCACGATTGAAAGCTACAACCACGAGCCGACCTCGTTGATCCAGGTGTTGCACGCGGCGCAGCAGATGTTCGGTTATCTCAGCGCCGACGTGCTCCGCTACGTTGCCACCGCGTTGAAGCTGCCCCTTTCGCACATCTATGGCGTCGTCACCTTTTACCATTTCTTCACCCTGGTCCCGCGCGGCAAACACCAGATCATGGTCTGCCGCGGCACCGGCTGCCACGTGCGCGGCTCGGAGGCCATCATCGCCGCGCTGGAGAAGGAACTGGGGATCAAGGAAGGCGAAACGACCAAGGACGGCCTGTTCAGCCTCACCACCGCCCGGTGCATCGGCGCCTGCGCGCTCGCCCCGGCGCTGTCGGTGGGCGACGACGTCTATGGCAGGCTGACGGCCGACAAGGTGTCGC
>JBEKIA010000255.1:0-4554 GCA_050011995.1 Verrucomicrobiota bacterium
CCTAATCTTAATCTTAATTAATCTTAATCTTAATCTTGCTTCTAATTCTTCACTGTCTTTTGATAATCGGGCGTCTGGCGAATCGCGTCAAAACTCTTATCCTGGCGCACAAATTCGTGCAAATTGGTGAGCGCTTGATTGGTCAGGCGGTCGGAAGAATTGAGGGCAAAGGCCTTGCCCAGGGCGGCCGCGGCCTCGCTGGCTTTGCCATCCAGGGCTTGCATCCGCGCCAGATGAAACCAGAACTCCCAATCGTCCGGGTTGCTGTCCGTCAGGCGATGCATGAGCGCCGCGCCTTTGCCCGGTTTGCCCAATTTCACATAGGCCACCGCCATCTTGAGGAGGGTGTCCGCGTCGGCGCGCGGGTCTGGTGCGATGGCATCCAGCAACGTCTCCGCCTCGCCGGTCTTGCCCGCGTCCATGAGCTGTTGCACCCGGCCCAGGTGTTGCCCCGTCAGCGCCTGCCGGTCCGCAATGGCCTTTTCCACCCCCTCCAGCCAGTTGTTAATCAGGTCGCTGTGCGGATCCAGCTTCTGCGCCGTCTTGAGGATGAGCCGGATGTCCTCGTATCGGTTCTGCCTTTCAAATAACATCATCAAATGCACGATCGGTTCCTGGCTGAACGGACAATAGGCAAAGGACTGCTTCAAGGCGAATTCCGCCTCCTTGTTCAGGCGCGCCTTCAGCACCGGGTTTCGGCGCCCCTCCTCCGAATTGTCGGCCCGCCACTGGTAAATGCTGGTCCCGATGGCGTTGCGCAATTTGGAAAACGACTTCTGCGCGTCCTCGTCCCGCACGAATTTGGGATCGCCTTTAAAACCGCTGTAATCATGCGTGACATACACCTTCTCGCAAAAATCACAAATCTCCTTCACCGAGGTGTCGTAGGTGATCCAGTTCCCAATCGTGCGCTCCGAATAATCGCTCCAGAACTGGTGGTCCCGGGCGATCATCTCCGGGGTGATTTCAGCCACCGGCTGGCGGTTGACTTTCATGATGATTCCGAAGGGCGTCAAATACGGATACATCCAATCCAGCGGGAAACTTTCCTCCACGTAAAACTCGTGGTCCGGGTTCCGGTCGAAGATCATCTGGGTTAGCATGCCATTGATCTTCATCACCGCTCCCTGGCCGGTCACCTGCATCATTCCGCCCTCCGTGACCACCACTTCGTCCCCTCGCACCTGCTTGGGCTCTTTGGGAAACTTCATGTCATGCTCCACCCGCCTTTGCGAGTCCGCTCGAAAATCGGCATACACCTGGTTCGAGTCATCCGCGTTCGGCTCCTGAATCTCCGTATCCGGATACACGCCGCCCAGACTTTTCACAATGGCCTCCGGGTAGGCCTCTTCCAGCATCCGCCGGTTCAGCCGCACCCGGGTGCTGGGCGTTTGCCCCGCGCCGTCCTTGGCCGCCTTCGCGATCAACGGCGGCAGAGGGATGTTCTGGAACCGTTCCGGCGAATAAATCGTAGGCCCGTCCGCCGTGTTGGTCAAAATGCGGTTGAAATCCCGCGTCAGCGCCCGCGCCAGCGTCCGGCTGTCCGCCTGCCCCCTCACCAAACCCTGCGTCTCCTGGCCCAGCTTTCCGTAAAGGTATTTTGACAATTCATCCTGCGCCTCGCCCGGACGCAACCGCGCCGCCAGTTTTCCCGCGTCCTTGAACTGGTCCTCGCGGAACCACGAGGTCCCCGTCCGCCGCCGCCATTCGATCTTGGCCCCGATGCTCTCAAAAATATTGTCCAGCCACGCCACCGCGGCGGTTGGTTCTTGAAACTGTTTCGGAAACTCCGTCGGCAGCAGCATTTGAAAAAACGGCGGGTCGTACTGCGTGCTCCGGTTGTATTGCGCGCGGATGTAGTCCAGGTAAGTCGGGTCCGCCACCGCGTTTTGCGTGATCAAATACACATCCCGCCGGCTGAACTTCTGGTCTTGCGCCGGCTGGCACGACGGCGGAATGAAGCTCTCGCAGTAAATCATGTAGGTCGGGCAAAACCGCCCCGGGTCCGTCCCCCCGTACAAGACCGTGTCCGGCGCCATTTCCGGATAAATCATGCTGGCATTGGTCCCCTTCATCGCCTGCTCCCGCAGGACCGGATCGTAAGTCAGCTTGCCATCCGGCCCCCGGAACGGCGGCGTGAACATATCGTGCCCGAACCAATAACCAAACCAGTGCCCCCGCTGCTCGCTATGATACCAATGCGACAGCCCCGAACAGACGGGCATCACCGCGAACAATCCCAGCGTCACCAGCAGCGGCGCCCGTGTCCGATACAACGCCAGCGCCCCAAGAAAAATCACCGGCAGCGCCAGCAAGATCAAGCCGGCGTACATCGGCAGCCCGTATTGCCCCGGCGCAAACGCCTGCGCCACCCAGTGCGGCAAATCCTTCAGGTTCGCCTCCCCGTCCAGCCCCAGGTACAGTTTGCCCGCCGTGTCCCACAGGCAATAACAGGCCAGCGCCAGCGCCAGCCCCCCGCCCAGCCAGCCCCACCGCCGGAACTTCTGGTAATGCGTCGCCATATAAGCCGCCGTCAGCGCCAACCCGTAGCCGATCAAAATCGCCACCACCGTGTGCGACGCGGCAAAGAACACCCGCAACAATTCCACCGACTGCCGGTCCTTCTGCGGATTGAGGAATATGGTCAGCAGCACACCCAAAAACGGATAGACCGCCGCCACCGTGATCAGCCAGTTCCGCTCCCGCCGCTTCATCCTGGAGAAGAACAAAAACGGCAGCAGGGCAAAAAACATGTAGACCCAGTTGAACGCGTCCGCCACCCCCTGGGCCAGCAGCTTGAGCTGCACCAGGAAGATGAACGGATGCGCCACGATGTTGGTCGGATTGATCTTCTCATACTGCCCGCGCGTCAGCGCGTGGAAAAAGCCCTGCACCGTCCGCGGGTAGCCCCATTCCATCGGCGGATTGGTCATGCCCGCTATCGCCTCATAAAAATAAAACGAGCAACCCGCTGTGATGAGCAAAATGACGAGCAAACACGCCTTCCATTCGGTCAGCAGCCCGGAGGTGCGGGTCGCCAGCCACACACACGCGATGAGCGACGCGATGCCAATCGCGTTGTAAATGGCCTCCACCATGGGCGTCGAGAATTGGAACAACATCAGCCCCAGCACCCATCCCACAGTGTTGACCAAAAACAAGTCCCGCCCCAATTTCGGCTGGGTGAACGCGATCCCAATCTCTATGCCCATCAACACCACGATCAACGTCTGGTGGATGGTCGAGCAGATGCCCAGAAAATAAAACGCGCAATACAGGTAGCCCCTCTGATGCGGCGCATAGATCCACCGCATCATGCACAACAAGACAATGATCAGCCACGGCACCCCAAACTCCGAAATCCGGTTGATCGCCACCGACTCCTTCCACATCGAATTGTCCAGCGCCATCAGCAACCCTGCCGTCACCCCGCACACCAGGCAAATCGCGTTCTCCCATTTCCCAACCATCCCCTTCAATTCCTCGATGCCCTCCATCAACATGCTGCTTCCCCGCGACACCATGAGGGCAATCAGCGAGCAACCCATCCCCATCGCCGCCGCCTGCCCCAACTCCACCCGCCATGCTATGTTCCCAAACGGAACCAGTTGCGTCCACAGCCACGAATAGATCGCCCAGAACGGATAGCCCGGCGGATGCGGAATGCCGGCCCAGAACGACCCCGTCAGCAGTTCCCCGGAGTCCTCCAGCGTCAGTTCCGGCGCCAGCGTCCAAAGGTAAATCGTCTCCACCACCGCAAGGCAAATCCCCAGCGCCAGCCAGTCAATCCGCCGAAACAACGGCGGCTGCTTCGGGAGCGCCGGCGGCGTTCCTTTCAACGGCTTGGCCCCCGCCTTGGCGGCGCTCGCCGGCCGGGCGGCGGGCGCTTTGCCGGGGGTCCTGCCCGGCTTGGATGAAGCCGGAGTTGGCGGCGGTTCAGGATTCATTCTCTATCAATTCCGGTTCAAATTCGTGGCCGCCTCCCGCCCCGCTCCAACCGGCGCGGGCGATGCCCCGGATTGGTCTCCCGCCGCCAAAGTCAGTTCCGGGCACACATTCCATTGCACATTCTGATCCGCCTGGCTCCAACTCACCATCTGCGGCGCGTTCGACGACCCCGGGTCAAAATGGAACCCGCCCATGAGGATCGGCCCGCCTTTGCCTTCCAGCGCTTCTCCGCGATGATTACCGCTGCCCACCGCCACTAAAACCGTCAGCGCGCAAGCCGCCACCGGCGTCAACCAGTGCCAGAACTCCGCCCGGCGCAACGCCACCGGCGCCCGTTCCGCCCGGCCGAACAACCATCGCCCCAGCCGCTTCGACGATTTTCGCGGCCTCCACTCCCCCATTTCCTGCTCCAATGAATCCATCTCTTTCATAATCGAATCCTTTCCTGCGCTCCAAACTTCACATTACCGGCTCCCCTCCAGTACCGCCAGCCTCGTTTTTCACTTAATAGACACCGCCCACCCCAAAATTTGTATCCTCCCTCCCATCCATTCCCACTTTCCAGCACCCTTTCCAACGATTACCCTTCCTTGCTCATGCACATTG
>JBEKIA010000256.1:0-4516 GCA_050011995.1 Verrucomicrobiota bacterium
CCCTGGCGCGTCGCCTCGTCAAAGACCTTGCGCAAATGCGCCTCGCTCTCGCCGTAGAATTTGTGGATGATCTCCGGCCCGCTCACGGCAAAGAATTGGGCCTCGGTTTCATGGGCGATGGCCCGCGCGATGAGCGTCTTGCCGCAGCCGGGCGGGCCGTGCAAGAGCACCCCTTTGGGCGCGTCTATGCCCAGCCGCTCGAAGACTTCCGGATACCGCAGCGGCAGTTCAATCATTTCGCGGATGCGGTGCAATTGGGGCTTGAGGCCGCCGATGTCCTCGTAGGGCACAGCTATGCGGGCGCGCTCCTTGACCTCTGCTTTGCCGATGACCAATTCGGTGGTCGGACCAATCAGCACCGGCCCGCGCGGCAGGGTGTTTTCCACCCGGAAATCAGCGGACCGGCTGCCAAACAACGCCGCCCGAATCCGGTCCCCTGCCTGCACCGGCAAGCCGTCCAACAGGCTGCCGATGTATTGCAGGTCGCGGCCGTCTGGCGCAATCGTCAGCGGCGACAGCCCGATGCGCTGGGCCGGGCGCACGGCTGTTTTCCGCACCTGGACAAACTCGTCCAGCGCGGCCCCGGCGTTCTCGCGCGTCAGGCCGTCCAGTTGCACGCGCGATTGGCCCCGCAGATCCTTGTAGGCCGGCATGACTTTGCAGACTGTGGCGCGTTTGCCGGCGACTTCCACCGTGTCCCCGATGGCGACTTGGAGGCGCTCCAGGTCTTCCGGCCCGATGCGCGCCAGAGCGCGGCCCACGTCTTTGCCGATGGCCTCGGTCACTTTGAGTTTGAGCGGAGCGGTTTGCGCTTTGTCCATAGGCCGGATTCCCTTCATTTGACGCACTTGATTTCCAGCACCCCGTTGTTGCAGGAGAGGGCCATTTTTTCCTTGGGATAACTGCCGGGCAACAGCACTTCTTTGCGATATTTCTTGTCGCCTTTGGCCGCCGTGATCGTCAGCACGTCGTCCTTGACCTCCAGCCGCACGTCCCCGGCCCCGATCCCCGGCATTTCCGCCACAATCAGGAGGTGGTCTTTCTCCTCGAACAGGTCCACCACCGGTTCCCGGATTTCCTCCACCACCGCCTGGCCGGTGGTTTTGTCGGTGCGGATGTTCCCGAACGGCTCGACGCGCGCCCCCTGGTCGCCCAAGCCGACCTTGACCGTGAATCCGTAGATGCCTTTCAGCTCCTTGCCGGCGCCGTGAATCTCCCCGGCGCGCCGCAGTTCCCCGCCCGTTTCCGCCAGCTCGTTGAGCTTTTCCACCAAGCCGGTCAGTCCCGACAGGATGCCTCCAACGCTGCCGCCGGCTTCGCCTCGGGGTTCATTTTTATCTGGGGTCTTTTTCTTCATATGTGTTCTCTTTAAGGTTAATTCCGTACTGTTTGATCTTCGTCCGAATCGTTTTGTAGTCCACCTGGAGCAGGCGGGCGGCCCTGGCTTTGTTGCCGCCGGTTTGACGCAACGTCTGTGACAAGACCTCGCGCTCCACCACCGTCCTGCTTCGCGCCACGATTTCCTTGAGCGAAAGCTCGCCGACGGGGGCGGCGGGCGCGTTGGCGGCGGAGGCGGCGCACCGCCAAGCCTCATTGTTCTGCTGGAGAATATCCAGATGCTCCTGGCTCACCACTTCCCCGGCCAGGAGCACCGCCCGCCGGATGGTCGAACGCAGTTGCCGGACATTGCCCGGCCACGGGTAATTGAGCAGCAAGCGGACGGCCGGCTCGGAGAATCCGAGCACCGATTTTTTCAATTCCTGGTTGGTCAAATCCAGGAACCGTTTCGCCAGGTAGAGCAAGTCCTCTTTGCGCCGGCGCAGTGGCGGAATCCGCAGCGTGAACTCGTTCAACCGATAGAACAAGTCCGCCCGCAACCGCCCCGCCGCCACCGCCGCATCCAAGTCCTGGTTGCCCGCCGCCAGCACCCGCACGTCAATCTGGATCGGCTGTGTGCCCCCGACCCGGCAAAAGGACTTCTCTTGCAGCGCCCGCAGCACTTTGGCCTGCGCCGTCAGCGGCATGTTCAAAATCTCGTCCAGGAAGAGCGTGCCCCCGTTGGCCTGTTCAAAACGGCCCGCCCGGCGGCCGGCCGCGCCGGTGAACGCCCCCTTTTCGTGCCCGAACAATTCCGCCTCAAAAAGCGTCTCTGGAATGGCGCCGGCATCCACCGGCACAAACGGGCCTTTGGCTCGCGGGCCGCTCCCATGAATCGCCTGCGCCACCACTTCTTTGCCGGAGCCGGTTTCCCCAATGATGACGACGTTGAAGTTGGATTTGGCGACGCGGTTCAGGTCCTCGATCAGCCGCCCGATGGCCTCGCTGGGACCCATGATCTCCGTCAGATCATGACTGGCGCTGGTCTGGCGGTCGCGTCCTTTGATCTTCAGGCTCAGTTGCCGTTGGGCCAAGGCGCGGCGGACTACCCGCACCAGTTCCTCATGCTCGTAAGGTTTGGCCAGATAATCGAAAGCCGCCGCCCGCATCGCTTCCACGGCCCCGTGGACTTTCGCATGGGCCGTCAAAATCACCACCGGCAAATCCTCATCCATCGCTTTCGCCTGCCGCAGGATTTCCAGCCCGTCCAAATCCGGCAAATGCAGGTCCACGATCATCGTGTCCGGCGACGCGGTGCGAAGTTGTTGCAGGGCCGTCTTTCCGTCCAGCGCCACCAGTGGGACAAAGCCCTCCTGCTCCAACAAGTGGGAGATCAACTTGCAGATCGCCTCCTCGTCGTCCACAATCAGGACCCGGCTTTTTCCGTTGCTCACGGGCATGGGTGTCCTCCCGGAGAGGGTGGGTGAATCGGATGGGTGACCTGGATATCCCGGGCCAGCCAGCGCTCCAACGAGTGTAACATTCCCAAAAACAACAGGCCGATTTCACCCCGGCACAACGTCCGGTTGATGCGTTCGGCGATGGCTTGGTCGCGGCGTTGGAGCAAGGAACGGCTGCTCTCCTGGTGGCGGGCCTCCCAGCGCGCCGCCTTCGCCGCATCATTGGCCGCCAGCATTTGTTTGCTCAGATTATACTCCTGCACCAGCAGGCCGGCCGATTCGGTCCCCATCAGGGTGGCGCCGCGTTCCTTCAAGCGCAGCAGCAGTTGGTGGTTGCGGCTGCCGGCCTTGGCCAGTTCCGAGACAATCTCCAGTTCCCGCCCGCACACCGGCAACCCATCCTGGTAAAGCCGCACTTTCTCGTAGGCCAGCGACCAGCGGTCAATCGTTTGCTCAATTTGCGTCCAGATGCCATCAATCAAGCTCACGTTGCGCTCCCACCCTTTGGTCCCCAGCTTCCGCACGGTCATCGCCCGGATGGTTGGACTCAGGCTGCCCATCTCCGCCTGGCTGTGCAGAATGGGGATGTGCAGCAAACGGCGCCCGGCCGCGTTCGAATCTGCCGCCCCGGTCGAACGCGCTGAAGTCGAACCCGCCACGATGCGGTCGCTTGTTCTCATATGGATTCCCCGGTTCAACATTACCTAAATGCAAAGTCATCTCACTCCGTGGCTAATGCAGGGGGAATCGGAAAATGTGCGCGAAAATTCGTGTTCATAATTCTCATTCCTGATTCCAATGGCGGAACCAGCCTCAGTCTTCCACAAGGCGAGACAGAGAGATATAGCCTCAAAGGGTGAGATCCGGCAAATTTTGAGGCTAATCCGGCGCAGGCCGGCCTGGCCGGCTAGAGTTTGGCAATGCCTGCCTTGATGGCGTAGCGCACCAGGTCGGCCTGCTTGTGGAGGCGCAATTTGGCCATCACATGGTTCCGGTGGGCGTGGATGGTATTGACAGACAGGTCCAGCAGGGCGGCGATTTCCTTGGTAATCCTCCCTTCGGCTATGAGTTGCAGCACTTTCCTTTCCTGCCCGCTGAGCGCAACCGCCGCGGCTCCGCGCTTCTCCAAGCCCTTTTTTCTCCGAAACCCCGCCTCCACGACGAAATGGGCGATGACCGGACAGAGATAGAAGCGTCCCGCATGGACCTCGGTCACGGCATCCACCACGTTTCGTGTCACCGACTCCTTTGTCAGGAATCCGCGCGCCCCGGCCGCCAACGCCTCCTCCACCATGGCTCTGGTGTCGTGCAAGCTCAATATGAGGATCTTCGCGCCCGGAGACCTCTTCAGCAGTTCCCGGGTGGTTTCGATCCCATTGAGTTTGGGCATGATAATATCGAGAATGAAGACATCCGTTGGTTTGGTCCCCGCCATCTCCAGGACTTCCATGCCGTCGGAAGCCTCGCCGGCGATGACGATGTCCTTTCCGCTCCGTTCCAGGGCCAGCCGCAACCCGTCCCGGACCACCGGATGATCATCGGCGATGACGACGCGAATGCTCATGGGAGGCTGCCTTTCTGCCGCCGCGAGCTTCCGGAGGCGGAACGGATGGTCTTGCCGCGCCGTCTTGTCCGCCATAGCCTCGGCGGCGGAAGCGGAGCAGAGGCGGGTGCGGTTTCCATTGGCAGGCTCAAGCGCACCGTCGTCCCCTTGCCGCGCCGGGACTCCACGGCAAAAG
>JBEKIA010000257.1:0-4507 GCA_050011995.1 Verrucomicrobiota bacterium
TGGCTCCATCATCACCGCCGCCGAAGCTGTACACCGGAGAAAATGCGCCGGTGGACGTGATCTTGAAGAGGGTCCCGTTCAAAGCGACACCCCCGTCAAAGTTGGCGCCGTAGAAAGTGTTCGGGCTCGCCTGGACCAAACCGGCATACGGACTAGCGCCGTCGGCGTCATTCGTGAAGGAGTGCAAGACCGACAAGGCGCCCCCCAGAAAGAGCTTGAAAACCGTTCCCGCGTCTCCCATGCCCCCGTTAAGCGTCGTGCCGTACAGATTGCCGTCGGCCCCCGGCAGCAGCCCGCCATAAGGGTTAAACCCATTGGTGCCACCACCGAAAGAATGCAGGGTGATCAGGTCCGCGGGGGGCAAGGTGACCGGAAACACAGCCAAGGCTGCACCGGGGCTGGAGGCGACGGCGATGGCGTTACTCACCATGACCGAGTAGGTCCCGGCGTTGGTGGCGGTGACCGCCGTCAAGGTCAACGTGGCCGTCGTCGAGCCGGAGAGGTTGCCGCCATCCACCAGGTTGGTTCCATTCTCTTGCCACTGGAATGAAAGGGGTCCGTCACCGCCGGCCTTGACGTTCAAGGTGACCGTGCTGCCCGCCAGCACGGTCTGGTCCTCGGGGCCCGCCACGATGTACGGGGGTGAGAAAATCACCTCCAGCCGCGCCACAGCGCTGGTCACTGAACCATAGGCGTTGCTGACCACGACGGAATAAAGGGCGGCGTCAGGCACGGCAACGTTGGTGAGCATCAGCACGCGTGCATTCGCGCCAACCAGGTTGGCGCCCTCCACCAGGTTCGTCTCATTCTGCCGCCACTGATATGCAACGGGCAGGCTGCCGAACGTCGCGACACTGAAGGCAACGGCGTCGCCCTCAAAGACCTGTTGCGGCTGCGGTTGTTGGGTGATTTGGAGAGGGCAATTCATGCTGACCCGAAAAATTACGCCGACCTCGCTGGCGCCTCCGTAATCGGTGATCCCATACAAATTGCCATCGGTGCCCTGAATCAACGTGCCGAAGGCTGCGCCGCCCTTGTAGCCGTCAAATTGCACCAGCGTTGCCAGCGTGCCATCCAACGAGATTCGGAAGACCGTGCCGGAGCCGTAAACGCCACCAAATTGGGTTGCGCCGTACAAGTTACCGTCGCTAGCCAGGAGCAACCCGTTGGAGCAACGGTTGCCATCGTCCCCGCCCGTGAAGGAATAAAGGGTCGTGAATGTGCCATCGGCAGACAGCTTGAACACGGTCCCCGCGTCGTAGGCGCCGCCGGCATACGTCGTGCCGTAAAAGTTGCCACTGGAATCCTCCACCAAGGGTGCAAGGGGCGTGGCCCCGTTCGTATCGTCGAACGAGAACAGGGATGTGAAAATGCCGGCGGGCGTTATTTTGAAGATAGTGCCAAAGCCGCCATTGGCGCCGCCGCCGTAAGTCGCCCCATAGAAATTGCCATCAGCCCCTTGCACGAGCGTGGGGTTGGGATAGGCGCCATCCGCGTTGTTGAAAGTGTGGAGGGCTGTTAAGATCCCACTTGGTGTCAATTTAAAAACCGTGCCGTAGCCATTAGCCCCGCCTTGTTCCGCAGTTCCGTAGAAGTTGCCGTCCTGTCCCTGGACCAGCCCGGCAAAGGGCAACGAGCCATTGGTGGCAGGAGTCAACGACCAGGCCGCAACGCTGGTGCCATTCGTCGTCATCCGGAATACCGTGCCGACGCCTGATGACCCGCCATAAATCGCCGTGCCGTATAGGAGACCGTTTGTCCCCTGAATGAGCGCAGCGACGGGATTAGCTCCGTAGGGGGGATTATTGCCGCCGCTGCCGTTCGGGAACGCATAAACGAGGGTCACCACGCCGTTGGTGTCCATTTTGAAAACTGTACCGTTGCCTGGAGAACCACCTGAAAAGGCAGTCCCATAGAAAATGCCATTGCTGGCCTGTAGCAGCCCTCCCGCGGGGTAAAAGCCTATGGAATTCTCGGTGAAGGAATAGAGCGTTTCCAGAGCGACTCCTGTCGTCGTGACGCTGGTGAAGTTCAGCACCGCCACCGCGCTGGTGACAGACCCAAAGTTGTTCGTGATGAGAACTGAGTAGTTCCCTGAGTTGGAAATCGCCGCGTTTTGGATGGTCAACGTGCTCGTGGCCGATCCGGAGATGTTGCCCGCGTCGGTCAGGTTGGTTCCGTCCATCAGCCAGAAGTAGGCGAGCGGCTCATCACCGGCGGCCGATACCGTGAACGTCGCGGTGGCCGCAGGCAGAAGGGTTTGGCTCGACGGCCCGGAGAGGATCACCGGAGCATGGCCGGTGATGATCGTCAGGGAGGCGTTGCTACTGGTTACCGACCCGGCGGCGTTGCTGACCATCACCGAATAGGCGCCCCCATCCCCGGGGGTAACGTTGTCAATGGTGAGGCTGCTGGTCGCGGAACCGGTAATGCCGCCGCCGTCTGTCAAATTGGTGGGGCCACTCCCGTTGTTGAACTGCCATTGGTAGGACAGCAACGTGTTGCTGGCGGTTGCCACGCTGAACGTCGCTGTCGTCCCCTCCAGGATGGCTTGATTCGCAGGTTGGGACGTAATGAGCGGGAGCGCGAGGATCGCCAGGGCCACCTGGCGGCTCTGAACCGATTGATCGTTGAGGTTGGTAAAATACAAAGTGGCCATGTAACTGCCCGCGGCCAGATTGCTGGCCAGCAGGTTCGGCGTGACAGTGACGACCGCAGCCGGGCCGCCCGCGAGGTTCGTTCCGTTGGTGGGCAATACGGTAAGCCAGGCGGCATTCAGGCCCGCGCTCCAGCCGAGCGAGGGGGTTTGGCTCGCGGGTGAGTTGGTCAGTGAGTAGCCAAGGGCAACCGGATTAAGCGGCCCGCCTGCGGGACCGCTGAACTGCTGGACCGAACTGGGTGCTATTAGCAAGCGCTCCGGCAGGGCGAGGGCGTAGATCAGGTTGCTGCCCCTGGGGGAGCCCCAGCCGGTGCAGAGATCGTAACCGGGGACGGCGGCGAACAGCCCACCGCTGGTGGGTGTGGCGTCGTTGCCGACCGTGATGTCGTGAAGAGCATTAGTGTAGTCAGCACTCTGGCCGAGCGCGTAGAGGGCGGGATTGAGGAAACCCACCGGCGGCTGGCCATTGGCAGCCGCGTCTTGATTGACAAGTGCCATCAGCCCTGCCCATAACGGCGTGGCAAAACTGGTGCCCCCCCACGTGGTGGACGTAGAACCGTTGGCGACGATCACAAAATTCTCCGCCACCATCGCGACATCCGGGAAATTCCTCATGGTGGTGGACCCCCGGTTCGCAGACATGTCGAGGCCTTGCTGCCAGGATGGAATCGCGTAAGTTGGGCTGATCCCACCTGCGCTTCCAACGAAGCCCGATCCCTCCCACCCGGTATTCCCGGGAGACTGGTTCCCCCAGTTCCAAACCTGCTCCGAAGCATAGGAAGCTCCCGAACCATTCATCGTCAGATCTGTTCCGCCGACGCTCGTGACGTACGGGTCATCCACCGGCCACAAGATAAGATTGCCCTCGTAAGTAGTATTAAGGATCACGTTGTTGGCCCAGGAGTCATTGTCGCCTGAACACTGGAAAAAGGACTGCCCTTGCACTGCCATCTGATGGAAGATGTTATCGCTGGTTGCGCTTATCGGAAAGCCGAGCCAAGAGGAACTGAACTGTTTAATCTGCGGATGAGCCACCATGGCGTTCAAAACATCGTTCCAGATATAGCCCGTGTTCGGCCCTGCGTCGAATGCAACAACGTTGCTTAATCCTGGAGCCATGGAGATCGCCATTTCCATGTCTATGGAGGCTTCAACTATCCCCATCGGATCGCTGGTCACCGGAATCCCGTTGAATCCATCCAGGAGAACGACCTGGATGGGCACGTTCGGCAAGCCGGCCATGGTCTCGTAGGTTCTGATGTCATTCGCGTAGAAGGCTTCAAAGGCCAGCAGTCCAACCGTCTGGCCTGCGCCGGTCAGAGTGACTCCAGGCACATAGGCATTGCGGAGGTCCTTGCCCATATAATTGCCATCTGTCCCGGAGCCTGAGGCGGGGGCAGCGCCGGTTGTGCCCGTTGCCCTATGCACCGCCGGACGCGGAATGGAATAATTGTTCAACCCGCTCATATCGAGCACCGCCAAACCCGCATCCACTGAGGGCTCGACATCCGGCGCATAAAACTGCCGCGCTTCGGTGGGGTGCTGATACGTATGCAAGGTGACCTGAAACGTTTTCTCTATGTCGGCAACCGGCCCGGCGACATCCAGCAACACGCGATTTGAATGGGTGACGGTGATCTCCAGGCCGTATTTCCGGGCAAATTGCCTCACCGCCTCATACTCCTGCTTGGTGGGGCCAAATTGCTCGGTGAATTGTTCCGGCGTCAAGTAGTGCCGGAACTGCGGACTGGCCGGATCATACATGTCGTGGAGGAGCCTGGTCAGGGCATTGGTATTGCGCAGTGGCAGGCCAATCGCCAGGTTCAGCCGGTTGGTGGCGGGCAGCCG
>JBEKIA010000258.1:0-4408 GCA_050011995.1 Verrucomicrobiota bacterium
GCCGACATTTATTCGCTGGGCGTGGTTTTCTACGAAATGCTCACCGGGGAACTGCCCGGCAAACGCCTGGAGCCACCGTCCCGGAAAGTTCAAATTGACGTGCGCCTGGATGAAGTTGTCCTTCGCGCGTTGGAAAGGAACCCCGACCTCCGCTACCAGCAAGCCAGCGAAGTCAAGACGATGGTGGAAACGATCGCGGTCACTGCGCCCATTAAAAAGTCCGCAATCCGCAATCCGCAATCCGAGGAGTCTCGCCTTGCCTTTGTCAAAACTCCATTCGTCATTGTGCGCGAAGGCAAACCGAGGACGAATTGGCCGGCGGTGATCGTGACCGGCGCATTGATGGCATTGCTGATGCCCGGCGGCATGATAATAGCGGCGGCTGTCGGCATCCCGGATGCGCTGGTGAAACGGGTGTTGTTGCTGGTGGTGCTTCCCGGTGTTTCGCTCATTCCGCTCTGGCTGTTTCTTGAAGTTCGCGCCGGACACCGCGCGCTGGAACAGGGATTGCAACCCTTGCCGCTGTTTGCAAAACGAAAGAACTGGCTGCACCGCTGGGTTGGCCGGCTGCTGGCTGCTGTTTTCATCGCCTTCTTCATTCGGACATTTTTGGCAACTCCTTATCGTGTTCCAACCGACGCCGCCGCGCCGGAAATCCCGCGCGGCAGCCATTTCTTCGTTTGGCGGCCCGCGCACCATTTCGCGCCTGGCGACTTCATGGCTTACTGGCATGATGGATTGGCGTATATTGGCCGCGTGGTTCGCGTCGAAGGCGAAGCGGTTTCTGTGAATCGAAATGGCAAGGGCGACGCCCTTGTGCCCCGTGGTGAAATTATCGGCAAAGTCATCAGCGTCTATTGGCGCGCGTCCGCCAGCGCCCAAACAACCCCGGGCTTTTACATCGCCCAAACCTATTTTCCGAAAGGCGATTCCATTGAAATCACCTCCGTCAGCCGCTCCTCAGACCGGATGGTGGTCCAAGGCCATTACAACCTGGTCAGCCAGGATCAGGCGACGCTGGCGCTTTACATCACTGCAACAAACCGTGCAACAAACCCCGGTTTTCCCGAGGATGCCACACAGCGGAAGCAGATTTCCAAAGGACGCGGCGATTTTGAATTGATCCATTCCAACCTTTTTCCCGGTCTGCCGCATCTGGCGATGTATGCCGGCGGAAAAAATTTCGCCGACCTGTATTTTGGAACCCAGGCCGAAGCCGCCGAAGAGGGCAAATTGAACCTCCAAGCATACTTGTCCTTCGGCCCGGTGATGGAGCGGGTGGTCGCCGATAGCAAAACTGATTTTGCAAGTGAAGCCGAGCGCACCAATGCGCTCATCATGATTGATTTTGATTCCGGCGCGCTTCTGGCCCCCACTTCCGCCATGTGGGCGGCGGATACAAACTCGCAAAGAATTTGGATGCAAACCAACGGGGTTGACGCTATGGCCGTTATCCCGCAAGTCCAGGGTTTGGTGGGGCTGGACATGAAATCCATCAGCGTGCCAGCCCAAGCCTGGGACGAACTTCCGGCAGATTCAGTTGTAAAACAACTCTCCCAAACGAACAAGAATGACACAACCCTATTGAGTCCCGGCAAATCATTGCCGCCGACCTGGCTTTTTCAGACTCGCAAAGGCGGCGCGGGCATTCTGCAAATCACCGGCCTTGCCGAAAACCCGCCCGGCGTGAAAATCCGCTACAAGCTGGTGGAAAACATCGGCGGAAAAAACTAGAGCCACGGAGGCGCGCCGATCAACGCGGATGAATCCGGGAATGCGTCAGTCTTGGGTGGTAGGGCGCGCACTCCGTGCGCGCCGCGGCGGGCAGAGGACTGCCCGCCCTACCTTCCCCCCCCCTTCGCTGACGCATTGCATTTTCCGGCATTCTTCCCTTGACAATCTGCGCTTACATGCTAATCTTTCGGCGTGAGGGCAAGAAACGTATGGGAAGACGGGAACGGGACCGTGACGGGCTGCGCCAGAATGCCGGATGGCCCGCCCTCCGCAGGCCCGGCGAAGGAGGGTGACTGCGGAGGTTGCAACGGCGGCGGAATCCCGCGCCCCATTGCGAATCCTTCGATACTCTATCCACTTAGTATGATTTATGATGCCACCGCTCCCAGCATCCCTTTTCCGTCAATTTTGACGGTTATTGACGAAAGAGTTCTTCGCTGTTTTCGGTGGAATGCAAACCACAGTTTGGAGTGGTGTTCGTATGTGTCAGGCAATCCGAGACAATCCCAAAGGGATTGAATCTGTCAGCCCTGGGTTGCGAGGAACGAGCTACCCAGGGGGAATGACGGAAAAATCCCAAACCCTGAAAGGGGAATGGCGCTTACATAAGGCCTAAAACTCTCTTGCCCAATCGTTTGCGTCGGGGAGGTCCAGGAACAGTTTCGAACAGGACTTGACGGCTCAGGCGTTGCATTTCCTTTAGCGTGGCCTGTAGTTCCCGCCATTCTGCAATCGCGGTTCGCAACCATTCATACTGTTGTTTTGATAGTGCCACGCTCACGGTCTTGCCTTTGACTTTCCGGGTCCACTGATAGCAAGGCCCGCCGGCACCGGGTCCACGGTCCTGAACGTAGCCTTCGCTGATCCACCCCACCTTGGACAGGCGACCAAGCAAGCGGGCATACTGCGCCTGCCATTGAGGCGGAACGGCGTTTTCGTTGTTTTCCATGAACAAAAGTCTAGCAGACCTGTCAATAGGGCGGTATATATACCGCCCTATGCCAAATACTCCTTTCTTCGCGGCCTGGCGCCCGCGCCTGGCGGCGCTGGGGGGCCGCACCGCCCAGACTCTCCAACGGGTGCGCTCCTACACCCTCTGTCAGTTGGAAAACTCGTTCTCCTCCTCTCTGCCGCACGACTTGTTCCCCAAGGCCGCCCAGGGGCCCAACAGCCGCGACGCCGTCTACACCCGCAGCCGCACTTTCTGGTGCATGCTCTGGCAGGCGTTGAACCCGAAGGCGGCGGGCCGCGAAGTGGTTCGCCAGATCCAGGCATTGTTCACCTTGGAGGGCGGTCCCCGGATTTCCGAGGAGGATGGCGCCTACTGCCGGGCCAAAGCGCGCTTGCCCCTGAGTGAGTTCCCGCGAGCCTTGGCGGCCAGCGCCAAAGTGGCCGGCCAGAAGGCTCCAGCCCTGGCGCTGCTCCAAGGCCGGCCCCTGAAGGCGGCCGATGGTTCCACCCTCACCTTGGCCGACACGGATAAAAACCGCCAAGCCTACCCGGCGCTTCAATGCACCAACATCCCCAGCTTTCCGATGATGCACCTGGTCGTGCTCTTTTGCCTGGCCAGCGGTGCCGTGTTGGCCCTGGCCCAAGGCAGTTGGAATGATTCCGAGCTGTCCTTGTTGGGTTCCCTCTCAAGCCACTTGGCCCGCGGCGATATTCTCCTGGGAGATCGTGGTTTTGGTTGTTATCCCCTGGTGGCCTTCCTGGCGCACACCCTGGGCATTGATTTCATTGGCCGGACCCGGCGGCGCGTCGATGGCCGGAGACGCATCGGACGGTTGGCCAAAAATGACTGGCTGATGGTTTGGGAAAAAGGCCCTCAACCCTCCGCCTGGCTCACGGCCGTGCAATGGGCGGGGCTGCCCTGTCACATCACCCTGCGGGCGGTCCGGGGCCGCTGTTCCCAGAAGGGCTTCCGTGTGCGTCACGTCACCGTGGTGACGACCCTGCTGGATCCCCAACTCTATCCCGCCCAGGAAATTCTCCGGGCCTACCTCTTGCGATGGCGGCTGGAAATGTGCCTGGATGACCTCAAAACCACCCTGGAGATGGAGACACTACGAGGACAATCCCCCGAAATGGCACAAAAGGAAGTCTACGCCCGCTTGATCGTTCACAACCTGATCCGCTGCATTCTGACTCAAGCGGCCCTCCAGCACCATGTCGCGCTGGAACGAATCAGCTTCAAAGGCAGCCTCGATGCGCTCCGACAGTTCTCCCAGGCCATGAGTCAGGCCCGCACCAAGAAGAAACGCCAGCAGATCTGGGAGCAACTGCTACAGACTCTGGCCGCCGATTTGGTTCCTCATCGCCCCGGACGACGCGAGCCGCGAGCCGTGAAACGAAAGAAAAACAAATACCCTCGCCTTGACGCTCCACGCCATCAATTCCGCGATCATCCCAAACGCGGCGTGCGCCGTAAAATTGCCCGCCTACGGAGGCTCGGTCTTATGTAAGCGCCATTCCCCTTTCAGGGTATGAGGCATCCTCATGGCAAGCCAGCGCAGGCCCTCTCTGCATCGGGCCAACGCTGGGCTAAATGATCCAATCCCTTTGGGATTGAAGAACAGGCCGGCACCAAGTTGGAAACCCAGATTCGTTATTCCACCGAAAACAGCGAAGAGCCAGAAGGAGGAAATGCCGGTGCTGGAACAAAAGCCGGGCCGGT
>JBEKIA010000259.1:0-4329 GCA_050011995.1 Verrucomicrobiota bacterium
ACGCTATTGGGAATGGCCATTTTTGTATTTGCGCTGGCTTGGGCGGCCATCACCAGCTTTCAAATCGTGCAGGCCCAACGGAAGGATTCCGCCCCGCCACCCCGGCCATAGCGAATCTTGAATTTTGAATGGCGAAGATCCGCGCTCGAAAGCAATGAGCAGGTCTTGGGTGGTAGGGCGCGCACTCCGTGCGCGCCGCGGCGGGCAGAGGACTGCCCGCCCTATCTTTCCCTTCCGCGCGCGACGCATTACGTTCACACGCGGACTTCACTTGACAATCAACGCCTCCAGCCTGGCCGCGTCGGCGGCGAAGACCCGGATGCCTTCGGACAGCTTTTCGGTGGCCATGGCGCTTTCGTTGAGCATCCAGCGGAATCCCTTTTCGTCGAGCGAGAACCGGGCCACAGGGAGTTCCAGGCTGGTTTGCGGGGAGAGTTTGCGCGCCACTTTTTCCGTGCTTGACTTCAACTCGCCCAGCAATTCCGGGCTGATGGTGAGCAAATCGCACCCGGCCAGTTCCAGAGCCTCCTCCTTGCTGCGGAAGCTCGCGCCCATCACCTCCGTGGCGCACCCATATTTCTTGTAGTAGGCGTAAATCTCCCGCACGGACAACACGCCGGGATCCTCGGCGGCGGCATAATTCCTGCCCGTGTTTTTTTTGTGCCAGTCAAGAATGCGCCCCACAAACGGCGAGATCAATTTGGCCCCCGCTTCCGCGCAGGCCACCGCCTGGGCCAGCGAAAAGAGCAGCGTCATGTTGCAGTTGATCCCCTCCTTTTGCAGGACTCTGGCGGCCTGGATGCCTTCCCAGGTCGTCGCCAGCTTGATCAGAACGCGCTCCTTGGGAATCCCCTTCCTGGCGTAGCTGGAGATAAAAACGCGCGCCTCGTCTATCAGCGCCGCCGTGTCAAAGGCAAGCCTGGCGCTGGTCTCGGTGGAAACCCTGCCGGGAACGATCTTCAGAATTTCGCAGCCAAAGGAAACCAGGACTTGGCGCATGAGGTCGCCGGTTGAACTCCCCGCCTTCTTGCCGTCGGCGACCGCCTGCCGCAGGAGGGTTTGGTATTCCGGCTTTTGCGCCGCTTTGAGGATGAGGCTTGGGTTGGTGGTGGCGTCCTCGGGCGCGTATTCCTTCATCACGGCAAAATCGCCGGTGTCGGCCACGACGCGGCTGAACTGGCGCAACTGCTCCAGTTGGTTGGGCGGGTTGAGCGGTTTGCCGGCGGGGGCGTTTCCCGCTTTTTGGGGCGAAGTCATTGGACTCATAAAAAGACAACGTGATTGGATAAAAGCACCACCCGGCCAAAGTGCTGCATCTGCCGCTCCCGCGCAACCGCAAAAGGCCGCGCAACCAAAAAGGGCGCGACCCTACACAAGGCCGGATTCCTTCTCCCGCTGGATCTTTTCCGCGTAGTAGTACGTCTCCTGCATCCCGTCGGGGATGAAAGGTTCCCCTTCGCGCATCCGCGCCACTATGCGCCGGTTGGCAATGGCGGGTCCATACTCGGGGTCCAGCGCCAAGGCGCGCTCAAAACACTCCATGGCGGCGGCCCGCCTGCCCAGTCCGGCATAGGCCAGGGCCAGGTTGCCGAAAGTCTGGACATGCGCGGGGTTCTGGCTCAGGACGCGATTGAAAAGTTCGGCCGCTTTCTTGAAGTCCTGACGGGTCAGGCACACGAAGGCTTCATCAAACAGCTTTGCGTTGGCGAGATACGCGTCCAGAGTTGAAAAACTCGAATCCTTGAGCAGGATTCTTTCCAGAGATTTGAGTTGGCTGCGCGCGCTCTCCGCAAACTGATCCCCCTCTCGAGAGTACCGCACCGCGGCCCGATACGCCGTGACTGCCTTGGCGGCGTCACCAGCCTTCATGGCGGCGCTGCCCAGATTGTAATGAGCCTCCGCAAAAGGCGGAAGGATTTGCACCGCCCTTTCAAAATACGGGATTGCGCGGAGCGGATCTTTCGCGACGACGGCGGTGTAAACTCCCATCGCATAATGGGTCGTGTGATACCGGGGATGTTCCGCCAGCAGCGCCTGGAGCTCCGCTTCCACCGCGCGGCCCTCGCCCGATTCCAACCGCTTCAACAAGCAATCCACCTTGTCATCCAGATCTGGACGCAACTCCGCGATATATGGTTTCTCGCCGGCTTGGGCGCCGGCCCGGGGCCGCGCCGCCTCGTCCCGGGGCAAACAGCATTTCTTGTACTTCTTCCCGCTGCCGCACGGGCAGGGATCATTGCGGCCGGGCTTGCTCATACTTTTTTGATTTCCATGCGCCCAAGCCTAATTGCGACTGGGAATTTCCGCAACAGCGTGCCGGCCAGTCTCGGATGGGCTTCGACAACGAATGTTGGGACAAACCGGCGGGCGGTTTATCCTTGGATGGAAGTTCCAGGACATTCCGGGCGCGGAAGGCCGGCTTTCGGAGGAAAGCCGCCCAGTTTTTCCTGATTCCCGATTCTCAATTGTCCCGGATCAACTTCGGCCGCCACCCCATCGGCTGCCCCAGCGCATCTTGTGGCAACACCGGCAGCTTCATCAACCTCCGCGCCTCGCCGATCACATAATCCCATTGCAACGCCGGCCCGGGATCCACTTTCTCCGCCTGGAGGTGACAATGCCCCAGCACGCCGTGGTAATCCTTCAGCTCCGCGTCCGGAAGTTTGCCGCCGGCCAATTTTCCCGAGGCGTCGCGCGGATAATCGCAACGAATCTTCGGCAGCGCCGTGCAAAGCGCCGCCGTCAGCCGGGCCAGCGCCCGGTATTGTTCCGCGGTGAAATCGTATTGACGCAATTCCTCCCCCTGCACCACTCCCGCCACCGCCTCGCGCCGCACCGGACGCCCCGCAAAATGCGGCGTCCGCTCCGCCGAGGCGCCGGCGCCGCCGGGGATCGTGATGATGGTGCGCCCGCGGCTGTCCGTCTGATACCAGAGCGCGAACGGGTTCTTCTCTTGCTCCCGGTAGGCGCCCACGTTGGCGATCTCCACTCCGACCGAGCGGTCGTTGGAGGCCCTGGCGTGCCGCGCGCGCTCCTTCACATCCAGCGTCTGGTAAATCGTGCCGTCCAGGTCCAGCAGGAAATGCGTGCTCAAATTCCGCTCGTCCTGGAGCGTTTTGAAGCACGCCCGCGAAGTTCCCGCCGCGTCAAAATGAAGGACCAACTGGTCCACCTTTTTCCGCAACGAGGCCAAATCCCAGCCCCCGCCCCGCACCCGTTCCACCTCCTCCCGGCTCAGGCCGTTGGTGCGGACACTGTAGCGGTTGGGTGTCGGCGGCGACGGCAGATTGGTCATGGCGGCCCTGGAACTTTCCCAGTCCGCTTCCGGCAAGGGCGCGAACCGCCGCTCCACCCGATAAGCGTCGAAGCCGCCCGGATCCGTCCAGAGCACCACCCGTGTCCCCGTATGAAACAATTGTCCGGCCACCACGATCTCATCCCCGCGCCGCCGCAAAAGCTTCCCCGGCGTCGAAGCGCACCCCGCCGCCACCAGGCCCAGGGCCAGGGCCAGAGCGAAGAGGCCAATGAGCTGCGAACCTTGCCGGAACATCATTCCATTTGCCCTCGAATCCGCATCCCCGTCAAGATTTGATTCCCTCCCATGTCGAGCGAAATGTGGAGTCTCTTTTTGCTCCCCAATCCTAAGCCTCGATATTTCATAGCTTGGTAGGGCGAAGCTGCTGCTTCGCCCTGATTCAGGGCGGCGCGGCAGCGCCGCCCTACCATTCAAGGTGTTGCTTCCCGCAGAGATATGAAATATCCGGGTTAGCGACGTGCTTGAAAACTCACCGAAAGGGTGGGGCAGTTTGTGACGGAAGGCGCCGTCGGCGGGACGCCGGCGGCGGCGGCCGAGACGACCGCGCTCCCGAAGGAAATATCAGGGGAAAGAATTCTTCAAATCAGGCCGCGCCGCGTTGTCTTAAACAGGCTCCCAGCGCGGCGAACAGTGCCGCTTTGTCCGGCAACCGGATCAACGTCAGGTCTTTCCGCAGCAGGCCGAATCCCTCGCGGGAGAATCCCCGGCCATTGAGGACGCAGGCGTCCGTCCGGCTTTCCTTGATCTGGTCCGCCCCGCGGGCCACAGCCCCGCCCTCTGCCTCTGCTTCCAACTCATATTTCCAACCCGCCAGGAATGCCCTCGGGAACCAGTCCCGCAATTCCCGGATGATTTTCGGGGCCGGTTTCAATTCCGCCAGAAGCCCTGGCGCGCGCGTCGGAATCTTCGCCGCCTTGATTTCGCGCAATTCGCCCGCCGCCGCGCGCTCCCATATTTTGCCAAAAGTGAAATCGCTCACCGCCGCCGCGTGGAAGACGGCTCCCACGTCCGGC
>JBEKIA010000260.1:0-4290 GCA_050011995.1 Verrucomicrobiota bacterium
AGAATGAAGCCATCCCGATGCGCTGCCGGAAAAGCCGCCAGCATCGGGGGGCTGAATCAGCGGATGCCCGCGCCTGTAGCGGCGGTCTGTGACCGCCGCTGGACGCCGCCAGGGCGGCCGCGATGGGCTGCCGTTTCGGCGGCGACTCAACCGGCGCCCGCCATGCTTTCGGTTGTCAGCTTGATCTAATCATTTAATCCCTTTCCATTGAGAATCTGCCGCATGCATTTTTCAACCCTGGACTCCCGGGTCTTGGATTGTTTGGGCGCGGAAAAATAAAGCATGTATCCTCTTTGCCGTCCGGGCGTCAATGCAGCAAAGGCAGTTTTCAAGGCGGGGATTGCATCCAATTTTTTTTGAAATTCATCAGGTATTATGAATTCCGAGGTCTTTTTGTAATTCACTTCCAAACCGGCTTTTTCCACCTCAATGGCTTCATGAATATAGGCTTTCAGGATGGGTTCCATCCCGGCTATTTGCCGGACACTGGTGAACCGAATCTGGCGCGCCGCCTGCACATTCTCCGTTTGTCGGATGAGAATGCCATTGGCATCCTTTAACAAGGCGCCTTTCATAAACAAAAGCGCGCAGTATTCCTTAAATCCATGCATTAAAACTATGTTGCTTTTCTGAAACGTGTAACAAGGTTTGCCCCACCTCAATTCTTCGGCCAGCGGACAGTCAAGAAGGATCATTCTCAATTTCTCAAATTCTTCCCGCCACATTTTGGATTTGCTGAAAAAGAACTCAACCTGCGGATTCATTCTGCTCTTTGTCATGGCAAGTTATTTTAACTGATATTCCCATTTGGATTCGTGCGCACGCCCAGCATGGGCCTTTTTCGTGATTTTCCGCCCATTCAAAAAATTTGCAACTCTTTTTTCCAGTCCACCCTCGGTTTTTCTCTGGCAGAGGGGTGTTTCGATGCCTTTTTTCCTTCCAAGCGCTTTTTCTGCCGGATGAGAAGACACCTGCTCCGTATTTTCCGGTGTTTTGGGATATGCGGCCTTCATCCTGACGTCCGGTCAGTCAAATGGGGGCAGTCGTCGGAATCACGTATTTTCCCCTTTCAGGCGCACACTTACGCGATTCCGGGGACTGACCCGTTGCCCTGACCCGTTGCCCTTTCAGGGACGGGTTGAATCACGGGGAGTTGGTCAGCCATAGGGCGCGGTAGAAGCCGGGGCGGGGTTTGTTGGTGATGAGATTGAAGCCGAAGTTTGTCAAGGTGTTGGTCTTGAAGGGAATCCAGGTTCCAGTGAGCGTGGAGTTGCTCTGAAGCTGATAAGCCGTGTTGGTGGTGCCGCTGATGCGCAGTCCGTTGACCAGGTCTAGGGTCAGCAGCGGGTTGGTAACGGTGTAATTGGCCACGTTGGTCAGGATCACGCCGGGAACCACCGTGACAGAGCGGTTGGTGGGAAGATTCCAGCCGGGGATCGGCTTGAACTGCACCGTCAACGCGTTGGTGCTGGTGATCTCCTGCAGGGAGGGGTTGGCGGTGGAGTAGTAATTGGCGGGCTGGCCGGCCAATTCCCATGCCGCCCCGGCCTGCACAGCCGCCGGCGGGCCGAGTTGCAGGATCAAGTAGCCGGGATTATTGAGGCTGGTGGCCTGGCTGGGAATGATGGTGATGACTCCGCCGCCGGAGTTGTTCGTGCCGCTATCGCCCAAGCTCGCCGCCAGGGTGATGAGGTTCACCACGTTGCTGTCAATGGCCCGCACCGCCGAGGCCTGGGGCACAATGCCGTTAAACAATGTCCCCAGATAAACCCCCGCCGGGTAATAGTAACCATTATATTCCACATACAACGGCCCGCCACTGTTGCCCGGATAACCCAACATCCACGACGCGGTATAGACCTGCTGGTCAGCCACCGGATCGGTAGCCTGGCTCAAAGGATACGGCTGCGGCCCGATTTCATACATCTCACCATTGACAATGTTGGTGAACCCAAACTGCGAGCCGTCCACCGGATAGCCCACCAGCATTTTCTCAGCCGTGCTGGTCAACCAGGAATTGGGCGACGCATCGGAAGGCAGCCAGCCCCCATAGCTCCCGTTGGCCACGGGTGATTGAAAATAGAGCGCCGCCACGTCCAGGTTGCGGGATTGCGGGCTGGATTGCTCCGGCCCCAGGCCGCCCAGCACATCGTTGGTCCGCTGGGCGGCATAGCCGCTGAGCAAGTACCAGCCCCGTGCCGGCAGCGGATCCGGCGTGAACACACCCGCTTCCTCCTGGTAAAACCAGTAGGCTTGACTGACATAGGAGAGAGTCTGATCGTTGAAGATCAGGTGGGCCGCTGTCAGCACCACGTTCGTCTGGACGGCCACGCCGCTGCCGTAGCCCACGTCGGTTTGCAATTGTCCGTTGAAACCGAAGGGATAGTCGGTCAGGTCGCTGATGTTGCCAGCCGGAACCGGCATGGGCAATAGAATGTTGTTCGGAGGCGATTGCGCCAGCAAATAGGTGATCGATAATACCGTCGGTACGCCCGGTGCGACTTCAACGGACAGAGAGGCCGGTGTGATGAAACCGGCGACCGGCGCAAATTGGATCAAATATGTTCCGGACAACAGATTGGTGCCGTAGCCGGGCGGGTAAAAGGAATTGGTGTCGCCCAGGAACCGCCAACCCGCTCCACCGGGCGGGCTGGGACCGATGTTGACCGTGAGCGTGCCGCCGCCGCTCGTTGTGTCAGACGGGATGATCGTGGGAAAGTATTGGTTGGTCAGGAATGTTGTCCCGCCGTTGGTTACGGCCACTGGCCCGCTCAACGGGATGGCCAGGTACCCCGGAATATCGCGAAACTCCACCGCGTACTCTCCCCGGGCTAAATTTGTTGCCGTCGTGCCGCTGTCGCGCCATGCCGCTTCCCATGGCAAGCGCCACTGGCCGCTGGCTTCAGGCGGCTGGAGTGTGACCATGAGTTGTCCCGTTGTTGGCGGTGGCGTGAAGGGCACTGAAAGTGCGGAGGTATATTGCGAAAAGACCCCTTTGCGAATTGTGTTGTTGTAGGTGTCGGCGACATAAACATTGCCCGCGCTATCCACCGCCACGCCTACAGGAAAGTTAAAGAGAGCGGCACTGCCCACCCCGTCCGTGCTGCCGATGATCCCAGCCGACCCGGCGATGGTGCTGACCAACCAGGTCGTGCCGACGGGGGTAATCTCCCGAATGGTGTTGTTGCCGGAGTCCGCAACATAGACATTGCCGTTAGTGTCCACAGCCACACCCAAAGGGTCGTCAAATAGCGCGGCACTGCCCGCCCCGTCCGTGCTGCCAACGATCCCAGCCAACCCGGCGATGGTGCTGACCAACCAGGTCGTGCCGACGGGGATGATCTCCCGAATGGTGTTGTTGCCGGAGTCCGCAACATAGACATTGCCGTTGCTGTCCACAGCCACACCGTGTGGGTAAAGAAACTGTGCGTCGCTCCCCGTCCCGTCATTGGCGCCAATATAGCCCGCCATTCCGACCAGGGTTGTCACCACTCCTGCTGAGGTCACCTTACGGATCGTGGCGTTGTATGTATCCGCCACATAGACGTTGCCTGAGCTGTCCACCGCCACGCCCTCGGGGTACCAAAACCGGGCGTCGCTCCCCGTCCCGTCCGCGCTGCCGGACAATCCGGGTGACCCGGCGAGGGTGCTGACCACTCCTTCGGACGTGACTTTCCGAATTGTCTCGTTCCATGTATCCGCCACATAGACGTTGCCCGCGCTGTCCACCGCCACAGCTTGAGGGAGATAAAACCGCGTATCGGTTCCCACGCCGTCGTTGGTTCCATAGTTCCCGGCCGACCCGGCGATGGTGCTGACCACTCGTAGCGAGGTGATTTCCCGAATCGTGCTGTTGAATTCGTCCGCCACATAGACGTTGCCTGAGCCGTCCACCGCGACGTCGTAAGGATCATAAAACCGCGCTTCGCTCCCCGTCCCGTCCGCGCCACCTTGGCTGGTTGAGCCCGACCCCGCTACCGTGGTCACCAGCCCCGGCGAAGTGATCTTACGAACCGTGTTGTTGCCTGAGTCCGCCACATAGACGTTGCCAGCGCCGTCCACTGCCACGCCATAAGGATCATTAAATCGCGCCGCGCTCCCCGTCCCGTCGGCGCCGCCGGGACTGCCCGCCAGTCCGGCCAGGGTCGTCACTCCGTCTGGCGTCAGCTTGCGGATGGTGTTGTTGAGGAAGTCCCCCACATACACGTTGTCCGCGCTGTCCACCGCCACGCCCTCGGGGTGCCAAAACCGGGCGACGCTCCCGATCCCGTCCGCGCTTCCGGCAATGTC
>JBEKIA010000261.1:0-4279 GCA_050011995.1 Verrucomicrobiota bacterium
AGAGTCTCCGGCTACCTGGACAAAACCGCCTCCCTCTCCCAGATTCTGGACGAAATCCACCGTTTGATCGGCGACCCCGAAACGGGGGCGGCGGACCCGTAAACCCGCTCCCGCCGCTGTCAACAATAACACCGGGGAGGGCAAGCGGGAGTGGAATGGTCACATCCCGCGCGGCTTCAATCCAGCCTCGGCATAAACCGCGTCCATCACGCGCATATTGGCCACCGCGTCCGCCGCCGTGGTCAGGATGGACGCCCGGCCCCGCGCCGCCGCCGCGAAGGCCCGCAATTGCCAGACATAGCTTGGCTCCCGCGAAAACCATTCCACGCGCCTTCCGCCCTGACCCCGCACCGCCAGACGGCGGGAAAAATGCGGCTGAAACGGCAGCCAGACCCGTAACTCCCCCTTCGTTCCCCGCGCCAGCGCCCGCGTCCGCAGCAAGACCCGCGACCACAAGGAGCACGTCATGCGGGCCGTCGCGCCCGCCGGGAACCGGAAATCGGCCTCCATGAACCGGTCAATTTGAGGCGAGGCCAGCAGCGCCCGCGCCCCGGTCACCTCCGGCTCCGCCCCTGCCAGGAAGCGAATGAGATTGATGCAGTAACACCCCAGGTCCATCGTCGCCCCGCCACCCAACTCATACCGATACCGGATGTCGGAAGAATTCCAGAGCGGCACGCAAAAATGGGCTTCGATATGGCGCAACTCGCCCAACTCCCCGCCCGCGACGATCTCCTTCATCCGCAACACCAGCGGATGATAGCGGTAATGGAACGCCTCCACCAAGAGCCGCCCCGCCCGGTCCGCCGCCTCCGCCATCCGCTGCGCTTCCGGGGCGTTGCAGGCCATCGGCTTTTCACAAAGCACATGTTTGCCCGCCTGGAGCGCGCGGATGCTCCACTCCGCGTGCAAACTATTTGGCAGCGCGTTGTAAATCGCGTCAATCCCCTTGTCCTCCACCAACTCCTGGTAAGTTCCCATCGAGCGCGGAATCCCATGCCGCCGCGCAAAATCCCCGGCCCGCGCCGCGTCCCGCGCCGCCACCGCTTCGGCGCGAACCTCCCCGTCGAGCAATCGCGCCGGCCGCACCAGAGCCGCCGGCCCGATCCGCCCCGCCCCCAAAATTCCAATCGTGATCATCTCCGAGACTGAATATCGTCGTTGGTTTTCACAAACAGCCCCATTGGCTGCATGGTGTGCCAACCCAATCTACCCATCTTCAAAACGCCGCAATCTTGGGGAAGGCTTTTTCGGGATCAATGTTCAAGTCCCGGATCGCCTGGGCGACGAGGTCGCGGGGGATCGCGCCGCGCTGGGCCAGGGCGTGCAATACGCCAAGAACAGCGCATTCGGCGTCGTTTTCGAAAAAGCGGCGCAGGTTGGCGCGGGTTTCGCTGCGGCCAAAACCATCGGTGCCCAGGGTGGTCAAGCCGCCGGGAACCCATTTGGCAATCTGGTCGGGAACGATCTTCATGTAGTCGGAAACGGCGAGAAAGGGGCCGGTTTCCGCTTCGAGCAGTTGCCGGACGAAGGGCTTCCTGGGGGGCTGGGCCGGATGAAGCATGTTCCAACGCTCGGCCAGCAGGGCTTCGTTGCGGAGGTTCTTGTAGGAGGTGGCGCTCCAAACGTCGGCGGAGACATCGTAGCGCGCGGCCAGAATTTCCTGGGCGCGCAGGGCGGAGCGGATGATGCTGCCGCTGCCGAGGATGTGCGCCTTGTGCGCTTTGCCGCCGGGGCCGGGCTGGAATTTGTAGAGGCCCTTGATGATTCCTTCGCCGCAGCCGGGGGGCATGGGCGGCTGGGGATAGCCTTCGTTGTAAAGGCAAAGGTAATAGAAGATTTCCTCGCCGTCCTCGAACATGCGTTTCATGCCGTCGCAGACGATGGCCGCCACCTCGTAGGCGAAGGCGGGATCATAGACGCAAAGCGTCGGGATGGTGGAGGCGGCGAGTGGCGAGTGGCCGTCCTGGTGTTGCAGCCCTTCGCCGTTGAGGGTGGTGCGGCCGGAGGTGGCGCCGAGCAGGAAGCCTTTGGTCCGGCTGTCGCCCGCCAGCCAGAAAAGATCGCCGACGCGCTGCGGGCCGAACATGGAGTAGTAAATATAGAAGGGAATCAAATTGACGCCGTGGTTGGCGTAGGCCGTTCCCGCGGCGACAAACGACGCCATCGAGCCGGCTTCGGTGATGCCTTCCTCAAGAATCTGGCCGTCCTTGGTTTCGCGGTAAAAGCTGAAGCCGGCCTCCTTGTCCACCGGTTCGTAAAGCTGTCCCTTGGAAGAGTAAATGCCGATCTGGCTGAAGAGCGGATCCATGCCGAAGGTGCGCGCTTCATCGGGAATAATCGGGACGACCAGCCGGCCCATCGCCGGGTCCCGAGCCAGGACGCTCAGGAGGCGGACAAAACTCTTGGTGGTGGAAGCCTCCCCGGCGCCGGATCCCTTGAGCAATTCCTGGAACGCCTCCAACCGCGGCGTCTGGAGCGGCGCGGCCTTGACCTGGCGTTTGGGGACAAAACCGCCCAGCTTCCGCCGGCGTTCCAACAAATACTTTGTTTCCCGGGAGGCCCTGGCCGGGCGGAAAAACGGTGTGTCAACTATATCTTCATCGCTGATGGGCACGTCGAAGCGGGCCCGGAACTCGCGCAGCTCCTTTTCGTTCATCTTTTTCTGCTGATGGGAAATGTTGCGCCCCTCGCCCGCTTCGCCCAGGCCGTAACCCTTGATCGTCTTGGCCAGAATGGCCGTCGGGCCGCCCTTGTGTTCCACGGCGGCTTTGTAGGCGGCATAGACTTTGACCGGATCGTGGCCGCCGCGCACCAGGCGGGTCAGGTCGTTATCGGACAAATGGTCCACCAGGCGGAGGAGGCCGGGATACTTGCCGAAGAAATGGCGGCGGATATAGCTGCCGGGGGCGACGGTGTATTTTTGGAAATCGCCGTCCAGCGCCTCGTCCATGCGTTTTTGCAGCAGGCCCCATTCGTCCCGGGCGAACAGTTCATCCCAGGAGGAACCCCAGATGACTTTGATGACATTCCAGCCCGCGCCGTGGAAAATGCCCTCCAGTTCCTGGATGATCTTGCCGTTGCCGCGGACCGGGCCGTCGAGGCGCTGTAAATTGCAGTTGACAACCCAGGTGAGGTTGTCCAGCCCCTCCCGCGCGGCCAGGGTGAGAGCGCCGAGGGTTTCCGGCTCGTCGGATTCGCCGTCGCCCACGAAGGCCCAAACGCGCGGTTCCTCCTCCGTTTTGAGCAGGCCGCGCGCCTTGAGATAGCGCGCAAAGCGCGCCTGATAGATGGACAGGATGGGGCCCAGCCCCATGGAGACGGTGGGGAATTGCCAGAAATCGGGCATGAGGTAGGGATGCGGATAGGAGGAAAGGCCGCCGCCCTCGGCCAGTTCCCGGCGGAAATTGTGCAAATCGCGCTCCTCCAGGCGATACTCCAAAAAGGCGCGCGCATAATTGCCGGGCGCGGTGTGGCCCTGAAAATAAACCAGGTCGGCGGGCCATTGCTTGTCGCCGCCGCGGAAGAAATGGTTGTAGGCCACTTCGTAAAGGGTGGCCATGGAGGCATAGCTGGAAATATGGCCGCCCACCTCGGCTCCGTCGCGCTGGGCGTTGACCACCATGGCCATGGCGTTCCAGCGGGCCAGACTCTTGATGCGCCGCTCCAAGTCGCGGTTGCCGGGATACGGCGGCTCGGCGGCGGGCGGGATGGTGTTGATATAGGGCGTGTTGACCGGTTGCGCGGCGGCCCGGCCCGCCGCGCGCAGGCGCGAGATCAGGTCGTTGCGCAGCAAACCGGCCTGTTCCGGACCGAAATTCCTGAGAGCGACTTCGATCACCCCCTCCAGGGAGTTGACCAAACTGTAATCCGATGCGCCGGGCGGCGTCGAGGCCGGCTGGACCGCGCCGGCGAGCCGTTGGGATGTAGGTCTGCTTTGCAAGTTCAACGGATAAGGTTCAAGATTCAACATTGGCTGCGTTCATGCCCTGCACGAACTGTAAAGTCAAACGTCCAAAGTTCAAATTGTTTTTTTGGCGACCATAATGAGTAGTCGGTTGCATGGGCTACAGACTGGAAGAGGAGAATAGCCGCAAAAAGGCACAAAAGGCGCATAAACAAAAGAACTTTTGCGCTGCAATCCGGCAAAGTCGCTCATTTTCGCGAAGATTTTACCACGGATTTCACGGATAACACGGATGGCAGGGTCGTCTCGCCGAGACGACCGGACGCCTCGGCGAGGCGTCCCTGCCTGGAATCCGTGAAATCCGTGAAATCC
>JBEKIA010000262.1:0-4273 GCA_050011995.1 Verrucomicrobiota bacterium
TGCGATGGCAGCCACCAGAAGGCCAAGTTCGACGGGACGGAAACCGCCAGCCGTCAGCCTTACCTGAAGCAGGCAGAAACCATCGAAGGGCCGACCATGAACCTTACCGACGCGGAAAGCCTTTGCGCCTTTGCCCGCTTCTGCGACCCGAAAGGAAGGATCTGGAACCTGGTCAAACAATCCGACGATCCCGAAGCCCGGCGACTGACGGAGTTTGAGGCCGCGCATTGTCCGGCCGGGCGGTTGGTGGTGTGGGACAAGAAGACGGGCAAAGCCATCGAACCGAAATTTGAACCGTCGCTCGGGTTGATCGAGGACACGGACAAGAAAGTCAGCGGTCCGATCTGGGTGCGAGGGGGCATCCCGGTAATTTCCGCCGATGGCAAAGCCTATGAAATTCGGAATCGGATGACCCTGTGTCGCTGCGGCGCATCGAACAACAAACCCTTCTGCGACGGCTCGCACGCGGCCTGACCGCTTTCGGTTGCGAGCGATGCCCGACCAAAACCGTTGTCCATTGAATATCGGACACTGTTGACCATTACTTTACTGACTTAACCGGTAAAACTTTACCGGGACGGAGATGGGGTTGGTGACGGTGTTACGCCCGCTGAGAATGACCGGCACTGTCAAATTGGTATTCCAAACTGTCGGCGAAACAAGATTGGTTGCAAACTCCAGGTTGTAACCGGAAAAGCTCGCGGACCAGGTCAAAATCACATTGGTTCCGGAACGCGCTATGGCCAGGAGAGGCCGTGGCAGCGAGAAGCTGAACACGGTGCCATTGCCCGAACTGCCGCCGGACGCCGTGGTGCCATACAGGATATTGCCGGACAAAACCAAATCGGCCTGCGGATTGGCTCCGTCGCCGCCGCCGGTGAAACTATACAGGTTCGTAACACCCGAACCATCAATGTTGATGGCAAACAGGGTGCCATTGCCCGAACTGCCGCCCGCCGAGGTGGTGCCGTACAGGGTGTTGCCCCACAAAGTCAATCCGCCTTTCGGTCCGGAGCCGCCATTGCCGCCGGGGAAGCTATACAGGTTGGTGAAACCCAAACCATTGGTGTTGACGGCGAACACCGTGCCGTTGCCCGAAGTGCCGCCGGCGTACGCTGTGCCATACAACATGCTCCCGGACAACACCAATCCGGCAAACGGGAAAGCCCCATCAAGGTTGGTGCCCGTGGTGATGTCGGTGGCCGTAAAATAATGCAGGGCGTTAAAATTGAAAGGGCTGTTGGTGCTGACGGCGAACACCGTGCCGCTGGCGTAAGTGCCGCCTCCCTCCGCCGTCCCATAAAGCGTGCTGCCCGCCAGCAATAATCTGGATAGCGGATTATCTCCATCGTAGTTGGTTTGGGAATTGCCGATAGGTGTGGAGAAGGAATGCAGGTCCGTAAGCGTGGCGCCATTGGTGGTGACACCAAATACAACGCCATGATCAACACTGCCGCCGAACTGGCTGGTGCCATAAAGTATGTTGCCCGCTGAAATCAATGCGGCGACAGGTTCAGTGCCTGTGCTGGGGACAAGCAAGGTGAAACTATAAATGTTCGTATAACCCAAGCCATTGGTGTTGATGGCGAACACCGTGCCGCCGCTCTGGCTGCCGCCGACATACGTCGTCCCATACAGGGTGCTGCCCAATAAAACCAATCCGGCCCCCGGGTCGCCACCGCTGGCGAGGGCGAAATTATAAAGATTGGTAAAGCTGGTGCCATCGGTGTTGACAGCGAACACGGTGCCAACACCACCGCTGCCACCGTGTGTGGTCGTTCCATACAGCCTATTGCCCGATAAAACCAGACCGGCATTCGGACCGGTGCCAAAGTTGGTGCTGAAGGTATAAAGGGTGTGGAGGGCGGGGAATGTGTTCGAGTAAACATTGATCACGCCGAGGCCCGTGACGGTCAGGGGCGATGTCCCATAGGTGCTCCGGGCAACCAGACTGGGGGAAAATGCACCGATGCCGGCGTAAACGTGTGATGGATTTTGCGCCGTGCTGTTCCCGCCATCGCCAAAGTTCCAATTCCAATTGGTAACGGTATGGCCGCCGCTGTCCACGCCTGAGCTGGCAAATTGAACGGTCAGTGGCGCCACGCCGGATGAGGGAGTGGCGGTAACATTCAGCGTGAGATTGGTCGCGGTGATGGTCCCGGGGCCGATAACGACAAGGGGTGACGACCCATGGGTGCTGTAGGCGGTGAGGCTCGGTGAAAAAGAACCGGCATTGGTGTAAGTGTACAGGGGACTTTGCGCCCGGCTGTTTCCACCGTCGCCAAAGTTCCAGTTCCAATTGGTCACGGTATTGCCGAGACTATCCACATTAGGGCTGGTGAACTGAACGGCCAGTGGCGCCAGGCCGCTTGATGGAGAGTTCGTGACGGTGAGGGTGGGAGTGATCGACAAGGAACCATAAACTTCGACCACTGCCAATGGCGGGCCGTTAAATTCACTTACGCTGCCGCCCGTGACAACGACCTGTCCGCCCGACAGCAAGGTGGCGGTTTGCTGATTGCCGGGAAAGGGCAGGGAACCGGTATAAGTCCAGGTGTTAAGAGTTGCATTATACAATTCCACATCGGGATTGCCGTCGCCCATCACCATCACCTGGCCGTTGGTCAACAGGACGGCATCCGAATACTGGCGTCCATCATTCATCGACGCCACCAGGGTCCACGTCTTGGCGACGGGATCGTAAATCTCCGCGGAATTATCGCCGGTGCCGCCTTCGACCAGGACCTTTCCATTGGGCAGCAAGGTTGCCGTGTGACCGTAGCGCGCTTCATGCATCGGGGTGGTGTTCGTCCACGTCTGGCTGGCCGGATAAAAGATGGCGGCATTGGTAACTCCGTAACTGTTGAAAGACCCGCCGCACACCAGAACCGTGCCGTTGGTGAGCAGCACCGCCGCCAGGGTATCCGCGGCGTAAGGCATTGAGGCGGTGATGCTCCAGGTCCCACTGTTCGGGTCATACAATTCCGCGCTGGACAAATCCACCGCCGTGTTGTCATCAAAGCCCCCTGCCGCCAGCACCTTGCCGTTTTGCAGCAACGTGGCCGTATGGACCGTGCGCTCGGCGTTCATGCTGGCCAGGTTGATCCAGGTGCCGCTGGGCGGATCATATATTTCCGAAGTCGCGTCGCCGCCGCCGCCGCTGATGAGGACCTGCCCGTTGGTTAACAACGTCGCCCGATGCGAGTTGCGGTAATCCTGCATGGGAGCGGTCAGTGACGAAATGCCGGTCGCTGGATTGTACAGCTCGCACGCATTCGTGTTCGCGAAGTTCCCATTCATGTTGTAAATGATTCCTCCCGCGATAAGCACGGTGCCATTGGTCAGCAAGGTGGCCGTGTGCGCCCAGCGCGCCGCGTTCAACGGGGCATTCGTTGACCAGGTCTGCGCCTGGGTCTGTCCAGCCGCCATCAGACTGGCCGCCAGAACGGACAAAGCACTAATGCACCGAAACAAATAATGGGAGTTGGTTTTCATCGGTTGGTTTTTTTGCTGACTTGGCTCATGCCCTCGAGACGCGGACAAACCCGGTTGGAGACATGGTGAACGGGAAGAAGAGTGGCTGAAACCGGTGACGGTTTGAGATACCAATTTCCTTGGTCGCGTTTAATAAATTTAATCAAGTTTGTGCGGCGCCGAACGGGACTGTTCCAGCTTCCATCGGCGACGAACCCCCTCGTTTCACTTCGCCTTCATTCAAACGGCGATATTTCTATCAAGAATATCTAATCAAGTCAATAAATTTAACTCTCGCAGACTCATAAATCCTGTGCATCCTGTCCAACCAGTTGGTGCGAGGGAGCATACCGGTGATATCCGCCGATGGCAAAGCCTACGAAATTCGGAATCGGGTGACCCTGTGTCGCTGTGGTGCATCGAACAACAAACCCTTCTGCGACGGCTCGCCCGCGGCCTGAATCCCGGCACCTTCGGCTAGGCACGGCGGCTGGTGCTGAAAACCTGACTCCGGAGACGGTTAAAAGGTGTGGACGGGCCCTCTTATGAACAAATGAGTCACACTTGGGGAAATTTATTAGCTAAAAGCGCTCCTCCGTCTTAAATCCAAGAAATAACTCGCTTTGCGAAGAGTCTCGCCTCACCACATCCGTGTTCATCTGTGTCCATCCGTGGTTGAAATGGTGCGCCGGGAATTGGTTCAAAATTGTTTGGCACTTTTTCCCGTCGGCGGAGGAAACCTTTCTCCGCGCTTTTTATTGCCGCGGCGGCGCGCTTTGATGCCGGCGTGGCAATCTCT
>JBEKIA010000263.1:0-4270 GCA_050011995.1 Verrucomicrobiota bacterium
TCTTGCAGTCAACGGCCAGGTTGACAACCAAATCCTTGCTCAAAGGATTCACCTCGCCGGTCACGGAAAAGGTGGAAACATCGTCCACTTTGCCGCGCAGGTCCACAGAGGCCCGCGCCTCCTGCCGGGAAGACAGACCTTTGACCGCGCCGTCGAATTCCTGGACATCGAAGAGGCAGTTCGGCTCGATGGATTGGTCGGAAAAATGGAAGGAAGCCTTGTCAATAACAAGGCTCGCCAGGCTGACGGGGAAATCCAGCCCGGCGGCCGGACCGGGCGGGGCGCCGGCGGGCGGCGGCGCGTTGGAAGCGGCGGCCGCGCTCTTGGGCAGGACGGCCAGCAGGTTGATCTGGCGGTTGGTCAGCATGATGACGCTGGTGCTCAAGCCGCTCAACCTGACTTCCTGCACGTCGAGTTGATTGGGCTGGAAGGCGGCTTTGATGCCATTGACGGCGAGGCCCTCCAATTTCACGAAGTCCTTGAATTGGATAAGGTCGGTGGTGGTGAAGTTGGTGAGGCCGAGATCGCCCTGGAACGCGGCCAGCGGGGAACCTGTTTCGGAATTATAGCTGGCATGGCCGCGCAGGGTGAACAGGCCGCCGCCCACCGCCAGTTTGACCTGTTGCTCGACGTAAGGCTGGAGCGGGCGCAAATCCAGCCCGGCAAGCTCCACATCCAAGTCGGCGGCGGGCGGCTGCAGATGAACGGCGCCTTTGGCGGCCAGGCGGCCCGCCTGGTTCAAACCCATGGAAACCTCCACCTCCAGCGGAGGGTTGCTGACGGTGCTGAAGTTCTTCGCGTTGAAGGAGATTTCGTTCAGGTTGAATTTGGCCGGTTTGGCCGGCTTTTTGTCTTCGAGCGCCACGCTGTAGTGGTCCACGGCGATTTCATCCACCATCACCGTCCACGGGGCCTGGCTGGCGGCGGCGGCGGGAGGAGGAGCGGCGGGGGAATTGGCAGGCATCTTGAGCAGGGAAAGAAGGTTGATGGTTCCGTCCTGGTTTTGGCGCGCGAGGACCGAACCGCCAGAGGTCTTGAGCAGGGCCAGGTGGAGGAGTTTCCTGCCCAGGCTGGCCTCGGCCAATTGAACGGAAAGGGAGGAAACGGTCAACACCGTCTCGCCGGGGTCGGACGACTTGACGGAAAGCGAGTTGAGCAGGACACGGCCATTTTTCAGCGAAACATCCGGGCCGTTCGCGCCCAGGCTGGCCTCATAATCCGCCGCCACGTCCAGCTTGCCGTCCGTGATGTCAGCCGAGGCGAAGGGGGCCAGATAAGGGGAGTACTTTTTGAGATCCAGGCCCGTGATCTTAAAATCGCCCGACACCTGGAGCGGTTCGAGCGAGAATTTGCCGTCCCATTGAAAGGTCTCGCCGGCCTCGCTTTTGGCGGTGAAGGTGTAGGGATTGCGCGCCGAGGGTTCGGTGCTCAAATTATTGAGATGGAGATGGATGGGAACGAGCCTGGATTTGACGGGAGCCGGCGGCACCAAGTCCTTCACGGAGATGTCGGCGTTGTCAACGTGCAGGCTGTCAATCCTGACCAGCGGCAGGGCGGGCCTTGTGGACGGAGTGGAGGACGGCTTGTTGAGGGTGGCGGCGATGTCGTCGAAGTTGAGTTTTCCGTCCTTGGCGCGGATGAGCTCGGCGAAAGGACGGGTGAGGCGGATTTCCTGAACGGCCCAGCCGCGCTGGAAGAAGGAGGAGAATTTCAAGCGGGCGTAAAACTCATCGAAGCCGGCAAAAGGCGCGCCATTTGTTTCATTGACAGCCAGGCCGTGAATGGCAAGGGAGAGCGCGTAAGGATTGACTTTGACCCCGGCGACGGCGACGGGCCGCCCAAGCATGGCGGGCAGACGCTTGAGCATCTGGGATTTGATGACCGCCGGGGCGACCAGAAAGCCGGCAACGGTATAGACAACCAGCGCCCCCACCAGCCAGAGCAGGCCCTTGACGGGGCGCGGGAATTTCTTGATTTTGGCAGTTTCTGTATTCATGGCGACGGTTTGCGGATGAACCGATGGACCATGAAATAATAGCATAAGGAGAGGACGGAGATCAAGCCCAACAACCAAAGCAGGATGTGGCGCAAATCGCCCTGGAGGAGTTGCTTGTCGTTGCCGGCGGCGATGCCGACCCAGGCGAGGACCGAGCACCAAAGGGTGGCGCCGAGGAGTGTGAACAGGGAATATAACCGGAAATCCATTTTCACAACGCCCATCGGGATGCCGTTAAGCTGGCGGACCACCGGGAGGAGGCGGCCGAAAAAGACGCCGAAGGGGCCAAACCGCGCGGCCCATTGCTCGGCGGCGCGAACCCTGGCCTCGCTGATGTGAACATACCGCCCATAACGCAGGAGCAGCGGCCGGCCGCCCCAGCGACAGACCCAATACATGACCGCCGCCCCCACCCAGGAGCCGACGGCGCCGGCCAGGACCACGCCCATGACGGTGTGGCTCCCGGTGGCGTGGGCATCCTGGGCGGCGAAAGGAATGACCGCTTCGCTGGGGAACAAGGGCAGAATGGAACTTTCGCCCGCCATCATGACGGCGATGAGCGGATAGCCGCCGGCGTGAAGTTCGGCTTGATACCAGACAATCAGTTTTGCGATTTCAGCGTTCACAAATTCACCGTATGTTTCCGTGTGCTTGGGTGGCACGGGCGACTCGCCCGTGCCGTCGGGCCACTGGCCCGGCGGAAGGGGCGAAGGCGACTTTTGGCAATTGCGCTACGTTACGACCTGCGTCCGTCTCCCCCCTCGTTCCGGTCGGCGAGTCGCCGACCGGCACAGGCGAGTCGCCTGTGCCACCCAGCCAAATCGGCGCCGCGCAACGCGCCCGCAATCCTGCAGCCAAATCTCATGGCCGCGTTGCCGGGGCGCGGCTACAGTTTGCCGCCATAAACGGCGTTGTTGCCGAGCAATTGTTCGATGCGCAGCAACTGGTTGTACTTGGCCACCCGGTCGGTGCGGCTCAGGGAACCGGTCTTGATCTGGCCCGCGTTGGTGGCCACGGCGATGTCGGCAATGGTGGCGTCTTCGGTCTCGCCGGAACGGTGGCTGATGACCGCGGTGTAGGCGTGCTCCTGCGCGAGGGAGACGCAATCAAGGGTTTCGGTGAGGGAACCAATTTGGTTGACCTTGATCAGAATGGAGTTGGCGACGCCCATTTCAAATCCTTTGCGCAGGAATTGGACGTTGGTGACGAAGATGTCGTCGCCCACCAGTTGCAATTTGCCGCCGAGTTTGTCGGTGAGTGTTTTCCAGGTTTTCCAATCGTTTTCCGCGCAGCCGTCCTCGATGCTGATGATGGGATACTTGGCGGCCAAATCCACGTAAAGGGCCACCATCTCGTCGCCGGACAATTTGCGGCCGGTGCTTTTCTTGAATATGTAGCAACCCGAAGCCTCGTCGTAGAACTCCGACGCGGCCGGATCCAGAGCCAGAAAAATATCCTTGCCGGCCTTGTAGCCCGCGTCCTTGACGGCCTGCAAAATGACTTCGATGGCGGCCTCGGCGCTCTCCAGCTTGGGCGCGAAACCGCCCTCATCGCCGACCAGGGTGGACAAGCCCTTTTTCTTCAAGACGCCTTTGAGGGCGTGGAAAACCTCGGTGTTGGCCTGCAAGGCGCGGGAGAAAGTGGGCAGGCCCTTGGGAACGATCATGAATTCCTGGAAATCAATGGGGGCGTCGGAATGGGCGCCGCCGTTGATGACGTTGGACATGGGGACGGGGAGGACCTTGGCGTTGGGGCCGCCGAGGTATTTGAACAGGGGCAGGCCCAGACAGGCGGCGGCGGCTTTGGCGCTGGCCAGGGAAACGGCCAGGATGGCGTTGGCGCCGAGGACGGATTTGGTGGCCGTGCCGTCCAATTGCAGCATGGTGCGATCCAGCGTGAGTTGATCCAGGGAATCGAATCCGCGAACGGCGGGGAGGATCTTGTCGGTGACGTTTTTGACGGCTTTGAGGACGCCTTTGCCGAGATAGCGGTTTTTGTCGCCGTCGCGCAGTTCGAGGGCCTCATGCTCGCCGGTGCTGGCGCCGGAGGGAACGGCGGCGCGGCCGGCGGCGCCGCCGGCCAGGAGGACGTCCACTTCGACGGTTGGGTTGCCGCGGGAATCCAGGATTTCGCGGGCTTTGATGTCAGAGATTTCGCTCATGGTTAGTTTTGTGATATTCACATTTGTCGTTTTAAAGTTCAAGAACCTGCCACAAGCCTGCACACGGCGCGGCGGAAATGCAAAGTGGAAAATGCACAATGCGAAGCGCCAAG
>JBEKIA010000264.1:0-7779 GCA_050011995.1 Verrucomicrobiota bacterium
ATTGCCTCGAACAGCGTGGACAGCGCGCTGTTTCAAACTCAGGACACCTTGTATCTCACCAACAACGGCACGATGTTCGCCCAGCCGGGGTTCCTCTTCGACACCCACACGGCCACGGGCAGCCGCGCCGCCGACAGTTTCAATAACACCGGCGCGATTACAGCTCTGGACGCTCCGACGGTGGCTTTTTGGGCCTATGGATATCTGCCCACGGCGGTTCCTTCCCAGCCGCCGGGCACCGGAGGCGTGTTGTTATGGAACGGGACAACCGACCCCTATTATATGATCAATTCTGGATCGGGCACCAACCAGCCGGTGCCCTCGGCCCTGGAGATTTCGGCGGCGAACATCGCCAACAGCGGGACGATGCTGGCCGGGGACCTGGGTGATGAGCAATTGAGCGGCGCGACCATTGATTTGAGCGGCGGCGGTTTGGGGGCCGGGAGCCTCTCGGAGACGGACACGAACGCGACGACGGCGCGGGGAGTCGTGGCGGGGTACAATGTGGCCGGCGTGATGGATTCGTTCTATTCCCCCCCCGCGGAGACTTACGATATCTGCTGGGCACTGGACAACGGATCCAGCTACCAGGATGACATTGACTATATCTATGACAGCCTTTACTACCTTTCGACCGGGCTGGCCGACGAGGTCATCACTCCCGGGTTCCCCATCATTGGCATCAACAATGCCGGAGCGCTGCAAGGCGACACCCGGAACGGATACCTGGAAGGCTATTCGCTGGAAAACTACGGCTTTGATCCGGAGAGCATATTCCCCATCAACACGCCGCTCAACACCACGACCGTTGCCGCCCCGGCGGTCACGCCGGTTTGGACGGTGTCCGCCTATTATTACGAACTCCTTATTGGCAACTCGGCGCCTTACACCACCAACTATTACTACAACATCCTCTGTGTCAACACCGCGTTTGCCGATCCGGACATCACCGCCCAGGTGGAATTCTGTGACGAAGAAGGCGGATTCAATACGGTGACCAACGGCAACGCGTACGCGCTGGAGGGCATGATCCGGTTCAGCGCGCCGGTGACGGATGTCCTTACCGGCCAGGTCGTGACCAATTCCATTTATGTGCTGGATACCGCGGGGATTCAAGTGCCCGCTGTCTATTCCACCAACGCCACCTATCAGGATTTGGGCATTGCCAAGCCGATCGGTTTTGAAATCACCCGCGATGTACCCATGGAATGGACCTATCAGATTCCGGCTGACGAGCCTATTTTTGACCCCACCGTGCTGATTACGGACGTGACGAACCTGACCGTGCCGACGACCAATTCCTTCTATGTCGCGCAGGTGGGCCGGAATCCGGAAAGGCGGGATGGTTTGGATCCTTACACCGCCATGATTCTGGGGACCGCCCAGACGGGCCTGCCCGACATCACCAACGAACCGGGGCGGATTGAAATTAACGCGAGCCAGACCCTGGTGATGAGCAATATGAGGATGCGGGGCAACGGGTTTGTCACGTTAAATGCTCCCACCCTGTTGGGGACGCCGGCGGCGACTGATTTTGGCAATTGGAACGCGAATCTGGGCAATGTGAAAACGCCGCTCCTGATCAGCAATCTTTTCCCGGCTGCCTTCCACCGGCCCCGGGGGGACATTGCGGTCTACACCTGCGACTGGTTTAACGTGGTAACCAACCAGGGGAGCCGCTCCAACGGCCTCAACACCTATTACCATGTGCTGATTGTGGACCAGGACTTGCGGGACACTTTCGCGCCGACGGGTTTGAACCTGGCGTTGAGCGGGAGCAGCGTGGTGGTGGATGACCCCTTGCGCGTGATGGGCAGCTTCCTCATTCAGGCCACCAATCTGACCATCAATTCCAACCTGGTTCTCTTCAACAACGCCGGGGCGCTGCATACGGGCAATGTGCCGGGGCTGAAGACCTTGCTCATTGGGAGCGGCGGCTCCATCCAGGCGGAGAACAACATCAACCTGGGTGTCGCGCAAAGCGCCACCCCGGCCAATCCCACCAAGCTCAATACTCCCCTCTTGAGCATCACCAACCTGGGCCTGATCGCTTCGGGGGAGATTGATCTCCAATCGCAAATCTTTGTCCTGGGCGGAAGCATGGTCGCCAGCAACGGGAGTTCGGTGGTGCTCAACGCCATCACCAATTACCTGGGGGCGGGGCGTGGCCTGACCAACAGCCTGGCGGCCGACTTGGACATCACCCTGAGTGGCACTTCCATCCAGGTCACCAATTCCACCATCCTGGCCGGGCAGGCCGGCAACGGGCGGTTAGTTCTCAATGCCGGCGCCGAGTTGACGGACCATCTTCCCAACACGGCTTCGACCCGCGCCTACTCCACCAACCTCTGGCAGGTCACCGGGGGATTCTCCATGGCGGTCAAGCCGGCGATCGGGGATCTTTTTGGGACGCAGATCACGACCATCGCCTCCAATGACTACCAGACGGTCGTCCATCTGTGGGCCGGAGCGGACCGGGGAGCGACGGTGGCGGGTTTTCTCAACAATGAGGTCATCGGGCATTTGGTCCTGGACCGGACGGCGGCCAACGCGACCTTGCAATTCAGCGCGGCGGGCAAATCGAACGCGATGTATGTGGATTACCTGGATTTGGAAGGTCTGTCCTTCAGCGATTACCACCACGGATTGACGGTGGATCCCAATTTCACCATTTACTTCGCCAATGCCAATGTGGATCCCGACAAGCTGCAAAAGGTCTATACCAACATCGTGTGGGTGCCGCAGTTTGCCGGGCCGAACAGCTCCACCAATATCCTCACCGAACCGCGCAATCTGGGCGGCAGCAATGTGCTGATCAATGTGGCGCTGGCGTCCAGCAGCAGCATTGATTCCAGCGGGGATGGCATTCCCAATGGGAAGAGCCAGTATCCCCTGTGGAATCCGGCCGTCGGCGTGATCCCGAACCCTTCGCTGGTCACTTCGAGCGACATTTTGGCCGTCGCCAACACCAATGGCGTGAGCGGCCAGACCTTTGTCATATGGACCGTGGGCCAGGGCTACGTCAAGACGAATGTGTCGCTGAACGCGCCGCAGGCCGGCCAAAGCGTCTCCCTGACCGCGGTCCCTTCCAACAACTGGTTCTTCCTGGACTGGTCCGGGCCGGTGGTGACCAACGCCGGCCTTTTTTCCACTGGGACCGGCCTTTCCGCCCTGGTGACCAACCCGGCCCTTCCCTCGTTCCGGATGCCGACCAACGTCTTTTCATTCGTGACCGCCAATTTCATCACCAACCCGTTCATCGCCCTGGCGGGCGCCTATAACGGCCTGTTTTCCGTCCACGGCGATGTCACCGGCGGCAGCTCCGGTTCGGTGTCATTCACCGTGACCAGCCTGGGGGCTTTCAACGGCAAGTTAGTGATCGGGACGAACGATTATCTGTTCGCCTCCCAGTTCAACCTGGCCAATTCCGCCATCACCAAGGCCACCAACGCGGCCAGGACAGCGACCGACGTCTTGAACCTGACCCTGCAGATTAGTGACTCGGCAACATCCGGGCAGGCCACTGGAACCGTGAGCAACGCGGAGTTTAGCGCCAGCTTGCTGGCTTATCAGAAGCCCGCCTGGACGGCGGCCAATCCCGCCCCGCAAGCCGGCAGTTACACCCTGGTGCTGCCCGGCAATGCCAACGCCGCGGCCAGCCCGGGCGGCGACAGCTATGGCACGGTGACGGTGGACGTGTTGGGCAATCTGACGGCGATTGGCACTTTGGCCGACAACGTGAGTTTCAGCCAGGGGGTCCCGCTGTCCACGGCCGGCCAATGGCCGCTGTATATCACCTGGATCAAAGCCGCCGGGCCGGGAACTTATTATCCCAACGGATTTACCAACAGTTCGGTTTTGCTCGGCAGCTTGTATTCGGCGGCGTATCAACAAACCAACGGGCTGGCGCTGAGAAGCCCCACCCTCGCTCTGACCGGGGGCAATCTGCCGGCGGGCATGACCAACAATGTCAGCGTGAGCGGGCTGGAGACTTATCAAACGACGAACAAGAACCTGACGCTGACCATCAAACCGTCCACCGGGATGTTTAGCGGGCAATCTGTCGCGCCGGGCACGACCAAGAGTATTTCGCTGGCCGGAGTGGTGCTGCAAAACAAGGGCGTGGCGGCCGGGTTTTTCCTGGGCACCAACCAGAGCGGCGCGGTGTGGTTGCAGGGGAATTAAGATGAAGATGAAGATTAGGATTAGGATTGGGAGAGAGACAGAGACAGCGATCAGCGTGCGATGTTATGCAAAATGAAACAAAATTGAGGCGGCGCGGAAAGGCTCTCGCGCCGTTGTGCTTGCTCGCGGCCTTTTTGGGCGTCCTGCCGGACGCCCGCGCCCAGAATAATCCGCCGGCCAATGACAATCTGACCAACGCCCAGCCGGTGGGCGGACTGACCGGGACGGTGACGGGAAACAACCTGCTGGCCACCACGGAGCTGGGAGAACCCGCCCCGGTGTCGGGGGTGCTCTCCGGGGCCAGCATCTGGTATGTCTGGACGGCGCCGATGACCCGCTTCATGGATTTTGACACGCACAACAGCACCGACCCCACCGGCAACACCCTGAACACCGCCATGGCGGTCTATACCAGCACCGGCGCGGCGGCTTACGCCAGCCTGGTCCAGGTGACGAACAACGCCAACGATCCCAACACCAATTCCTGGCCCGGGGTCAGCCGCGTGAATTTCCTGGCCGCTGCCGGCACCACTTACTATATCCAGTTGGAGGGCAAAGTGGTGGCGGGAGTCACCAATGAAGGCTACATGGTCCTCAACTGGTCTCCCGCGGTGGCGGCCGGCACCGTGAGTTTTTCCACCAATCTTTATGCCTTCGGCCAACTGGACAACGGCATACCGGCTGCGGATATCACCTGGGGAGAATACATCGGCGACGACAACGCCGAAATATTCTCTCTGAACGATTTGCTCTCGGAACAACCCAATCCCAATTTTGGGGTCTTGCCGAGCCTGATGAACACCAATGTATTGAATCAGGCCACCAACGTCGGCAGCACGGCCGCCACCGGCCAGGGCCGGGTCACCCTCGTTCGCACCGGCGGCTACAACGGCCGCATGCAGGTGGATCTGTCCCTGGCCGCCGATACCTACTCCAACTTTTATACCACCAATATTTGGATCACCACCATTTACATAGGCCCGTCTGACGACCTTGGCAACGAACTGCCCGGCGCCCCCGACACTAACATCACGATTTGGGTCACCAACCTTACGTTCCAACTGGGATACGATGTGGATGGGCTGACAGAATTCTACATATTCACGAACTCCGACCAGCGCACATTGACCACCACCATTGACAATAAAGGGAATGTAAACACAACCGACAAAAGCACCGCCAGTTGTGGCAATTACAACGGCCCTCCGAAAAAAATAGGACAATTGCCCACCTCCATATCCACCAATGTCACCACCGTCGGCACCAATAGTGTCACCAACTACACGGTGTCGTCCACCAACATCACGGTGGAGCCTGAAACCAGCTATGGTTTTTTGACGCCCTCGGCCGTGGACGGCACGGATTTCGACTCCACGGATTACCAGACGATAACCTTTGATGATTTCCAAATGAGCAAGGATGCTTTCGTCAACATCACCCCCGACATCACGGGCTTAATCGGGGTCACGGGCGAAAACGAGCTTTTGGAAGGGGTGTCCGGCTCAGGCGGGCCGGATTGGCCGGACATATTGGGGAATGACATTTGTCCGGGAATCCCGCGGAGGGTCATTCTCACCTTAAGCAATCCCCGGCTGGATCCGCTGGAGACCCTGGACGTGGCGGCGCCCACCCTCGCCACCAACGGAGTGGTCCCCGATCTTTACGGCGGCACAGGCGGCGGCGGCTTCACCCTGACCAGCACCAGCGTGGCGGAGATGACCATCGCGGATTTTTTCAACACGCCGATTCCCGATCTGGTGGGGGGCGGGCCTTGCACCACCAACTCGGTGTTTAACCTGGAACGGCGGACGCTCCGATGCTTTAAGCCGCGCCTTCTCAGCGCCGGCGCCACCGTCACTATCTACGTCTTTCGCGAAGGCTCGGTGGACCATAGCTCGACCATCAATTATACGATTGACGCGTATGGCTCGGGCGGCGTGGACGCCTGGGGCAGTCCTTACCTGGATGCCGGGTCCGATTATGCCATCGGCGTGACGACGGCATCCACCAATGCCCCGGCCAACTACGATTTTGTTCTCCCGAATCCCGTCGTTGGCTCGATCAGCTTTCCGAAAAATCAGGCCAATGACATTCCGGAACCCATCACGATTACGCTCAACAACAACGGCGCGGTGGAGTTCGACGAGGAATTCGAGGTGGAGCTGTCCTTGCCGCAAGGGGCGAACTCCGCGGACGTGATCGGCAATGTGGGCGTTTGCAATGTTGCCGTTTTATTTGACAATAACCTGGTGGATGCCAATGGCAACATTACCTACCAGCAGCCGGGCGGCGCGGCGGACCGGAATTGGAACCCCGAATTGATGCCCGTCACTTCCTATCCTCCCTTCAACTCGCTTCCGGGCGCGAACCAGGAGGTGGACGCCATCGCCATTCAAGGGGATGGAAAAGCGGTGGTGGGCGGCCAGTTTGCGACCTATGATACCGCCACCTTCAATTATCTGGCGCGGACGCTGACCAACGGACTGCCGGATTTCAGTTTTAAACCGGGCAGCGGCCCCAATGATTTCGTTGCCGCGGTGGCGATTGACCATTATGGAAGAATTCTCATCGGAGGCAACTTCACTTCCTTCAACGGGGTGGAGGCCTATCATGTCGCCCGGCTCAATGGGGATGGCTCGCTGGACACCAGCTTCAACACCGGCAGCGGCGCCAACGGCACCGTCTGGGCGATGGCCGTGGATAGCGCCGACAACGTGATCATTGGCGGCGACTTCACCCAATACAATTCCACCAACCGCAACCATATCGCGCGGCTGATTGGCGACGGAGCGCAGTCCGGCTCCCTGGATACCCGATTCGATCCGGGATCGGGGCCGGACCAGACTGTCCGGGCGGTGGCGGTGGACTCCCTGGCCAATGTGGTGATGGGCGGCCCCTTCCAAAACGTCGCCGGGACCAACTGGCCCGGCGTGGCGCGTTTGACCCCCAGCGGCGCGCTGGACACCAATTTCAATCCGGGCACCGGCGTCAACGGGCCGGTCTATAGCGTGGCCGTGTCGCCGGAGAACCAGATCGTGATCGGGGGTAGTTTTTCGCAAGTCGGGCTGACCAATCTCAACTGCATTGCCCGCCTGAACTACAATGGATCGGTGGACTTTTCCTTTGGTCCGGGGGCCGGGGTCAACGGCCCGGTGTATGCGGTGGCCATCCAACCCGACCAGAACATTGTGCTGGGCGGCCAGTTCACCAGTGTGGGGACGGTCCGCCGCATCGGCTATGCGCGCCTGCTGGCCAGCGGCTGGGTGGACACCAGTTTCATGGACACCTCCTACAATCAATTCGCCGGCCTGATCAACCACTATTACAACCCGGATGCGGTCAACACGAACGACCTTCCCCCGCCCGCGAATTACAACTCGCCCAATTACGTCAATGCCATTGCCATACAGCCCAATACCAACATCCTGATCGGCGGCAGCTTTGTCCGGGTGGGCGGGGGTCTGTTCCGCTCGGATGTGAGAGTTCGTTGGAACCTGGCCAGCGTCATCGGCGCGCCCACGCTGGGACCGCAAGCGCCGGGTGGAGGCATTGGCAATTGCCCCGGGAATGTTGGTTTCACGCAGAGCACTTACG
>JBEKIA010000265.1:0-4159 GCA_050011995.1 Verrucomicrobiota bacterium
CGCCTTCGCGCTGGCGCATTTGCAGCATCATGTCCAGCGCGGCCTTCAGGGCGGCGTCGGTGGCGGGCCAAAGCTCCTCCGCCTCGCAAATATCCTCGGCTGGCTGGACCACGCCGGGCAGGCGGGCGAGCAAATCCAGAGTAATGCCATTGTCCAAGCCAAGCTCCTTGCCCAGGCGGCGGAGGTCGCGGGCGTAAGACCTGGCCAGGGCCAGATCCACCCGGGTCTTCCCGGCAACGCCGGGAGCGCTCTGGACGGTGACGCGCACAGTGACGCGCCCGCGGGAAACGCGGCGGTTGATTTCGTCGCGAATTTGGGCTTCCAGGACTTCCAGGTCGCGGGGGAGATTGACGGCGACCTCGGTCTGCTTGCGGTTGACAGAGCTGACCTCCGCGGTGATTTTCAGGCCGTGCCGGGCGCCTTCGCCCCGCCCATAACCGGTCATGGATTTCATTTCCGCGAGTATGCGCAAAGGCCGCGGCGCGCGCCATTCTTTTTTGAGGAACCGTCGCCGCGACGCCGGCGGTTGGGGGCCTGAACCAGCGGAGGCCCCCGCCTGTAGCGGCGGTCTGTGACCGTCGCTGAACTTTTCTTTTGAGATTTGCGGCGGTGACACACCGCCGCTACAAGAAATCGTGAGGGAGCGCGCGCAACGGGCGCCGCGCAAAGCCTATCCCATTTCGACCAGGACGGTGTGCTTTTGCCCAACGCCCGACGGACGAAGCAACCGGTCCGGGATTTCCACGCCGTCCATCACGACCCGGCGCACGCCCTTCATCACGCCGCGCGGATTGCGCACTTCGATGTCAAAGGTCTCGCCCCGAAAAACGCGGCGGACTTTGAATCCTTTCCACTTGGCCGGTATGCAAGGGTCCATCCGCAAACCGTCGTAATCGGTGCGGATGCCGAAAATCCATTGCGTGGCGGTGTAGTAAGTCCACGCGGCGGTGCCGGTCAGCCAGGAGTTCTTGGCCTCGCCATGCGTGGGCGCGTCCTTGCCCGCGATCATTTGCGCGAAGACATAAGGCTCGCAGCGGTGCAATTCGCCGATGTTCTCGCGCGCGGAGGGATTGATGCGCGTGTAGTAATCGAAGGCGCGGTTGCCGTTGCCGGCCATCGTTTCGGCAATGATGATCCACGGATTGTTGTGGCAGAAGATGCCGGCGTTTTCCTTGTAGCCCGGCGGGTAGGAGGAAATTTCGCCCAACTCGATGTAATACTTGGAGAAGGCCGGCTGCTGCAGCACGATGCCGTGCTTGGTGGCCAAATGTTTGTTGACAGATTCCAGCGCGAGCCTGGCTTTGCCGTCCTTGAGTCCGATGCCGGCCATGATGCACATCCCTTGTGACTCGATGAAAATTTTCCCTTCCTCGCATACCTTCGAGCCTACCGGTTTGCCGAAATCATCGTAGGCGCGCACGAACCATTCGCCGTCCCAGCCGTGCCGATGGATGACTTTTTCCATTTTGGCGGCCTCGGCCAGACAGCGTTTGGCTTCCTTGTCTTGACCGCGTTTTTTCGCAATAGCAGCGAGTTCCTTCCCGGCCAGGACAAACAGGCCGGCGATAAAGACCGACTCGGCAACCTTGCCGTCCTTGTTAGTCGTGGTCTGGAAGGATTGGCCGGGGGTGTCGGAAAAGCAGTTGAGGTTCAGGCAATCGTTCCAGTCGGCGCGGCCAATGAGCGGCAGGCCGCGCGGGCCGAGACGGTCCAGGGTGTAATTGAAGCTGCGGCGCAGGTGTTCGTAGAGCGGCTGTTCCGAGCCGGGTTCGTTCTCGAACTGCACCGGCTCGTCGAGGATGCGCCAGTCGCCGGTTTCCTTGAGATAGGCCGCGACGCCCAGGATGAGCCAGTGCGGATCGTCGTTGAAGCCGCTGCCGATGTCGTTGTTCCCGCGCTTGGTCAGCGGCTGATACTGGTGGAACGCGCCGCCGGTTTTCAACTGCGTGGCCGCCAGGTCCAGGATGCGTTCCCGCGCGCGCGCCGGCACCATCTGGACAAATCCGAGCAGGTCCTGGTTCGAATCGCGGAAGCCCAGGCCGCGCCCGATGCCCGATTCGTAGAACGACGCCGAGCGCGACATGTTAAAGGTGGCCATGCACTGGTACGCGTTCCATATATTGACCATCCGGTTGGCGTGAACGTCGGGCGATTGCACCTGATAAACTCCCAGCAAGCCGTCCCAATTCTCGCGCAGGGCCTGAAAGGCCGCCGCGACATTCCGGCCGTCCAGATATTTGGCGATGACCGGTTGGACGGTTTTTTTGTTGACGGTCTGCGAGTCCGGCGGGTCGAATTTCCGGTCCGCGGGATTTTCGTGGTAGCCGAGGAGGAAAATGATCTCCCTCGTTTCGCCCGGCTTCAAATTCATCTTGACATGATGCGAGCCGTGCGGCGCCCAGCCGCGGGCGACGGAATTGTAGGATTTCCCCCGCTCCACCGCCGCCGGGTTGTCCCAGCCGCGGCCCGCGCCCAGGAAGGTGTCGCGCTGCGTGTCGAACCCGGCCAGCTTCTCCGAGCAGGCGAACCAGGCGAAATGATTGCGGCGCTCGCGGTACTCGGTCTTGTGATAGATGACCCCGTCCACGATCTCCACCTGGCCGGTGCTGAAATTGCGCTGGAAATTCGTGGCGTCGTCCTGCGCGTCCCACAGGCAAAATTCGATGCTGGAAAAAATGGAAAGTTTCGCCGGCTGTTTGCGGCGGTTGGTCGCCGAGAATTTCCAAATCTCCAGGGTTTCGCCCATCGGCACGAAGTAGCACGTTTGCGCTTCGATCCGGCGGCGGCTGGAGCCGATGATGGTATAGCCCATGCCGTGGCGGCATTCGTATTGGTCGAGCGGCGCGCGCGCCGGCTGCCAGGAGGGCGACCAGAATTCGCCGGTGTCATTGTCGCGGATATAGAGATAGCGCCCGCCGAGATCAAACGGGGCGTTGTTATAGCGATAGCGCGTCAGGCGGCGCAGGCGGGCGTCCCGGTAGAAGGAGTAGCCGCCGGCGGTGTTGGAGATGATGCCGAAATAGGCTTCGCAGCCCAGATAATTGATCCAGGGCAGCGGGGTGTTGGGCTGGGTGATGACATATTCCCGTTGGGTGTCGTCGAAATGTCCAAATTTCATAAATAATTTCCAACGCAGATAATGAAGGACTGGCGGCCGGGAAGCGAGCCAAAAATCCGTGCCGGGCTGCTTTGAACAGGGCTGCTCCAAGGTTGCCTCCAAACCGCCAGGGAGGGCTTGCGCCGGTTCGTCACCTTTCTCGTCGCGCCCATCACGAATGCAATTCCGAATTCCGGGTGACCCCTCCCGGGCAATCACTCACTTCGGCGCCAACCGGTTCTTCATTGCGGCAACGAAGGCAAGCCTCAAATCTCTCATCTGCTTTTGGTCCAATCGGCCGACTGTTCTTCCAGCACGTCCTATCAGCGGCCGATCACATTCTGGAGGAAGCCTGCCGAGTGACTCGAAGTTCTTGATTAGCCCGTCGAGTAAGTTTGCATCGACCTCGCTCGCTGCTTCTTTCGCCAATTCCTCAAGTGTTTTCGCCGCCGCAGGAATGCCGATAGGCACTTCAGCCACTGGCACAGCAACCGGTGGCACAACGACTGGAGTGGTAGTCAAAGTTACGAGGGGGGCGGCAGGAGGACTTGCAGGGGTGTGCTTATTGTGCGCAAGGAAGCCTGAAATTTCCTTTTTGCCCCACTCTTGGGTTGTATCTGCTTCTTGCAGGAGCAACAATGATTGGCTGCCTCGGGAGGGACTGATGCCAAGGAGGTGGACGCGAACACCAAGTTCCTGAGCCATCTGGACCCCAACGCGGATATCTTCGTCGCCGGAGAGCAACACCGCATCGCTCATGCCGCGATTGCGCGCCAGGCTGATCATGTCGGTGACGATCAGAGAGTCCACGCCTTTTTATTGGCCTCCCTTGTTGACAATGCCAAGGCGGACTTTAACGTTTGGGTTGAATCCAAGCGCAACGTGTAGGGATGTTGGGCCACTCGAAGTTCCATCGTACCAATAGATGCGAAGCAGCGGAAGTTTGGTAATCCGACAAGCGAATTCCTCGAACGCGGCGAGCGCCTTATCGATGTCAAGGGTAAGCTCTCCTCGAGGAACTTTCTTCCCAATTGAAACGGCAGACCCTTGTGCGAACAAATA
>JBEKIA010000266.1:0-4106 GCA_050011995.1 Verrucomicrobiota bacterium
AGAACCCGGAGCGTCACCGAGGCAGGCGCCCATTTTTGCCGTGTATATGGGTCTAATAACCCTGATTATTTCTCCTTGACCACCAATTTGACGTAATGCCCATCGTAAGTCTTAACCACGTACACATGGCCGACCACGCACGACTGTTGCCTCATGGAATAGCCGGTGCCTGGCGCCTTGGTGATAGAGTCGAAATCCACCGCGCCGGCGTCGTAAATACCGTTGCCATTGCCGCTGCCGTAAACACAGGAAAAGCCCATCTGGTCTCCTCTTTGACCCACCACCAAGTCAGATTCGTAACCCTTCCGCGAAGTGAATATTATCCCTTGCTTGGACTGGTCCCACGTCATGGTTCCGCGGGTTAGATTACCACCCGTGAAATCCAGCATGGCGGCGTTCTGGCAAACATAGTCAAAGGTTACTGACTTGAGAGGGAAAAGAGTCAGGTTTGTTTGCAGGGCCGCCCCCGAACGAGTTGTGATAGTGGCGCCCGTGCGAACCCGTCCGGGATGAATGGCGTAAAGCCGATAGGCAGCCGGCGACAGTCCCGAGAACGCGAAGCGGCCATCGCTACCGGTCCGCGCGTTTCGCGCGGGTTTGTCGTTATCGCCGGGCGAGGCTGCGAAGTTGAAAGCAAGACCAATATATACCCCAGCCAAGGGCGCACCAGTCTGATCTGTAACGATTCCCTGAATTGTGCTCAGTTGGTTGTCCGGGACGCGCTCCATTTCAAAGGCCACATAATTAATGGTATTGGCGTGGAAATCTGTGCTGAAATCTATCGGCAAATAGTTGAAGGCCCGCACGGCCAAATCCCCGTGCTGCTGGTTAATCCCGTAGCTGACAAACCAACCGCCTGCCAAAACCCGGCAGGTATGGGAACCCCCGTAATTTTCCTCGAAATTAACTTGGATGTCTCGCGGCGCCTCGATTTCTGCGCCGTCCGAAAACGATACACGGCCCGCGATGTAGAACTCGCCATTGTTGTTAATTCGTTGTTTTGCTTCGTCCAAAACCCGTTGCAATTCGAGGGGGAAATCGGCATAGCCTGGGGCAGGCTTCTGTTTGACGGCGGGCGTTGATAGGTCCTTTTGCACCGGACTAACGGATGTCGCATTGCTCCCAGTCCGTGGCGCGCTGGACTGACCGTTTCCATCAACGAAGCTTAAAACGGGGACGTGAACGGCTGTTGCGGCCTGGATAACTTTCAGCACTTGATTGGCTGATGCGCCGCTGTCCGCCTGGACTGTCAGTGTAACCTTCGGATTGTCCTGTGCTGCCGCAGTCAATTTGGCCTGAAGTGTTTCCAAGGCGACCAGCTCAGTCCGCAAATGAATCGAGCCATCGTTGGAAACTCTTACGATAAACGAATTCCCTGTCGTTGCCGAGATCATTCTCTGTTGGCAGGCCATTGGCAGCGCGACCAGCGCCAGCAATGCCATCGTCGTCGCAGCCCGCGCTCCGAGGCGCGCTGATGTCGGCGGCGGCTTCCGATTCATCTCGCGAATTCGTTCCGCCAGACCGCCACGGGCTGCCAGCATGCCCGTGAGGCCGATGCTCAGGATTGGCCGCCGCACCGCCAGTTTGGCGACTTGCAACATCGCCGCCGGATAATTAGCCGCCTCCGACCCCGCTCCCACCTGCACCATTTCATCCACGGCCTCCTCCCGCACCCGGCGAATCCGCGCGTTGGCCAGCCACAGCAATGGGTTGTACCAATAAAACACCTGCAGGACGATTTGGGCGTGGCCGACGAGCAGATCGCCGCGTTTGCAATGAGCCAACTCGTGCAGCAGAACAAATCGGAGCCCCGACTCGTCCAGGGCCGCCATCACACTGTCTGGAACAATGATCACAGGACCGATTAGGCCGCAGACCGCCGGACTGCCTGCGCCACGCGCGCACCGCAGGCTGACCGTGCGCCTGACGTCCAAAGCTCGGCGGCATGAATCCAACAGTTCCAGCGCCCGCGCGGGCGCAGCCGTGGTTCGCTTGCTCAGATCCACTGCTTGGAGGAATCGACAGATCACCCACAATCCCAAGCACCCGGTTATGACGAGCCAAATCAGCAACATAATTGCAGCCGCCGTGAGGTGAGGCCTTGCGGCATGCGGTGGCAAGGATGGAATTCGGTCCCTTGTTGCGGCAGACGTTGCAGAGGGAAGGGAAACCTCCGGCGGCGACGGCGGAGTTGCTGGACTGAGGCTGGAGCCGTGCCACCAATAGACCGGCGAAGTCGGCATGGCCAACGTCGGTGGCAAAACCAGCTTAACCAGCACGAGCATCCAGAGCGCATAACGGGCGGTGGCGCGGACTTTTCGGCGCAGCAGGGCATCCACCACAAAAAGGAAGCCGATCAAAATTGCGGATTGCCAGAGCATGGGCATGGCGAAAGCGAAAAATCGCGCGCCGACGGAATTGAGGAAGTCAATCATACGTCATGATTTTGAGTTCTTGCGGCGCTGACGCACCAGTCTTTCCACTTCGGCCAGGTCGTCGGCGCTGATTTCTCGGGTTTCCAAAAGGCACTGCACCATCGGCGTGAGCGCGCCGTTGAAGGCGTTCTTCAGGGCATAAAGCACCTCCCCCCGTTGGGCTTGCCGGCGGGTAACGGCCGCCGAGTAAAGAGTCATATGGCGGATTTTCTCGGAGCGCAACAGTCCTTTGGCCACCATCCGATCCATCAAGGTGCGCACGGTGCTATGGGCCCAGTTCCGGCTGGATTGCAGGCTTTCCTGGACGGTGGGCGCAGCGCAAGGCTCCGCCACCCAGACCGCGCGCATAATGGCCCATTCTCCCTCGGTGAGTTCAATCTTGCGGCGATTCGTGGACATGGCAGTTTTACTTTTGTCGAGATTACGCGATCATTGTAACACTGTCAACCGAGGAAAATGAAACAGGCGCTTGCATCGAACAGTGGTCTTGTCAGGTACGGTCGGGAGCGTTTTTCGCACTCTCTTGAGTCGCAGGAGCTTGCTGCTGGCAGCCGTCTTGTAAGGTACGGCGCCGGCCGCGACCGGGTCGCGCCGGCACAGCGCCGAAGCAATCCTGGGGTCCCCGGCGATGGCATCAAGCACACGGGCGTGCTCGTCCTCAATCAGCATTCCGTGCGTTGCAAGATAAGCGCCAAAAGGGGAGGTGACAGCCTGGCAAATGAGAGCCTCCCGCAATTGTGCCAGACAAGGCCTTGCGACCAGCAGCAGCAGACCAGCCACGCCCCCATCACAACCGGCCAAATTCGGAATCCCGGCATCTTCCGTTTCCGCGCGCAGACAGGCGGCATGAAACCGCAATAGCTGCGCTGACCGGATCTGGCGCCTTTTCTGTTCCTCACACGCATCCATCCAGTGCCTGGGCAAACCGGTCACTGGGTACGGGCCGAGGCCCTCCAACAAGGCCCCGGGCTGGTCCAAAATGGGCAGCGCGTTCGGGGGCGCCAGCGCCTCGTAGTCTGGCAACCGCAATCCACGCACCGTCAACCATTCGCCCACTCTTGGCTCCGGCAGGTGGGGCAACAGGGCCAACATGGCCCGGCGGGCCTCGGGGAGATTGATGGGGTTGTGGGTTGTGGGATTGGGTTTTGGTTTTTTCATGTTGAATTCTGCGTTTCTGCGGCAGGACCGGCCCGGCAAGTGCGCGAAGCGCAAGGGCCGGCCATGCCGACGGGGTTTGTGCTTTTACAGAAGTGCCGCGGTCGCCTCGGTCGAGAGTTGCAATTCGAACCCGAGTTCCCGCCCGCGCTCGACCATTTCGAGCCACGCACGGGCGAGGTGGGGCTGGCAACCGCCATCGAAAAAGCCCCGGGCCAGCTCGCGATTGAGCTGTTCGGCCCGATACTGGACCTTCCGCTCGTAGTCGTCATGCAACCCCCGCATGCGCAGGATGGCGCCGAGCGACTCCAGCAATTCAGCGGCCCGCTCGTAGAGCGATTGGACCCAGTATTGCCGGGTCAGCGCCTCAATCCGGCAGCGCAGATCACCTAGTCGTTCCGAAGCATCATCATCGCCCAAGGCTGACTGAATTTGAAATTCACCACCTTGAAATATCTGGTCCGGCAGGACCAACACGGAGTCGTCGGGGAATGCCAATTCAATCCCAGTCCGGTG
>JBEKIA010000267.1:0-4052 GCA_050011995.1 Verrucomicrobiota bacterium
GGGCGCCGGGCCGGGGAGTTTCAGGTATCTCTACCCGGTGTCGGCATCCAAGTACGCGCAGGGGACCCCAATGAACGCGCACAATGATTATCTAACCACGTTGTGCGAGTGGGGGGTGGCGGGGTTTGGCATTGTGGTGGCCGCGTTGGGGCTGTTGTTTGGCGGGGTGATCCGGATCTGGCCTTATGTCAAGAGAGGGTCGGGTGACTTGGGGGGAAGGGACAGTTCGAGAGCGGCTTTTGTCTTGGGGGCGTCGCTGGGGCTGCTGTCCATACTGATCCATTCCTATGTGGATTTTAACATGCAGATTCCCGCCAACGCCGTCATCGCCATCACTCTGATGGCGCTGTTGACCGCGCACTGGCGCTTTGGCACGGAGCGGTACTGGGTCAATCCGGGGAAAACCGGAAAGATTCTGCTCCTGGCCGTCGCGGCGGGAGCGGTCTGCTTTTTGGCGGGGGAAGGCGCCCACGCGGGCCGGGAATTCTACTGGCTGGAACGCGGAATCCAGCCGGGATCGTGGGAGCGGCAGGTGGAGGCTTTGAAGACGGCGCAGAAGATCGAGCCGGGAAATTACATGACCGATTGTGAGCTGGGGGAGGCCTGCCGGCTTCGGGCCTGGCAGGGCGAGGCCGGGAACGAGGCGCTGGCCCTGGAGGCGATGCAATGGTTCGCGCGCGGCATGGCCTTGAATCGGTATGACTTTGAGACGCGGCTGGGCTATGGAATGTGCCTGGATTGGCTGGACCGGCCCAAAGAGGCGACCCGGTATTTCGTCCAGGCCCTGGAATTGGGCCGGAACGACGCGAGGGTGCAATGGAAGTTCGCCTGGCACTGCATGATACTTAGGAACTATCCGCTGGCCGGGATTTGGCTCGGTCGTTCCATGGAGGTCCGGCCCAGCACGGAGGCCGAAGGATACTTGGAAATGGCAAAGGAAAAGATGGCCGAGGGCCTCCAGGCCAGTCCGGCGGGGCGATAAAAAAGACCGTGCAAACATGAAAAATCGGCGCGCCGCATCAACGCCGCGGCCTGACGCCAGGCGGGCGCACATCCCCGCCGCTGCCGCCCAGCGGAGCGGAAAAAGAAAGCCGCGCAAAATGACTGGATGCGCAAGTTGTTGAATATAAACAGGTTAAATGAGAACAGGAATCGGCGCCGGGTCTCGCGCAGGGACGAACTGGAGATGGGCATAAAACGCGGGAATTGGGGCCAAAAATGGCTGAAAAAAAAAGAAATAAAAAAAGTCGAAAAACTGTTGACATTTTGCCGGCGAGGCGTAATCTCGCACTGTTACAACATTTTAAACAAGAACCGTTATGAAACGAACTAAATTAATCTTGGTGTGCGGCTTGGTGTTGGCTTTGACTGGTTTGACCACTTTGCTGGTGGCTGCGGGCGCCCAAAAGGACCAAAAAGCAATCGTCCGGTCCGTGGTGGGCGACGTGCAGTACCAGGTGGATGGCATGGGGCCTTTTCTGGCTTTGAGGGTCAACATGGAGTTGAATCCTAAAACGGTTCTGAAATCCGGCCGGGGCGCCAGTGCGTATCTCCAAGTCAACGGTGTGACCTCCGTGGTAAAGCTGACTGAAAACACCACCGTGACTTTGTCAACGATGACGGCGACGGGGCCGGGCCTTGATGCGGACAAATCCACGGATTTGAAACTGGACGGCGGCACGATTCTGGGACAAGTGAAGAAGCTCTCCGCCAATTCCGATTACAAAGTGACGGTTCCCAACGGCGTGGCCGGTATTCGCGGCACCGATTTCCAAGTGACGGTGACTGTGCAGAACGGAACCGTCACGGTTACATTCACCAGCCAAACGGGCACGATCTTTTGCCAGGTGACTCCGGCTGCGGGCCAAACCCAGGAACAGTCGTCAAGGACGCTGACCAGCGGCCAATCTTGGACGGTCACGGGGACCGTGCCTGTGGCCGGGGGGCCGGTGACGACGGTGTCGTTAGGCATCGTGGGGACTGTCAGCGTGGCGGACCTCGCCACGTTCAGGACTGTTTTCAACCCGCCTCCAGTCATTGTCACCACAGTGACAGTGACCCCGACGGCCCCGCCTCCGCCGCCAGTGCATGTGCCGGTCAACAATAATCCTTCGACTGTAGGGGGAAGTTAGCAGCCGTCAGCCGCAGACCGGGTGTTTGCCCGATAAAACGGGTTCATAACATCCGTTAAGCGAGTTTTCGATTTTCAGCCCGGAGCAGCCTTGCGTTGCTCCGGGTTTTTTGTGATAAATAGGGTTGTGCGTCTGAGTTTTCCAAGATTGCCGAATTTGCCCAAGCTGGCGGACCTGCCCCGCTTGCCTTCCGAGTTGCTCAGCTACAAGAAATGGGATGCGATGCTGAATGAATGGGACGAGCTGCTGCTCGGCGAAGTCACGCCGCAGGCGCGCAGATTGCCCATGATGCTCATCACGGCGGCGGTGGTAACGGTGGTTTGCCTGCTGCAGATCGGAAACATCAGCGCGCTGGAGAGGTTTGAAAAGATGCTCTTTGACTGGCGGGTGAAGATGGCGAGCCATTTTGTCGGCCCTCATCATCTGGATCTGGCCACCAATTTGGGCCTGGTGGAAATCACCGATGACACCGTTGACATGGTCAGCAGCGGATCGCTGGGATACAGCGCCGCTTTGTTGTGGCCGCGCAGCATTTACGCCAGGGCCTTGCAGGAGCTTTCGCTACAAGGCGCCGGCGTGGTGGGGTTCGACGTGGATTTTGATTTGAAGCGGCCGGGCGACCCGCCGGTGTTAATAGACGGCAAGACCATCGGATCGGACCAATTCTTCGCCCAGACGCTCAAGAAGGCAGGCAACGCCATTCTGGCAACCGAGCACCATGTGGTGCCCTTGGAGCTTTTCCAGCAGAGCGCGTCGGATTTGGGCAACATATACGCGGAAAAAGACGAGGACGGGTTTTTGCGGCGCGACCGGCCTTACGAAGTATATCGAATCTGGAATCCGGAGTTCAAAAAGCAAATCGCCCTGGAATGGCATCTGGACCTGGACGACGCGAAAATTGTCTTCGATTCCCAGGACTTTGTGCCGGGCGATATTACCGATTTGCAATCCTTTGCCGCCAAGCTGGCCGGCAAGCCGGACGCGGTTTCCAGTTTTTTGAGGAGGCGGCTCGACAAAGACGCCGCCGGGGCATTGCTCCAATACGACGGCTCGGAGGCGGCCTCGAACCGCTTGGCGGGGCTTCTGATAAAGGCGCTGAACAAAATCGTGGCCGGCCCATCCATTTACGAGGACGCCCGTTTTGCGGCGGTGAAGTTGCGTCCCGAAACCGAGCGGCTTATTGACAGGAAATCCGAGGACGGGGGCGTGATCCGGCTCAACCGGCTGCTCCTGGAAGACGCCTACCCGCTGGAATTGGCCAGGAACGAGGCGGCCAGCATTTTCCTCCCGCCCAAACGGGGAGACCCCATCCCGCCCTTTCACAGGAACAAGGATGGCACTTTGAAAATGTCGGACATCATGAGCAATGCCCCGCCCGATCTGCCGCCTTTTTACCCTTTGACCTACACACGCGTGTGGAGCATGGGAATCGTGCTGGCCGCCAGCCAGTTGAAACTGGACTTGGACAACCCGGAAATCCAACACCAGCATCACCGGGTGATCTTGCGCGGGGACAACGGGGTCAGCCGGGTGATCCCGTTGGAATCCGACGGCAGCTACTACGTGAACTGGGAACTGGGCCGCGCCAACCGGCTGATCCTGTCCAATCAAGTGACCACCAATTATTCGGGTTCAGCCAATCAGCTTGTCATCACCAATCAGGTGTTGGTCCAGCCCGGCTTCCAAGCCGGGTCGTTTGATGAATTGTTGCAGGAAGCCGGGCAGCGGGCCGAAGGCCATCCGGCGGACACCGGGCGGTGGAAAGACAAGCTGGTCGTCATTGGGTCGGCCGTGACGGCGTTCTCGGCGGTGGCGGACCAGGGGAGCACGCCGTTGGAAACCGGGACCATCCTTGCGCTCAAACATTTGAATGTGGCCAATTCGATTCTGACCGGCATCTTTGTCAAAACCAGTCCGCTG
>JBEKIA010000268.1:0-4051 GCA_050011995.1 Verrucomicrobiota bacterium
GACCGGCAGCAGCAAGACTATGATGGGGTTGAGGATCAGGCCGAAAGCCACTTGATAATTGATCAGTGCGCGGGTTTGCGAGGTGCCGTCGTGCAACAGTTGGCGGCAGGCGGGCAGGACGCGCCGAAAATCGCCCAGGCTCGCGCCGACCTTGAGCATGGCCAGGACCTGGGGCGGGAGCAAATCCGGCACTTTCTCCAGCGCGGGAATCAGGCCGCGGCCTTTCTCCAATTCCGCGGCCAGCAAATGAAATTGCGCCCCCGGCGAGCCGTCCCCGGAACCGGCCAGCGAGAGGATGTGATGCTCGATGGATTGGCCCTGCTGCAAGGCGGATTCGATCAGATCCAGCAAGAACCGCGCGTCTTCCTGCCGCCGCAGCGGACGGCGGTTGACATAATAAATGGCCGCCGCCACCGCGCTCGCGGGGATGAGGACGGGCAGCATCCAGCCAACCAGGATTTGCAGCGCCCGGAGGGCCAACGGAAGGCCCGCGGCGAGCATTGGAAATAGTTTGACGGCGGTCATCGGCTTAGAAGCAGCGGCAACTGAGAAATCATCCGCGCCAGCGGAACCATTTGCGCCAGGATGACCAGCCCCAAAAACAGGAGCGAGGCCGGCAGCGCCGCATAGAGCAGAACGTTGGAGCGGTAGGCCGCCCGCGCGTGATAGACCTGCGCCGCCCGTTCAAATCCCGCCGCCAAATTCTCGCCCGCCCCCGCCACCAGCCAGACAAACATCGACGGAAAAATCCGGCCGCCCGCCGCCACGTCGGCGAATTTCCCCCGGCCGGCCGCGCAGCGCGCTTTCCATCGGCCCAGTTCCGCGGCGGCGCGGGTTCCGGATTCCATTTTTTCGAGCAATCCCAGCGCCTCGCTCAACGAACAGCCGGCCTTGAGCAGAATGGCCATCGTCGAAGCCAGGCGCGCCAGGCTGGCTTCGCGGAAGGCGGGCAGGCGCCATTGCAATTCGCGCCGCAATCCGGGCAGCGCGACCACCGCCAGCGCGGGGAGGGAAAGGGCCGCCAGCAGCGCCGCGGGCGCCCACAAATAGGGGGAGAAGGCGGCCGTTGGCGGGGCGGGCGTGTTGGAAGTCAGGAAGAGGCCTCTCATGAAGTTGCTGTCCAGCATGAGCATGGAGGAGATTTTCCCAAAGAGAACCGCGATCCAGATCGAGAAGCCCGCGGAGAGCATCAGGACAATCGCCGGATAAACCATCAAGCCTTTGAGCCGCGTCCAAACCAGATTGGCGTTTTGATAATAATCGGCCAGCAAAGTGAGCAAGCCGGGCAGATCGTGGCCGCGGGCGCCGATTTGCAGCATGAGTCCGTAAAACTCCGGCAACTGGCGCCGCGCCACCGCCTGGTCCAGCGGCGCGCCGCCGGCCAGATCGCTTTCCAGCAATTCCAATTCCGCGCGCAACCGGCCTTTCTGCATGGTGGCGCACAACTGGCGCAAGCTGCCCTCCAGCGGAATGCCCTCGCGCAGCATGGTGGCCAGTTGCTGATTCACAAATGCCAGTTCGTCGTATTTCATGCGTCAAAGCCGCGCCGCCGTGCCGCTGGATGGCTCATACCTGCGGTGGCGCATGGCATATCTGACGTGAAACACCGCGATTAGGCAAAGGTTTCTGCAAAGTCATGGCCCTTGATTTGCCGCAAGAATGCCCAGCGCGGCCAGCCGCAACCAAAAAGAATTGAACCACGGATTTCACGGATTTCACGGATAGAGAATTGATCCGGATGACGGGGGCTTCATCCGTGAAATCCGTGCTATCCATGGTAAAATCTTCGCGAAAATGAGCGACTTTGCCGGAGTGCAGGGCAGAGGGAATGCCATTCCTGGGAGCGGGAGGAGGATGGAGATGGGAACCGGCACATCCCTCATAAGTTAAATTTGGCGATGAATGCGGATTCATGCAATGTCCTGATCATTAGGCGCTTGCGCAACTTGTTTGCCCAACAGGGAATGATCCTGTGGCCTCTGGAACACGCCGAAAAAGTTGGAGGCCGTCCGAATCCGTAAAAGCGTAAGGTCTTGAGAATCAATAACTTCAAGTTGCCGTTGTCAGTCCTGAATATAGTTCCTTTTGGGAAATTTGTGTCAATAGTGAGCATCCCACGCGCGAGGCGGTTGGCAGGGGAAAATGACTTGCGTTGGTATTGGGTTGCGCGACCATTGGTCGCAGTGTCATTTCGGCGGAAGCTAAAGCCGGTTAGTCAGTGGTGCGGGTTATACCAGCCCGTCAGTGAGCATGGCTCCTCCGGTTAGCCGATGAAGGCGTTGGTGATGAGACGCGGCTTCACTGCCCCCTCAATCCCGTTTGAAAGAGTCTGGATTCTTTGTGCCCGGAGGCCGACCGGAGTGGCGCGTTTTATATCAACGCAACCAGAAGTCTTGAACCATGAAAACCGCTCCCAGTTCCCCTTCGGCCAAACGTCGGGCCCGCAATGCCCGGAAGCTCAAGCACCCGGGCGCCAAGGTGGCTACAGCCACCACGACGCCCAGCGCACCGCGTTCGCTCGACGAGTTGACGCCGGTGCATCGGCGTGCGGCGGGCATTGATGTAGGCAGCGCGGAGAACTATGTCGCCATTCCGGCCGATGGGTTGGAGGCGGGTCAATCACCGGTTCGAGTCTTTGGGGTGTTCAGCGCCGAGCAGGACGCCCTGGTCGAGTGGTTGCGCCGCCACCAGATCACCACCGCGGCCATGGAGGCCACGGGCATTTACTGGTTGACTCTTTATGACAAGCTGGAGGCCGCCGGCATCGAAGTGTACCTGGTGGATCCGCACGGGGTCAAAGCCGTGCCCGGACGCAAGAGCGATTGGTTGGATTGCCAGTGGCTCCAGAAGCTCCACCCCTATGGGTTGCTGCACCGGGCCTTTCGACCCGACCCGCCGATTCGGCGGTTGCGCACCCTCACCCGTCAACGGGCTGAACTGGTGATTTGCGGTGCCACGCACTTGCAGCACATGGGCAAGGCGCTGACAGCGATGAACCTGCATCTACAGTTGGTGGTGAGCGATTTGCATGGGGAAACGGCGCTGCGGATTATCGAAGCCATTCTGGCCGGGCAGCGCAATCCCAAGCAACTGGTCCTGTTGCGCGATGAGCGGTGTCATAAAAGCACGGTGAAGGAGATGGAAGCGGGATTGACGGGCACCTATGACGAGGAGCAATTATTGGTGCTCCAACAGAGTCTGGATGCCTGGAAGTTCTATCAGAACCAGATGGCCCAATGTGACCAGCGGATGGAAAAGGTGCTGGCGCAAATCCCCACCGCCAAACCGGCAGCAACTCCGGCTCCGCCCAAGCTGGTCGCCGCGGCGGAGCCACCCCAGAAGGCCAAACGCAAACGAGTCCACCATGGTCCGAATGCCTCGGAGATTGATTTTACGCAAGTCCTGACGCGCATTTGCGGAGTCAACTTGGTCAAGGTATGTGGCTTGAACCTGTTGAGCGTCCTGATGCTGGTTGGCGAGATCGGCACGGACATGAGTCGCTGGCGCAGCGCGCGGGCGTTTTGCTCCTGGCTGGGATTGTGCCCGGCCTCCAAAATCAGCGGCGGAAAGGTGTTGAGCCGGCGCACACGCAAGGTCAACAACCGGGCCAGCACGATTTTACGGCTGGCGGCGGTCGCCGTCGGCAAGACAGATACCTGGCTGGGAGACTTCTATCGCCGGATTCGGGCGCGACGCGGCGCGCCCAAAGCGGTGACAGCCACAGCTCGCAAGCTGGCGTGCATCGTCTACCATATGATCAAGTACGGGGACGAATTCGCCTGGCCGGACCTCCAACAATACGAGGCCAAAACCAAAGCCCACCGGTTGCGACGATTGCGAAAAGAAGCCAAATCCTTTGGATTTGAACTCAAAGAATTGGAACAGGCCGCGTAAGTGTCATTTGAAAGGACTGACACGAATGGCCCTTACGGATGGTGGCGGTAAAGCGGATAATCCGCACAGTGATTTCCGCGGGCAAGAGGGCCCACTCTTTGCCGGAGAGGATTTCCGATTGCTGGAGGCCCTTGTGCCAGACAAACAGGCCGTCGTT
>JBEKIA010000269.1:0-4047 GCA_050011995.1 Verrucomicrobiota bacterium
GCCATCATCCAGGACCAGGCCGGCGGACGGGTCTTGATGATGGCCTGGATGAACCGCGCCTCCCTGGAATCCACCATCGCCACCGGCAAAACCCACTTCTGGAGCCGGTCCCGCCAGAAATTCTGGATGAAAGGCGAAACCAGCGGCCACACCCAAACCGTCAAGGACATCGCCTTTGATTGCGACGGCGACACCCTGTTGATTCAGGTGGAGCAGGCCGGCGCGGCCTGCCACGAGGGCTATCGCTCCTGCTTCTTCCGGTCGGTCGGCCCCGGCGGCGGCGACCGCGTCACCGAACCCCGGCTCCAGACGCCCGGGGAGATTTACGGCAAGAAATGAACGGGGACGCGCTTTCTTTCGGGAGTTCCGACTACCTTCGCCTGGCGGCGTTGCTCCTGTTTGGCCGCGGGGCGGATTTCTTGAGCACTTGGGTGGCCACGCCCAACCTGGTGCTGGAGGGCAATCCTGTGGCCAAAAAACTCGGCTGGAAACTCGGCGCCCTGGTCAATCTGGCTCTCTGCTTCGGGCTGGCCTTCTGGCCGGCGACCGCCCTGGCGGCCGTCACCGCCAGCCTGTTGGTGGCGGCGCACAATTTCCATCTGGCCTGGCTGATGCGGTCCATGGGCGAGACGGCTTTCCGGCACTGGTTCGTCCAACGCATGGCCGAGACCCGCCTGCCCCTCTGCCTGGCCTGCCTCCTGGGCGAAACCGGCGCGACCGGCCTGGTCGGCGCCGGGTTGCTCCATTGGTCTCCCGAAGATTCCGCGCCCTTTGCCATCGGCTGCGGCATTGTGGCCTACGCCTTCATCCTTCTTTTTTACACCTCGCTTTCTTTGTGGCGTCTGCGCCGCAACGCGGGATAATGCCGGCAAACTAACCCATAACCAACACACCCATTGAATATCGAGCCTGCAAAAGACGAATTCTTGAAATTGGCCGGCCTGGGCAATCTCATCCCGGTCACACGCCGCATTTTGGCCGATTTTGAAACGCCCCTTTCCGCCTATCATAAAATTCGCGGACAGGGCGAATCCTTTCTCTTTGAATCGGTCGAGGGCGGAGAACATATTGGCCGTTACTCCTTTGTCGGCTGCAATCCGCGCGCCGTCATCCGCCAGTCGGGCCGCCTGGTGGAATTGATCGAAAACGGCAGAGTGACCGAACGGTTCGCTGTGCAGGACCCCCTGGCCCCTTCCCCTGCCCCTGCTCCTGTAGCGGCGGTCTACGACCGCCGCCATAATCCCGAAGTCGTCCAGGACAGCCTGTCCGTAGCCCCGGCAGGGAGAGACTCTGTCGCGCCGGGCAGCCCCCAGTCCCCCCCGGCCCCTTCCCCTGCAGCTTCGGTCCATGCCCGCCATCTTGAACCCCAGCCCGTCCAGGACGGCCTGGCCGTGATCGAGCAAGTCATGCGGCGCTTTCACGCCGTGTCCCGGCCCGGCCTGCCCCGTTTTACCGGCGGCGCGGTCGGCTTTATCGGTTATGAATTTATACACGACATCGAACCGGTCATCCCGCGCCCGCCGCGCGACGACCTGGGCACGCCTGTCCTCTATTTTCTCATCGCCGACCAGCTTTTGATTTTCGACCGTGTCGCCCAGACCATCACCATCCTGGTCAACGCCGCGGTGGAAGAGAACACCAGCGCGGCGGACGCCTATGAGGACGCGGCGGGCGAAATCGAGCGGCTGGTTTCCCTGCTGGAGCAGCCCTCCGACCACCGCGCCGTGGATGTTCCCCGCGAAATCCCCCAGATGCCCTTCGTCTCCAACGTGCCCAAGGAGGTGTTCTTGCGGAATGTTTCCCGCGCCCGGCAATACATCACCGCGGGCGACATTATCCAGGTCGTCGGCTCCCAGCGCTTCTCCACCCCGGTCCATGCCGCCCCGCTGGACATTTATCGCGCCGCCCGCTCCATCAATCCTTCCCCCTACATGTTCTTGCTGGAGCTGGAGGGATTCTCCCTGGTCGGCGCTTCCCCGGAAACCCATGTGCGCTGCGAGGACGGACGGGTCGAGATCCGGCCCATCGCCGGAACCCGGCCGCGCGGAAAAACCCCCGAAGAAGACGCCGCGCTGGGCGCCGAGCTGCTGGCCGATCCCAAGGAACGCGCCGAGCACGTCATGCTCGTGGACCTGGCCCGCAACGACCTGGGCCGCGTCTGCCAATTCGGCACCGTGGCGGTGCGGGACCTCATGATTCTCGAGCGCTACAGCCATGTCATGCACATTGTCTCCCAAGTGGAGGGACAACTTTCCGGCGGCCGCACCCCTTACGATTTGATGCGCGCCACCTTTCCCGCCGGCACCCTGACCGGCGCGCCCAAAATCCGCGCCATGCAGATCATCGCCGAACTGGAACAAACCGCCCGCGGACCCTACGGCGGCTGCGTCGGCTATTTTTCCTTCGGCGGCAACCTGGATTGCTGCATCACCATCCGCACCGCCCTGCTCAAGGACGGCCGGGCCTGCGTGCAGGCCGGGGGCGGCTGGGTGAACGACTCCACGCCCGAGGGCGAATTCCAGGAGACAGTCAACAAAGCCAAAGCCATGCTCCAAGCCGTGGCCATGGCCGAGAATTTCCCCCCCCTTGACCCGAACACGACAATTGGGGTCAGTCCCGCATAATCGCATATTTCATTGACTTGCCGCGTTCTCCGGGGCAAATTCCGCGGCATGGCGAGAAAACTCCGAGTCGAATATCCGGGGGCGATCTATCACGTCCTCAATCGCGGAGATCGTGGCGAGCCCATTTTCCGAACCGGGCAGGACCGGGAGATGTTCCTCGGCGCCCTAGCGGAAACCTGCGGGAAAACCGGCTGGCAGGTGCATGCCTTCTGCCTCATGCCCAACCACTTTCACCTGGTCGTGGAGACTCCCGGGGCCAACCTGGTGTCGGGCATGAAATGGTTCCTGGGCGCCTACACTTCGCGCTTCAACCGGCGGCACCGGCTCTTGGGACATCTGTTCAGCGGCCGTTACAAAGCGCTTTTCGTGGAGGGCAGCGGGACGGGTTACCTCAAGACGGTGTGTGATTACGTGCATCTCAATCCGGCGCGGGCCAGGTTGCTGGCGCGGGAAGACAAGCTCTCGCGCTATGGCTGGAGCAGTTATCCGGCGTATTTGCGTCCGGCGCGGCAGCGGCCGGGCTGGTTGCGGACCGATCGGTTATTGGGGGAACATGGCCTGTCCGGCGACACCCCGGCCGCGCGGCGGGAGTTTGCGGCGCGGATGGAGGCGCGGCGCTTGGCCGATTTGGCGCAGGAGTGGAAAGCGGTCCGGCGCGGCTGGTGTTTGGGCGGCCGGGAGTTTCGCCAGGGCCTGTTGGAGGAGATGGGTGGCCGGACGGGTCCGAACCATGGCGGGGAGGAGCGGCGGGAAAGCGATGAAGCGTGGGCCGAACGTCTGGTGGCGGAGGAACTCCAAGGGCGGCGGTGGACGGCGGCGGAGTTGGCGCGACGGCGCAAAGGGGATGCGCAGAAGCTGAAGATCGCTCGGCGGCTGCGCCAGGAAACAACGATGACCCTGGCTTGGATTGCCAAGAAGTTAAACATGGGTGCGGCTGGCTCGCTGGCGAACCTGCTGCGCCAGGCGAGAGCAAAACAATAATATGCGATTATGTGGGACTAATCTTTCGGCGTGAGGGCAAGAAATGTATGGGTGGAGGGGACCGGAACGATGGCGGCATGTTTTTGGGGAAAAGCCGGGAAATGCGGATGTCTGCTGTTTCGCAGACGGCGGTGGAATCCCGCTCTTGGCGACTAATCCTTCAATACTCTATAAACTTAGTATTCATTATGATTCCAGCGTCGCAAGCCTGCCATTTTCCGCCAATTTGGCCATTTTTGATGAAAATAAACCCAAGTGGCTATCCATGAGCTAATTACGCACATAACCGAGTTTTCCAAATCAAGCCTAATCAACCCTAATCGCATTTTCCCTCCTAAAAAGGCAGTAAAACGCTACGATTTCCCTCGGAAAACAGCAAAATATGCTGTTTCAAATGTAGCCATACATTGTTGCCTTTTTCCCTTGACATCCTTGCCATGCG
>JBEKIA010000270.1:0-4027 GCA_050011995.1 Verrucomicrobiota bacterium
GTGAAAACCAATCCCCCTGCGAGGACGCCTTCGATGGTCAACATTTTGACGACCCCTCGCTGACCTCCGACCGAAAACTCACGGCAAAACCAGCCGCAAACCAGCCGATTGACACACCCCTCTCCGTCTGGCATCATTAGCAGTAGAATGGCAGCGAGCGTAAACCGATACTCCCTGGCCTGCGAAGCGTCCATAAACCGGCGGCGCGTCGCAAGGCAAATACCTGCTATTTTCATTCTTGTTGTCCTATTGGCCGGGGCGGGCGCGGCTCAGACCGCAACATCGCCGCATGAAATCAATCGTCCCCCAAAGGCTCAAACGGCCGCCTCGCTGGACCAAATTCTCGATCATCTCACGGATTCGAAGCTAAATCAGGAAGGACTCGATCAATCCAATCTTGCCATTGATCAGCTCGTTCAAAAAGCCAACAAGTTGATCCGCAAAGCCGGCAAAGCGCGCAATAAGGAGCTGAATGGCAAGGATCCACAATCGCCTCTCGGCCAGGTCTTGGGGGAAGCTGTGCTCGCTTTAACGGACTCCAATGCTTATTTGCTGAAACTCAAGGAACTTCAAAATGCGCTGGCCGCCGTTCAGGCGCTCACCAACGGGCCCAAGGTGGATCCTCATGAAACGTGCCAAGAGTTGAACCTCGATTTCCAGGCGATCGGGACGGATTTAAGAAACCTCAAACTTGGCATCAAGACGCTTCCCCTGGGGGAAAGGGCCATTGCGGACGTGATCGCTTGGGACGTGGAGTCCAGGTTGAATTCAGCGATTCAGAGGATTCGGCTGCGCACCATTCGGGTCGGCAAGGCGTTGACTTTAGAACCGGAACTTGATTTGGAAGCTCCCTAACGGCAATGCCGCCACGGGGGTGGGGTTTGGGGGGCCGCATTTTTGACTTTGATGGCGGCGCGGGGAACTTTACTCTGGCCGCGCGCGAAGGACGATGTGCCTCGCCACATTATGCTCAATCAGGAAATCATCACCCAGGCCCTCAAGTCGGTCAAGTATCCGGGCTATTCGCGCGATATTGTCTCTTTTGGCATTGTCAAATCCATCGCGGTCCAGGCGGGCGCGGTCAGCGTATCGCTCCAGTTGACCGGCGGAAGTTCCGTCTTGGCCGCGCAAATCAAGGCGGAGGCGGAGAAGGCGCTCCGCGCCGTCCCGGAAGTGGAGCGGGCTGAGGTGGAAATCGCCAGTGCGCCGGCGGCGGGCGGAGGGACTCCGTGGTCGCAGCAAAACAAGCTGCCGGGGATCGGCCGCGTGGTGGCGGTGGCCAGCGGCAAGGGAGGGGTGGGAAAGTCCACCGTCTCGGTCAACCTGGCCTGCGCCTTGCGGCATCTGGGCGCGCAAGTGGGATTGCTCGATTGCGATATCTATGGACCGAGCATCCCGCTGATGATGGGGGTTCGGGAAAAGCCGACGGTCAGCGGCGCCGAAAAACTGGTTCCGCCGGCGCGGCACGGCGTGAAGTTGATGAGCATGGGTTTCCTCATCGAGGATGATGCGCCGGTGATTTGGCGCGGGCCGATGATTATGAAAGCCATCCAGCAGTTCATTACGGAAGTGGAATGGGCGCCCCTGGATTATTTGCTGGTGGATTTGCCGCCGGGCACAGGCGACGCCCAGCTTTCACTGTGCCAAACTGTCCCGCTGGATGGCGGCGTGATCGTGACGACGCCGCAGGAGGCTTCTTTGGGCGTCGTGCGCAAAGGCATTGCCATGTTTGAAAAGGTGAATGTCCCCATTCTGGGAATTGTGGAGAACATGAGCTATTTTGTCACACCGAACGGCGAGCGGCTGGAGATTTTTGGACATGGCGGCGGGCGGGCTGAAGCGCAACGGCGCCAGCTTCCGTTTTTGGGCGAAATACCGCTTTTTACAGAAATCCGGGTCAGTGGCGACGCCGGCATTCCGATTGTGGCCAGCCAGCCGGAAGGGGCGGCCGCGGCGGCTTTTATTGCGCTGGCCCGGGCCTTGCGCGAAAGGCTGGGCTGATTTATTTTAACTTGTGGAAATTGAGCCAACATCGTCTGAGTCCGCCCCGGCAAATCGCGCCGGTCCCGCGGGAATAGAAGCGTTGATCTGGGGAGAGTTGCGGCAATGTTTCGACCCGGAAATTCCGCTGAACATAGTGGATTTGGGGCTGGTTTATGATGTGTCGGTGACCGGCGCCCAGGCGAACGTGAAAATGACGCTGACCTCGCCCGGTTGCCACCTGGGAGGGCAGATCGCCGGCAATGTGCAGGAGCGATTGCTCGCCTTGGAGCAGATCGAAGAGGCCAATGTCGAATTGGTCTGGGACCCGCCCTGGCACCAAAGCATGATCAGCGCGGAGGGCCGGAAAGCCCTCGGTTTGGACGCAAGTTAAGTTTTTGTTACTTTTCCATTGATTCTTGCCCAAAATGCCGGTAACTTTCTACGCCTGACAAAAAAACCAGTGTTTATGCCTAGCCCAAACAGCGGCCAACCAGATAACGACGTGGTCAAACGTTCGTCCCTTTACCGCGAGTTCCAGGCGGAGCGGGAGGAGATATTACGACACAAATGGATTGAATCCGAAAAGGCGGGACACGACATCGGTTTTGAACGCGCCTTGACGGATTGGATCATGAAGCATCGCAGCAAGTGGCGCAAAAGCCGGCAGCCCGGATGCTGAACTGATTCAGCATGGGTCCTTTCCCTGCCCCGGGCCGCGGCAGCGCCCTTCCAGTTCCCTCCGAACGCTGGACGACAGGGCAAGACCCTCCTGGGCGCGCAGCCACTTCAAGGCCTGCGCCAAATCGAAAAACGCCCCTTCCAATTGGGCTTCATAAGCCCGGTGGAGAATCACGCCAAAGTCTTTGCCGGGTTCCATTCCAAGTTCCGCCAAATGCCGCCCCATGAGGATCGGCGCCGGCGGCCTTTCCTGGACCTGCAATTCGCGCGCCCGCGCCAGCAGGCGTTGGACGCCCTCCGGCTCCGCCGCCGGCCGCGGCGGGCGGCCCATGCTGTCGGCGGTGATCACCAGGCACAAACCCTGGATACTCTCCGGTTCCAGCCGTTTGGCCAGGCGGCGCATGGCGCGGTCGGTCATTTCTTGAAAATGGATAATATGGTTGACGACCAGCGGCACGACCCGCGCCTGGATGGCCGGCGGCGCGTGAATCCGCTCCAGGAAGACTCGCGCCAGTTCGCCCCCCAGGGCGTCATGCCCCGGCGAAACGATTCTGCTCCGTCCCTCCTTCACCGCCTGGCGCGTGGTGGCCGGCTTGCCAAAGTCATGGGCCAGGATGGCCAGCATATAGACGATGCGCGATTCCGGGTCGGCCGACCTCCACTCCGGCAGCCGCGCCATCGCGTCGCAACCGTGGCCGGTGTGGATGAAGACATCCCCTTCCGGATGCCATTCCGGGTCCTGCGGGGTGCCGATCAAGGCCTGGATTTCCGGGAAGTGTTCCACCCATCCGGTGGCGGCCAGGAACTTCAAGCCGGCCGACGGCGCCGCGCTTTTTTCCGCCCACTTAAACCATTCATCGCGCACCCGCTGGCCGGCCAGCTCGCGGAAACCGTCCTTGATCTGCCGGCACAATGCGACCGTTTCGGGGGCCGGTTGCAGGTTGAAGCGCCCGGCCAACTGCATTCCGCGCAGGACGCGCAGCGGGTCCTCCACAAAAGCCGGGCTGGTGTGGCGGAGAATCCCGGCCCGCAAATCCGCCGCCCCGCCAAAAAAATCCAGCATCTCCCCCGTGCGCGGATCGAACATGAGGGAATTGATGGTGAAATCACGCCGCGCCGCCGCCTGCGCGGGAGTGATGGCCGGGTCCAATTCCACCGCGAAACCCTTGTGGCCGGGGGCGATTTTCGAATCCTTCCGGGGAATGGTGAAATCATAATTGTGCCCGCCGCCCGTCGTCAATTTGACCACTCCAAAGGACTGGCCGACCGCGTCCGCCTTCCCCCAGCGCGACAGAGCTTGGGCCAGCGTATCGAAGCCGACCCCGAAGACTTCGACGTCGAAATCCTTGCCGGGACAGCCGAGCAA
>JBEKIA010000271.1:0-4014 GCA_050011995.1 Verrucomicrobiota bacterium
TTGATCTTGGGCAGGAAATCCACCGTGTATTCGCCGCGGAGATAGACCTCCGTATGGCCTTTCTGGCGGCCAAAACCCCGGACCTCGCTGACGGGCATGCCGTCACTGCCGATGTGGCTGAGGGCGTCCTTGACCTCGTCCAATTTGAACGGCTTGATGATGGCTTCAATTTTCTTCATGGCTGCGGCGGGGCAATCCGGACCCGTCGCGGGCGATTGCATAGCACTGGCAATGCCATCGCGCGCAACTTTCCGCAAAATTCCACCGCCGGGGCCGGGTTTGCGCCTGCATCCGGCTCCGGCGCGGCAAATCCGGCGCCAAAGCCGCCTGGAAGGAATGGCCGGCGCGCCGGCCCGGGTGTTGCTTTTTGCTCAAGCCAGCATTTTTTAACCAGACGGGACGGGGCCAATCTTGGCCTAACAGCGGCGGTCATAGACCGCCGCTACAGGGGAGGGGGGGCGGGTTTGTCGTTGTCCAGGACTTCGCGGACTTTGTTGGCGAGGGCGGAGGGGGTGAAGGGCTTCTGCAAGAGAATTATGCCGGGGTTCAACACTCCCTGATGCACAATGGCGGTTTCGGTGTAGGCGGAGGTGAAAAGGATTTTGGTGTGCGGATGCAACGCCCGCATGCGGTCGGCCAATTCCTTGCCGCTCATGTGCGGCATGACGACATCGGTGAACAGGAGATCAATATGGCCGGTGGCGCGCTGCTGGGTCACATTCAAGGCTTCCAGGCCGTTGCCCGCCGGCAGGACGGTGTAACCGAGCCGCCCCAGCAAGGTGGCGGCCATTTCCCGCAAGGCGGGATCGTCTTCGACCAGCAGAATGGTTTCTGTGCCGCGGGGCAAGCCGGGGGACTGGAGGGGCGGACCGGGAGGCTTGTTTTCCAACGAGGCTTTCGGGAGGTAGATCTTGAAGGTGGCGCCCCGGCCCGGTTCGCTATAGACGTTGATGTGGCCGTCGCTTTGTTTGATGATGCCGTGGCAGGTGGCCAGGCCCAACCCGGTTCCCTGGCCGACTCCCTTGGTGGTGAAAAACGGCTCGAAGATGCGCGCTTTGACGGCCTCGGTCATGCCCGCGCCGGTGTCGGTGATGGCCAGCATCACAAAGTCACCCGCCTTGAGATCATGAAACTGGCGGACATACTCCTGGTCCAGAAACACCCCGGCGGTTTCGAGAGTGAGTTTGCCGCCGTTGGGCATGGCATCGGCGGCATTCATCACGATGTTGACAATGACCTGCTCGATTTGTCCGGCGTCGGCTTTGACGAGCATGGGGCCGGCCGGCGGGGCGATCTGGACATCCACGTCGCGGCCCGCCAGATGGCGCAGGGTGTTTTCCATTCCGGCCAGGACGGTGTTGAGATCCAGGACGTCGGGCTGGAGGATTTGTTTGCGGCCGTAGGCCAGCAGTTGGCGGGTCAAGGCCGCGGCGCGGCTGGCGGCCTGGTGGATTTCGGAGGCGTTCTTGCGGAGGGGATTCCCGGTGGGAAGGTCGGAGAGCATCAATTCGCACTGGCCGAGGATGGCGGTCATGATGCTGTTGAATTCGTGGGCGATGCCGCCGGCCAGCTTGCCGACGGTTTCCATTTTTTGGGATTGAAACAAGCGGGACTCAAAGCACTTGTGCTGAGTGATGTCCCGCGAGATTCCCATGGTGCCGATCAGGTTGCCCGCGTTGTCGCGCCAAGCCATTTTTGAAGTCAAAACCCAAGTGATGCGGCCGTCGAGGTGGGTTTCCTTTTCTTCCAGATTCAGGATCGGTTTGCCGGTGCGGAGGATTTCCTGCTCGGCCTCGAACGCGGGGCGCGCGTGTTCCTCGGAAAAGAAATCGAAATCGGTCCGGCCCATCAGTTCCTCCGGATGGGTCAGATGGAAATGTTCCAGCATCTTCCGGCTGAAGTGAACAAAGCGGCACTCCCTGTCCTTGAAGTAAATGCCATCGGTCGTGTTCTGCAGCAGCGCCTCCAGGAGCGCGCTGGTCTTCACCAAAGCGGCCTCGTCCCGTTTGCGCCCGGTGATGTCCTGCTTGATGGCGATATATCGGGCGATGACACCGCCGGCATTCCGCAACGGAGTGATGGTCATCTCCTCAACATAGAAGCTGCCGTCCTTGCGGCGGTTGGTCAGTTCCCCGCTCCAGACCTGGCCGGAGGAAATCGTCTGCCAGAGATTTCGATAGAACGCCTCATTTTGGTTGCCGCTTTTCAGGAGGCGCGGGTTTTGTCCGGCGGCTTCCTGCGCGGAGTAGCCGGTCAGCGCCGTGAAGGCGGGATTGACCGATTGAATTGTGCCGTTCTGGTCCGTAATGACTATGGCGTTGGCCGCCGCTTCCAGGGCGGCGCTCTGCAACCGCTCGCTCTCTTGCGCCCGCCTGCGCTCGGTGATGTCGCGAAAACTCCAAACCCGGCCGCAGATTCGATCCTGGATGCGTTGGGGCTTGGAACAGCATTCAAAAACCCGGGTGTCCTGAAGTTCCAGCACGTCAAAACTTTCCTGTTCCGGATGGGCCGCCAATTCCTCCATTTTGCCGGCGAATTTTTCCGAGCGCTCCACCAGTGGAAGCACATAAGCCATGAGCCGCTGCTTGTCTTTGAGGATTTCCGCCGGTGGGGAAATGCGCCACATTTTGAGGAATTGCTGGTTGAAGTTCCCGATGTTGCCCGCCGTGTCAATCAGCAGGATGCCGTCGGCGGTGGCTTCCAGAGTGGCGTGAACCAGGGAAAGCGACCCGGCCAGTTCCTGGGTTCGCTGATCCAGCCGCACCAGGGTGTCCGACAACTGCGCGCGGCTGCGGCGGGCGGCCAGCCGGATGAACATCACCGCGCCAAAGGCGACCAGGATGTTCCCCGCGCCAAACAGGACGGCGTTATTCTTGATCCAGCCAAAGCTGTCAAACGTCGCGTTGGCCTGCCCGCCGGAGAATTGGTAGCCGAAGTCCTTCAAGGCGTTCGCCGCGGCCGTCACCTGATCTGTCATGGGCGGGATATCCTGATCCATGGCCTTCATGGCTGCGGCAAAATCCGAGTCCACCAGGTTGCGCACTCTTTCGAATTCGCTGTCCAAGCCATCAAGAGCGCCTTCCAGATTGGAGGCAAGCTGGCGGCCCTTGCCTTCGGGAACAAGCGTCTTGATGTGTTCCAACTCCGTGCGCATTTGGATGGCCACCGTTTCCACCTCTTTTGCCTTGGCGGTTTTATCTTCTTCCCGGGCAAAGAGAAACTCGTAGGAGTTGAGCCTGTAGATGGCCAGATGCTCCTGCAACGAGGCCAGTTCGTTGAGCGTGGGCAGGCCCTGGTGTTCCAGCGATGTGGCGGTCTTCATCCCGGTGTTGCACACCCGCCAAAGCATGAACATCTGCACAACCGCGAAGACAAATATGAGGAAAACGACCCGGAAAATCCTGCGGAACGTGGCAGAGAGAGATTGGACTCCCTGTTTGCCGGCCAAATGGCCGGGCGGTTCCGCTGACGGCGGCAGACCCTCAACGCCTTCGGCGCCGCGAAAGCCGCCCTGATTTGCATCATTGCGCGTTGTGCTCATGGATGTAGGTTGGCGCGCCCTGGAGGCGATCCGCGGCGCGTGATTTTATTTGACATCGAGTATCTTGACGTCTTTCAATCCGGCATCCGCCGGCACGAGGGCAATCGCGCCCTTGTTTGCGGCGACAAGCGCCACGAGCGAATCGGCATCCTCCGCCTTCTTGGGGAGTTGCCCGCGGCCGGAAAACACCAGGCGCTGCCAGAACGTCTTGAACTGGCTGGCGTCCATGCCGCTGACTTCCTTCAATGCCGCGTCCGTCTTCCCGGACAGCACGACGATGACCACGCTCTGGCCGCCTTGCCAATAGGCCGTTTTGCCGGTGTAAATGTCCTTCAACTCAGTGGCGCTGAGGCTGTCAACCGGCACCTCTTTGTTGGCGATGACCACCGAACCGCCAATCGGCGCCGCCTGGACCGCGCCCATGAGCAAGACCGCGCAAACCAACCCGATTTTCAGGGAAATCATTTTCATGG
>JBEKIA010000272.1:0-3986 GCA_050011995.1 Verrucomicrobiota bacterium
ATCGAGCGCGTCCAGCCGCAGTTTCACATCTCCTCGGGTGTGCAATGGTTTGATCTGGGCGTGGTGTTTGCGGCGGGCGGCGGGGAGACTTTTGCGGCGGCGGACATTCAACGCCTGCTCCTTTCCGGCCGGAGCCACACGCGTCTGAAAAACGGAAAATGGGGGTTGATTGACACGGGCGCGGTGGAGGAGCTGCAGGAGGTCCTGCTGGACTGCGCGCCGCGGCAGCATCCGCAGGGCTATCGCATCAGCAACACCCAGGCCGGCTTCCTGGAGGCCGCCTTGCGGCAGCACGCCGATTGGCGCGTCCACGCGCCCCCGGCCTGGCGCGAGCGCGCGGCCCGGCAATGCGGCGAAGCCAAACTGGCCTGCCCGCCGCTGGGCGAATTGGACGCGGTGCTGCGCCCTTACCAGAAACACGGCGTGGCCTGGCTGCATTTTCTCCGGGAAAACGGCTTCGGCGGCATTCTGGCCGACGAAATGGGGCTGGGGAAAACGCTGCAAACTCTGGCCTTTCTTTCCACATTGCGGATTTCCGCCGTCGCTGCAGCTATGGCGGACAAGGCGGATGGCGGATGGCGGATGGAAACGCATCGCCCGCATTTGGTCGTTTGCCCTACGAGTCTGGTGTTCAATTGGGTGGCGGAGGCGAAGAAATTCACGCCGGAGTTGAAGCTGCTGGCCTTGCACGGACCGGACCGGCACGCGCGGTTCGGCCAAATCGCGGCGAGCGACATCGTCTTGACAAGTTATTCCCTGATCCGCCGCGACGCCGGGCGCTATCGCGGGCTGGAGTTTGACACCGTTGTGCTGGACGAAGCCCAGCACATCAAAAACCGCCAGACCCAAAACGCGCAAGCCGTCAAAGCCGTGGCCGCCCGGCGCCGGATTGTCCTGACCGGCACTCCGATGGAGAATTCCGTGCTCGATCTCTGGTCCATTTTCGACTTTCTCATGCCCGGCTATCTGGGGAGCGCGCAGGATTTCCGCGAGCGCTACGAATTGCCGATCACGCGGGAAAAAGACGCCGCCGCCCAAACGCGGCTGGGGCGGCGGCTGCGGCCCTTCCTGCTGCGGCGGCTCAAGAAGGAGGTGGCGGCGGATTTGCCGGCCCGGCTGGAACAGGTGTCGTTCTGCGAATTGACGGCGGAGCAGCGCGGCGTGTATCAGCAAATCCTGGAAGCCAGCCGCAAGGGAGTGCTGGAGGCGGCGGGCGCGCCCGGGGCCGCCCAAAGCCGGATGCTGGTCTTGAACGCGTTGCTGCGGCTGCGGCAGGTCTGCTGCGATTTGCGGCTGCTCAAACTCGAAGGCGTCCATCCCGCCAGCGCCTCCGGCAAACTGGATTTGTTCGGCGAACTGCTGGAGGAAGTGATGGACGGCGGCCATCGCGCGCTGGTCTTCAGCCAGTTTGTCAGCATGTTGTCGCTGTTGCGGGAGCGGCTGGCGGCGGAGGGCATCGAGTATTGTTATCTGGACGGTTCCACCTCCGACCGGGGAGCGGTGGTGGCACAATTTCAAAAGAACGCCGCCATTCCGGTGTTTCTCATCAGCCTCAAAGCCGGCGGCGCCGGCCTGAACCTGACGGGGGCGGACACGGTGATTCATTTCGATCCGTGGTGGAATCCGGCTGTGGAAGACCAGGCGACGGACCGCGCCCATCGCATCGGCCAAACCAAAGTGGTGACCAGCTACAAACTGATCGCGCGCGACACGGTGGAGGAAAAAATACTCGCCTTGCAAAACCGCAAGCGGGGGATGATCCAGGCGGCCATCGGCAGCGAGGAACAATTCGCCGCCTCCCTGAGCTGGGAGGAAATCCAGGAACTTCTGGCGTGAGCCATGCCAAAAATCATTTCAGCCGTTCCAGGTGTGGATTCCGGTTGTTTTCGTCACAAAGCAGGCGATAATTCATGGGCGGTCGCCGTCACCCGGTAAATTCAGTCGCCTGTCCAAGTCCGCCAAAGTGGCAAATTCCGCGCCGGGCTTGTCAATTTTCGTGGACAGTTTCTCGCGGTATGCGGCGCCGGCGGCGTCCTGCAGCGACACGAGAAAGGCCGTCAAATGCCGTTGTTCGCTCGCGTTCAGCGCGGACAATTCTTGTTTCAGCAACTCAATGCTCACACTCTCATTCTATTCCCGATCTTGTGGGGAATCAAACCAAAAGCGCAATTGCTTGCGGAAAAGTATAAAGAGATTATCATTCAGAAGTGGCATGAATTCTTTAACTGACACAGCTCGTTCCGCCGCTCATGTGGATGGCTGGATGGTTATCCGCATGGCAGGCGGCGCGGAGATTCGTTTTCCGGTTGCGGATAATCCTCGTCTGGCGGCTGGCACACACCAGCAGTTGAATCATATCGAGATTTCCCCGTTCGGTCTTCGCTGGCCTGATCTGGATGAGGACCTGTCTTTTCACGGTTGGCTCGCAGGCAATCACGGCCAGTTTCAGAAAACGGCCAAAGTCTGACCTCATCAACTCAACGGGTCCTGCCCCGCCTCTTGCGGCAGGGCGCACAAACCGGGCGGCAGGCGGGCGTCTGCCATGAGGGAAAACCAATTCCAGGAAGAGTAGTTTTTGAAATCCAATTCCCAAACGAAATCTGGTTCGATGAACAGCTTGAACGCGCCAGCAACAACGCGCTTGAAAATTGCCGTGCGGGGCGCCGTCCAGGGGGTCGGTTTCCGCCCGTTTGTCCATCGCCTGGCGGCCGAACTCGGCCTGGCCGGGTGGGTCAATAATTCCAGCCAGGGAGTCTTCATCGAAGCCGAAGGCTCCCGCGCCGGCCTGGAACAATTTCTGCTCCGCCTCCAGACCGACAAGCCGCCGCGCAGTTTCATCCAGAGTCTGGAATCCTGGTGGCTCGATGCAACGGGCTGCGCGGGTTTTCAAATCCGGCCCAGCGATGCCGGCGGCGGCAAGACGGCCATCCTCATGCCGGACCTGGCCGCCTGTCCTGAATGTATGCGGGAAGTTTTTGATCCCCGCAACCGCCGCCATCTGTATCCCTTTACTAATTGCACCCATTGCGGCCCCCGCTTCTCCATCGTGGAGTCTCTCCCCTACGACCGCGCCAACACCTCCATGAAACGGTTCGCCATGTGCCCTCAATGCGAGGAGGAATACCGCGACCCCGCCAACCGCCGCTTCCACGCCCAGCCCAACGCCTGTTCCCGGTGCGGGCCGCATCTGGAATTGTGGGATGCCGGAGGAGCCGTCCTCGCCACACATCACCCCGCCTTGTTGCAGGCGGCAAGAACCATCCGCGACGGAAAAATTCTGGCGCTCAAAGGCATCGGCGGCTTCCAGTTGATGGTGGACGCGCGCGACCCGGAGGCGGTGCGGCGCCTGCGCCTGCGCAAGCAGCGCGAGGAGAAGCCCTTCGCCGTGATGTATCCGTCGCTGGAGGCGGTCCGCGCCGATTGCCGCGTGGCGGACGCGGAAGCGCGCCTGCTCCAGTCGCCCGAATCGCCCATCGTCCTGCTGAAAAGGCTCGCGCCGCCAGCCCCCCCGGCCGCTCCGCCCAACCCGAACCCGGGCATGATTCCTAATCTTGATCCTAATCTTAATCCTAATCTTAATCCTAATCTTAATCCTAATCTTAATCCTAATCTTAATCCTAATCTTGACTCAGTCGCCCCCGCCAATCCCAACCTGGGCGTGATGCTTCCCTATTCGCCGTTGCACCATTTGTTGTTGTCCGAGCTGAATTTTCCCGTCGTGGCGACCAGCGGCAACCTGAGCGACGAACCAATCTGCATTGACGAACAGGAGGCCCTGCAAAGGCTCCGCCGCATCGCCGACGTTTTCCTGGTGCATAACCGGCCCATTGTCCGGCATGTGGATGATTCGGTGGCGCGCATAGTGCTGGGATGCGAGCAGATATTGCGCCGGGCGCGCGGTTATGCGCCCCTGCCCATCCGATTGGCGGACGGGCGGCCCGCGACCGCGCTGGACACCGCCGCGCCGGTGCTGGCGGTGGGCGGGC
>JBEKIA010000273.1:0-3976 GCA_050011995.1 Verrucomicrobiota bacterium
GTCTGGATCACATCCTTTTCCATGCCCAGCTTGAGATAGGCCTCCTTGAGGATTTCCAACGACTGATAATCGTGCGGCTGCGACTGAGTGATGACCTCAAACATCTCAATCGTCTGCCGCAGTTGGGCCTCCTCGCTGGGATTTAAGGTGCCGAGCATGACGCTAATTATCCATCTTTGTCAACCAAGCCAGTTTAGTGCCGACCCGAAAAAACGCAATCTTCTTTCCTCCGTCAGAAATCGGAGCCGATTCCTGAAAGCCTTGCGAACTCGTGTTTGCTCCAATTCGGGCTGATTTTCCACCGCGATATGCGGAAACCCGGCCAAAGTGATGGAGTAACGGAGTAATGGAATATTGGGTATTGTGGTTCGAAACATATCTTGATTTACCTTGATCAGCCTTTATTCAGCTTGATTTTGAAGGCCATGTTTTACACATAAATAGTTCATGGACAGCCACTTGGGTTCATTTCACTCAAAAATGGTCAAAACTGGCGGAAAAAAGCACACTTGCAACGATGGAATCATAAAGCATACTAAATTGATAGAGTATTGAATGATTGGAGACTGCGCGTGGGATGCCGCCACCGTCTGCCGGAAAAGCAGAAAGCAGAAATCCGGAAATCCCAATTTCAGCTTTTCCCCAGAAGCCCCCCTCTCCTCCCCGCCGCCATCCCGCCATCCCAGCCTTGTCCTCACGCCGGAAAGATTAGCATGTAAGCTCGAAGAGTCAATGAAAAAATGCCGGCAAATGCCGATCCTGGCCGTGTCCTCATCCTGAGCCGCTTGCGCAACTGTGTCGGGGCTGGGTTTTCGCGTATTGGCGTTCGGCTTGGCCCTCCGGCCTTTCGCAAGCCGAATGATCCGCCTTCACCTGGCTGGACAGGCGACACGGGAACGAGCCTCCTCCTTCGCTAAAGCTACGGAGGACAGGCGGGGAAACTCCGCTGGTTGGTTTTTGGTTTCCCAAAACAAAAAGGGTGTGCTTTTGCGTTTGCGGTCCAAGCCGAAAGGGATTAGTTTGCGCGTGATGAAAGTTAAGGAAAAGAAATCCGCAAAGGACCAAGTTCCATTTGACCCGATTCTTTTTGCCGTAACCGTGCCGTCCCGCCAGCCCACCGTGAAGGACCGGGCAGACGCCAAAGAGCGCCCTGACGATGCCATTGAGCCGAAAGATTACCCCACGATGGACGCTGCGGTAAAAGATCTATGACCTGCCGGCGCAGCGTTCGATTTAAGCGTGAATTCGCCTTGCTGCCGCTTGCTGTTTATTATTGATCACGACGTGATCGTTTCATTCTCCATCGGCCCTCACAGCATCGTCTCGAAATAGTACCCGCCTGATTCAAAGCGGGGAGAATGCCTTATTCAATCCTTGATCCTCGATCAGCCAGCCGTCAGCGGCTGCAATTGGAGACAAAAAAAGACGCCTTTCGGCGTCGAAAATGTTCCCTGCGGATAATCCACCCCCTCCGTGCGGCACGCTTCCCGCTCTCCTTTGGACACAATGCTGTCCGCGCTGGAGAACCCGGCCCGCGTTGCCGCGGCGGCGGCGGATTACCAGTCTGCCATCCCGGCGGCTTCCGCGTCGCGCGGTTTGACGCCGGTGTGGAATCCGGTTTCATCCTGGTAGCCGATGGGGGCTTGCGCCGCGATGACGGCGCGCACTCTGGCGACAATCGCCGCGAAAGCGGCATAAAGACCAATGGTTACTTCCGGTGTGGCTGTTTTCGTTATACTCGTCATACAAGCATACATAGCATCGGCAATGCCAAGCGGGGACTTTAGCCCCAAGACCGTCAAAAATGGCCCCCAGCCGTGTATTTTTTACTTTTTTTTGCCTCTTTTTTCCGTTTTCTGGCTTTTCCAGCCGTTTCCCGCCCCTTTTTTTGTCTCAAATCGAGGCAGTGTATTCCATAAACCGTGCAAAAACTGGCCACTTTTCCGGGAATTGCACGCCGGGGACGGTATTCCCCTCCCTGATTTTGGCGCATCGCAGTTATTGGCCGGCTCCAGCCGAGTTTGGTTGAAGGGCTTGCGGCTAAAGCTCCGTCAAGAGCGGAATATTTGCAGCCGACAAACCGCAAAACATCTCAAGCTCCGTCAGGAGCGGCATGTTCCGCTCCTGACGGAACTTGAACCCATTCCCGTTGCCCAACTACAATGATTCCGCGCCTGACGGCGCTCACGGATGCCGCCTTGGATTACAATCAAGGCAAGTCTGTTTTGCTGAGATGCGCGCCCTGATTTTGGCGCGCAAATAAAACGATTTGCTTTTTGGGGCGCGCATGGTATGACAAGAGGCCGATCCCATACAGGACGGAAACAGCATTTAAAATTCATTATTTATGTCACAGCATCGAAGTCTGCGCGCCGCCACCACCTCCGGCGCCAAGCGCAATGTCTTGAAACGGTTTGAACGCGTCGAGATTCTCAAGAGCCGCGGCCAGTGGAAGACCGGTGACCGCGTCACCGGCCTGCGCAAAACCAAAGCGGAGGCGTGACGCCGAGGCGGATCGCGGACCGCGGATTGAAAGCCGGGGTCGTGGGGCCGGCCCATTCGCAGTCCTCCATCCTCCATCCTCCATCCCCAATCCGCCATTGAGCCTGTGGTTCGATTGCAAAAGATTTTGGCGCAGGCGGGCATTGCCTCGCGGCGGGCCAGCGAAAGGATCATCGCGGCGGGCCGGGTGGCCGTCAACGGAACGGTGGTGCGGGAAATGGGTGTCAAGGTCGAGCCGGGGCGGGATCAGGTGGCGGTGGATGGGCGGGTGGTGGGCCGGAAAGCGCGGCGTTACATCGCCCTGCACAAGCCGCGCGGCTGCCTGTGTTCGCGGGCGGCGGATGAGGTTCGCCACCGCATCGGCGATTTGCTCCCCAAGGAATGGAGCGATTTGTTTTCCGTCGGACGGCTCGATTACCAGAGCGAAGGGCTGATTTTTTTGACGAATGACGGCGATTTTTGCTTGAAATTGACTCATCCCCGCTATCGCATTACCAAGACCTATGTGGCCACAATCGAAGGGCGGGTAAATGCCGAGACGTTGAAGAAGTTCACCCAGGGCCTGGTCAGCGGCGGGGAGAAATTGCAGGCTGCGCGCGCGCGGCTGATCTCGGCCAACAATACGAGCAGCACGGTGGAACTGGAATTGACGGAGGGAAAGAACCGCGAGGCGCGGCGGCTTTTCGAGGCGGAAAACTTGACGGTGCGGCGTTTGCAACGGGTGCGGATCGGGCCGGTCAAACTGGGCGAGTTGCCCGCGGGCAAATGGCGGGTGTTGACAGAACCGGAGATAAAATCTCTACTGCAAAACTTATGAAATCGAACTTCTGGCTTTTGGGCGGGCTGGCCGGGCTGGCCGCCGCCTCTGTTTTCGCGCAAGTTCCGGCCCGCGATTCCAATTCGCCCCCCGTCTCGCGCAGCGTCACCGGCCCGCTGGCGAAAGACCTCGTTTTGGATCCGCCGGGCGCCGGCACCGTAAAACTCGAATCGCTCCTCGTCCGCTCCCAGCCTGCCTTCGCCGGCGATGTCCTCGCCCATGTGGCCAAAGGCCAGACGGTCACGGTTCTGGAGCAAATCACCCTGGCCAAACCCAAGCTCAATGAACCGGCCAATTGGGCGCGCATCCTCCTGCCCACCAACACCGCCGTCTGGGTCTTTGCCGATTATGTGGACACCAATTCCATGACCATTTCCAGGGCGCGCGTCAACGTGCGGGGCGGGCCGGGCGATTTCTACGGCATCGTCGCCCTCTTGGAGAAGGGGGCGCGCGTCAAGCAAGTTCGCCGCAATGCGGACTGGATTCAAATCGAGCCGCCCGCCAATGCCTGCGGATTTGTCGCCTCCGATTATCTGACGATGCAGCCGCCCGCCGCTCCTCCGCCTGCGGCAGTCGCGGGCGCGGGGGCCCCCCCCGCCGCCGCGGCCTCAGCCGCCCACCCCCCCCCCCCCCCCGCCCCCCCCCCCCCCCCCCCCC
>JBEKIA010000274.1:0-3953 GCA_050011995.1 Verrucomicrobiota bacterium
TACCTGTTGGGGCGCGGCCACAAGGTGGTGGCGGTGGACAATCTGGTCACCGGCAGCGTGGACAACATCGCGCATCTGGCGGGGAACCAGGATTTCCGATTCATCGAGCAGGATGTGACGGAGTATCTGTTTATTGACATGGAGGTGGATTACGTGTGGCATTTTGCCTCGCCGGCCAGTCCGGTGGATTATTTGGAGTTGCCGATCCAGACGCTGAAGGTGGGATCGTTGGGGACGCACAAGGCGCTGGGACTGGCCATGCACAAATCGGCCCGGTTCCTGCTTGCATCCACTTCCGAAGTGTACGGGGACCCGCTGGTGCATCCGCAGACCGAATCCTACTGGGGCAACGTCAATCCGACCGGCCTGCGCGGTTGTTACGACGAATCCAAGCGGTTCGCGGAGGCGCTGGCCATGGCCTATCACCGGGAGCACGGAGTGGAGACGCGCATCGCCCGCATCTTCAACACCTACGGACCGCGCATGAGATTGCGGGACGGGCGGGTGGTGCCGGCCTTCGTCAGCCAGGCGCTGAAGAACCAGCCGCTGACGGTCTTTGGGCGCGGGGAACAGACGCGCAGTTTTTGCTATTGCACGGACTTGATTGAAGGGATTTACCGGTTGATGCAGAGCGGGACCAGCGATCCGGTCAACCTGGGCAATCCGGCGGAATTGACGGTGCTGCAGTTTGCCCGCCAAATCATCGCGGCGGCCGGCTCCCGCAGCAAAATCAGTTTCCGGCCTTTGCCGGAGGATGACCCGCGCCGGCGGCGTCCCGACATCGCGCGGGCCAGGAGCCTGTTGGGCTGGGAACCGCGGGTGGCGCTGGGCGAGGGACTTGTCAAGACTATTGACTATTTTCGGGGCCGGCTGGGGAGGTAAGGCGGGGGAGTTTTGGGGGCGGCATTTTCACGCATTTTGCGTGAAAATGATGAGGCAAAACCGGCGGGGCGGCCCGAGGCGGGGGAGGAATGGGCGTGGAAGGCGGATTCCTGGAGAAGCGGGAGGCAGCCGGGGGGTGGCATACCTTTAGCTTTGTATAAAGAAATGTTTATCAAAATAATTGACCGCCGTGGCGATTTGCGGTAATCAGCACGGACTTTTTCATTTGTATTGAGACTGGGAGCGTGACATTCTGGAAGAGCTGGAGGCGGCAGGAGCGAAATCAATGTTAAATTCGAAATCATTTTTGGCGATAGACTTTGGAGCCGGAAGCCTGAAGATGGCGGAGTTCGAACAGAACGACGCCGGAGGTTTGCGGCTCAAACAGTACGGGGTCAAGCCGCTGGGGATAGAGGGATCGCAGGAGGCGAGCCGGGAGGCGGCGATCCTGAAGGCCTTGCAGGAGTTGCTGGCGGAGAAGAACTTCAGCTCGCGCCAGAGCAATGTTTGCGCGCCGGGTTTTCATGTGTTTTCCAAATTCGTCAAACTGCCGCCGGTGGACACATCGAAGGTGACGCAAATTATTCGCTACGAGGCCCAGCAAAATGTTCCCTTCCCGCTGGACGAGGTGGTGTGGGATTATCAAATCCTGGGCACCTCGGCCAGCAACGAGTTGGAGGTGCTGCTGGTGGCCGTCAAATCGGAAGTCATTGAGGGCCTGTTCCGGGTGGGGGAATCCGCCGGATTGCGCCTGAAACTGGTGGATGTGTCCTCCGCCGCCTTGTGCAACGCGTTTCGATACAATTACGGGGACGTGGAAGGCTGCAGCATGCTTCTGGACATCGGGGCCAAGACGAGCAATCTGCTTTTTTTTGAAAAGGGGAAGGTGTATGCGCGGAGCATCACCATCGGGGCCAATTCCATCACCCAGGATTTTGCGCATGAGGCCAAGACCCGGTTCCCGGAAGCGGAAGCGGTGAAACTGGAAAAAGGCTCGGTCAGCCTGGGCGGGGCCTACGAAGAGCCGGAGGACCCCCAGGCGGCGGCCATAGCCAAGATCGCCCGCCAGGTGATGACCCGGCTGCATATCCAAGTCAACCAGACCATCCAATTTTACCGCGGCCAGCAAGGGGGTTCGGCGCCGGAGCGGCTCTATTTGTCCGGCGGGGCCTCCATCATGCCGTACACGGCGCAGTTCTTCGCGGAGAAGCTCAATCTGCCGGTGGATTATTTTAATCCCTTCCGCAACATTGAAATCGGCCCGGCGCTGGACTTGGAGGAATTGTCCAAGTACGCGCATTCGTTTGGGGAGGTGGTGGGACTGGGATTGCGGGATCTGGCGCATTGCCCTGTGGAACTGAATCTGATGCCCAAAAGCTCGATTCAGCGCCAGCGGTTCGCGCAGAAAAAGCCCTACCTCATCGCCGCCGTTTTCAGTCTGGCCCTGGCGGTATTCCTGCTGCATGTGGCCGAAGCGCGGATTTACGCGGCGCGGCAGGTCAACCGCGATGATTTGAAGACCAAGCTGACCAGCTTGACCAAGAAGGACAAGGAATTAACCGAGGTGCTGAAACAGCGCGACACGGCGCTGGCGGGCGCCCAAGGGGTTACCGAGCTTGCAGAGGACCACTTTTATTGGATGAACGTGCTGGGCGAAATGCGCGCGGCCCTGCTCCGTTCGGAAACCAACGTTCAAGCCAGCCTGAAGGAGAAGAACCAAGGCCATGACGTTGACGTGGGAGTCTGGGTGGAGACCTTTGAGCCGGATTTGCCCGCGGGCAGCGCCTACGGCGGGGGGAAGCCGGACACGGGATTTCAGGTTTACAAGGCCCCGGTGGTCAGGACGGCCAGCGCTTTGGGCGACAACTCCTGGGAGGCCAGAAACCGGCGGCTCAGGACTGCCACTTCGGACACGAATGGTCCTCGGGGCGGCGCCCCCCTAACCCCCCAGCAGATCGAGGCGCAGAAGCAGAAGCAACTGGCGGCGTTGGAGGCGGCCAAAGCGTTGAGCAACTCCGTGACCCGCATTCTGGTCACTTGCCGGATGGTGAACCGGGACAAAATCTCCGGGTCCGCCAACCAGGACCTGGCGTTTGCCGTGCAGTCGAACCTGATGGCCTCGCCGTCCTTCAGCACCAACGTGCTGCTCGGAACCAATGGCATCAAAGCGGACCCGGCGGATACCAACACGGCGACCTTTGATCTTACCGTGGGCCTGAAGAACCCGCTCAAACTATAAGTATGGCCTGGATCAAACGCAATTTGTTCTTTCTCCTGAGCCTGGTGGCGGGTTTGGTTTTGACCGGTTACTGCGGCTACTTGTTTTCGGGCGATTTGAAGCAGAACGCGGTGGTGAACACCGAGTTTCAGGGGTATGTGACCCAGTATAACGCGTTGCAAAAGAAGCCTGTTTACCCGTCCGACGAGCACATCCAGCAAGCCAAGGCGGAGTTGGGCCAGGTGACGGAGTTTGAGGATCAGGTGAACAAAGCGTTCAGCCCCTACACCCCCCATCCCAAGGAGGATGAGAAGGGGTTCTCGGAGTATCTGGAGAACACCATCGCCGAATTGAAAACCCAGGCCACCAACGCCTCGGTGGCGCTGCCCGACACTATGGCGTTCGGATTTACCGATCAGCGGGGCAAACTGAGGTATCCATTGGAGAACATCGAGCCGTGGATGCAGCAATTGACCGAAATCAAGGCGCTTTGCAATATTCTGTTTGGGGCCAAAATCAATTCGCTGGCCATGTTTCGGCGCGTGGCCTTGTCCCCCACCAACGATCTGATTCTCAATCCGGACGACACGTTTCCCGCCAGCAAGGTCACCACGTCCGCGGAGACCAAGACCCCCTACAAGATTGAATTCCGGTGTTTTTCCCGGGAACTGGCCGCCGTCCTGAACGGGCTGGCCCAGTCGGGCAATTGTTTTATTGTCAAGAATGTTGTGGTCTCCCCCGCGGACGTGAAATCGCTGGGGCAGAATCCGCCCGCGGCCGCGCCCGAGGCGGTTGCGTCGGCCCCGGCCCCGCCCACGCCCCCGCCAGCCAGCAGGAGGCCGGACGCGACCCG
>JBEKIA010000275.1:0-3925 GCA_050011995.1 Verrucomicrobiota bacterium
CCGATCCTGGAACGGGCCTGGCGTTCGGTGGTGTTGCGCAGCGCGAACATGTTCACCCTGATCGGGATGGGGGTGATGGCGGCTTATGGGTTTAGTGTGGCGAGTTTGGTCCTCGCGCCCCGAGTTTCCTCGCACACCCTGGAGCCGATCCCGGTCTATTTTGACAGCGCGGCCATGATCACCTTGCTGGCCTTGCTGGGCCAGATGTTGGAAGCCAAAGCCCGCCGCCGGACCGGGCAGGCCATCCAAGCCCTGCTCCAGGAAGCGGCCCCCAGCGCGCGCGTGGTGCGCCAGGGACAGGAAATCGAACTCCCCATCACGCTGGTGCGCAAAGGAGACACGCTGCGGGTGCGGCCCGGCGAAAAGATTCCGGTGGATGGAGTTTTGCTGGAAGGCGCCAGCAGCGTGGACGAGGCGATGCTCACCGGAGAGGCGATGCCCTCCGCCAAGGCCGCCGGGGATTGGGTCACGGGGGCCACGCTCAATCAAACCGGCGCGTTCCTGATGCGGGCGGAACGGGTGGGCCGGGAAACACTGCTGGCGCAAATCATCCAAATGGTGGCGGCGGCCCAACGGAGCCGCGCGCCGGTGCAGCGCCTGGCCGATGCGGTGGCGCGCTGGTTTGTGCCGGCCGTGATGGGCGCGGCCGTGGCCACCCTGGCTCTTTGGCTGTGGCTGGGGACCAATCCCGGCCTGGCCGCCGCGCCGGAAAAGGCGGCCGCCCGCGCCCTGGCCAACGCGGTGGCGGTCCTGATCATCGCTTGTCCTTGCGCGCTCGGTCTGGCCACGCCCATGTCCATCATGGTGGGCGTGGGGCGCGGCGCGCGGGAAGGGGTCCTCGTCAAAAACGCCGAGGCCCTGGAGACGCTGGAAAAAGTGGACACCATCGTCCTGGACAAGACCGGCACACTGACCGAAGGGCGGCCCCGCGTGGTCCGCATTTTTCCCCAGCCGGGAATGGAGGAGGCGGGATTGCTCCGTCTGGCGGCGGCGGTGGAGGCGCGGAGCGAACATCCGCTGGGCGCGGCCCTGGTGCGTGCCGCGCGGGAACGCGGATTGGATTTGGCGCCGGTGGACCAATTTCATTCCTGTACCGGCGGAGGGGTCACGGGGCGCGTTGGCGGACGGGAAGTGACCGTGGGGAATGCCGCGTTTCTGGAGGAGCAAGGCGTGGCCGGCCTGGCGGGGGCGCGGGAAGAGGCGGCGCAGTGTCAATCCTTGGGACAAACTGTTATCTGGGTGGCGCAGGATGGAAAAATCGCCGGGGCGCTGGCCGTGGCGGATCCAATTAAGGCAACCACCCCGGCGGCCATTCAACGGCTTCGCCGGATGGGGCTGAAGATCGTCATGTTGACCGGGGACAACGAGCAGACCGCGCGCATCGTGGCCCAACAACTGCAGATTGACGACGTGCGCGCCCAAGCCGGCCCGCGGCGGAAGATCGAAGAAATCCAACGGTTGCGCGCCGCCTCGCGCATCGTGGCGATGGCCGGGGACGGCATCAACGACGCCCCCGCCCTGGCGGCGGCGCAGGTCGGCATCGCCATGGGCACGGGGACCGACGCGGCCATGGCCAGCGCCGGAATCACCCTGGTGAAAGGCGACCTGCAAGGAGTCGTCAAGGCGATTGACCTAAGCCGGAAAGTGATGAAGAACATCCGGCAAAATCTTTTTTTCGCGTTTGTCTATAATGCGGCGGGCATCCCCGTGGCGGCGGGGCTGCTCTACCCGTTTTTTGGCATACTGCTCAACCCGATGCTCGCTGCCGCCGCCATGAGCCTGAGTTCGGTCTGCGTCATCGGCAACGCCCTCCGTCTGCGCAAATGAAGCGAGGGTGGAGGGTGGAGAACGGCGAAGGCGGAAGGGAGGCCAGGGGAAGGTGACATTCAGGACACCTGCAAGATTGAGTTGATTGCCACCGCGCGGTCTTGTAGTGTCGAGGCTGCGAACCGAGAATTGCTTTGAGTGATCTGGACAAATTGGATTTCGGGTTGGGTGCCGCTCAACAAGAGCGGCATCTTGGGAATTATTTTTATCGTTCCGGCGCGTTCAAGCTGGCATGCTCCGATAAAATCTATTTGGTGCTTGGCGCAAAAGGAGCGGGCAAAAGCGCGATTTTCAAGATGTTTGGGGAGTTGGAAAACGAGATCCCTATTTTCAGCAGTCCAAATATTTGGGTCAGTGACGAACCCCTGCTATTGCGTGATCACTACCTCACCCTGCAGGAAGCCAAAATACAATCACAAGTCACCCTGTGGCGATTTTACGTTGCCAGTCTGATCGCAAGACGCTGTTTGCTCGAAGAGGATTTGCCTCAAGATATGCGGAAGAATTATGAGCGATTTCTCGTCCGCTGGGGTTTGGTTCGGGAAGTGCCGACGGCGTGGCAGTCAACCAGACAATTGAAGTTTTCGATAGGGATCGGCGAATACCTGAGGACTGAATTTCCGCTTAGGACGCCGCTGGCGGCCACTGAAATTGACTATGTGATCTATTCGGCGAATGATTGGCTTGGAAAGCGAAAGGGCGATATCTGGATTTGCCTGGACAGCTTGGACGAAGCGTCCATAAACGGAGGCGGACACGATGATGTCGAGGATCTTCTCAGCAATCTGATGCGGGCTGTCGCTGAATTGCTTCGATTGAACCGGATTCGTTTCAAGCTCTTTTTCCGGCGTGATATTTATCACTCATTGACCTACGTGAACAAAGATCATTTCAGCGCTGTCAAACTGGAACTTCAGTGGTCACTGGAGGATTTGGCAATTTTGCTTGGCCATCGTCTTCGACCCTTGCATTCGGAGAACAGCGCGCTCAAAGCCCTTCAGCCACCCGAGCAGAATAGCAGCCTTTCCTTCTCGACCAGCAAACAGTGGGTTGATGAAGTCTTTGAGTGGTGCCGGGACGAATCGCCTCATAGTTTTGAGGACCTTTATGAGAAATTCAAAGACGGCAACGGCGTGGTATTGCCTCGCGACGCCATCAACTTCTGCATCGAGGCTCAAAGGGCGCAGCAGAACTTCAACAATCAAACTGTGAACCTGCCATCCAAGGGCAGGCTGGTTTCCCCGAGGGCGTGCGTCAAAGCTTTGCGGCTCACCGCCGCCTCAAAGTTGACGGATTTTCTACAGGTCTTTCAGAATTTTCATGACACCTTTGATCAGTTGAAGGGCAGCGACTCAAAGTATTTCACCAGGCAGGCCTTAAGTGCAGCATTGGGGAAATCAGATCCCACTGATGCCAGTTTGGTAATCGCGGATCTGGTCCGCGTTGGAGCCATTGGGATCACAGACAGGAGGGCGGTGAACCAGTCGGATAGTTTCGAAATTCCGTATCTTTACGCCCGAGCATTAGGAATAGGAGGAGACCATGAATGAAGCCGAACAACCGAAAGACCCAGACTTAAAGGAGCGTCAGCCAAAGATGTCCGCCACTAACGCTCTTCCGAAATCCAGCGCGGAGCAGTTAGTCAAGATAATCAAGGCTTATGCCGTGGCCTCCAATGGCGGCGAGAGCCAAGTCAATTACAAAGACGTTGCCAGTGTCGCTGGGATTGGCCCCACAGTGGTGAGTGCCAACAATGGCTTTCTCGAGGAATCCGCGATTCTTACGTCCCCAAAATATGGATATTATTTGCCGACCGAGGGGGCCGTGCGGTTCGCCCGCGAAGCGGCTTGGGACGAAGCAGGCGCGAAGGCTCACCTAAGGAGAATGATTTCCGAGGCGTGGTACGGACAAGTGACCATTCAAAATCTGAAGTTGCGGCCCACATTGACTCGCGATGAGTTAAGGAAATCTCTGGCGATCAAGTGTGGCGCAACCGAAGGAGATGTCGGCGCGCTCGGATTTCTCATAGACTTTATACTCTACACAAATCTTGTTGTCTCTGAGGACAATGGAGCCATCAGCCGGGGGAACTTCAATG
>JBEKIA010000276.1:0-3916 GCA_050011995.1 Verrucomicrobiota bacterium
CCAGCCGGCACACCCTTCGATCCATGGCCGAGACGCTGAATTCGAGTTGTTCGTTGGGGGGATGCGGCGTCTTTCCCCGGATGCGGTCCACGAACTTGGACCCTTCATTAAACAACATCAGCCCAAAGGCCAGGCATCCCAGCCAGGCGGCAATTTCCATGGGCGCGTTAAATTCCATTTTTTCCTGTAGCGGCGGTCTGTGACCGCCGCAAAATTGTTTCCATTTCACACGGGGCAGGACCGCGGCAAAATTGTTTCCGTTTCGCATTCGGCCAGGAGCATTTCCACATACGTGCTCACATGATGGTCCCCCAGCAGCGCGATCTTCCCTCGTTTCCATTCCCGCCAGAGGCCGGCGGCGTCGCCGGGGGCCTTGGCCCACCAGGGCCAGTCCTGGTGCATCCGCCCCAGCGCATCGTAGAAAATCTCCGTTCCGGCATGGCGGAACCTGCCCAGGAGCCACGGCATCCGCGCCACCACATCCTGCGCGTGGACGACCCGGAACGACCTCCCGCGCAGCCTCCCGTCATACCAGCGCGCCCAGGCCCCGTTCCCCACGCGCGGCTGGCCGAAGGTGTAGAGCCACGCCGAAATTGGGAATTGCAAATTGTCAATTTTCAATTGGCAATTAAGTTCTTCCCATCGCGCGGTTGCCAGCATGGCCAAGGCCCCGCCCAGTGAATGGCCGGCAAAAAACAAATCCCGTTTTCCCGCCGCCATTCGTCCCAGCGCCTCCGCGACCCGTTCCCAGACTGACTCCAGCGCCCGGAGAAACCCTTCATGGACTTCTGGCTGCGGCGTCGAGCCTGCGGCTCGGCCATCGGCGCACAGCGCCGACGCTGCATTCACCCGCCTGCAATCCAGGTCCGTGATCCAGTTGCGCAAATCCCGCGTCCCCCGGAACACCACAAAAGCGCGCTCGCCGGCTGCCGCCACAAAACCGAGCGTGTCGGTCGCGTCATCCCGCACCACCTCGCAGCCGGGGCATCCCTGCTCGCGCGCCCAGGCCGTCATATCCTGGTCCTTCCCGTAAGCGGCCGCCGCTCCCCGGGCCAGCTCCGCCGCCGCGCACGGGTCATAAAAACTTTCCATCCCTGGATTCATGGAAAAACAATTCCGAGTTCCCGGTTCCCGATCCTCACTGCTTGATGCCCTGGATGACGTTGCTCACGGCGGTGCCGCCGGAGGAAAGTATGGCCGCCGCGTTGGTGCTGACCGTGGCCTGCACACTGCCCACCGAGAACGAGGACGCCCCGCCCAGCCCCGCCTGGTTGGTATGATAACTGGCGATCTGCGTGGCCGACGGGTCCGCCAGCATGGCCGTCCCGCCGCCGTGATGGTTCTCCGTCCAGACCTCGTGCCGCGTCACCTTCCCGGCGTCCGAGTAAAGCCAAATCTCGTGCGCCAGGCACTCCTTCTTGTGCGAGGTCGCGCACCCCGCCAGCCCCGCCACCGTCAATACTGTCACTATCATTTCAATATATAATTTCATTTTCATGCTTAGTATTAAATCACACCTTTTAAAAAGCGGCTGTGTACCGTGAGGACAAAATGGGGGTCAAAAAACGCCCTTTTCGACCCCAAAAAAACCCTTGTAAAGACTCGGTAAAGTGGGTCCCGACCCTCGAATTTACAAAAATGCAAAAGTGGAAAAAGTCCGGAAAAACACCCGTTTTGCCTGCCAAAAGGCATGGATTTTGGCCCGCTTTTTCGAATTTTTTCCGCGCCCGCCCATTCTTTATGCCGCAAGTCGTTGCTTATCAACTAAATGCAGACAGGATGAAATGAGGATGAAGATCAGGAGGAGCCGTCCAAAACGCCCGGCGCCGGTCAGCAGAGAGCGTAGCGCGCCCGGCATAGCGCCGCGTGATGGCTCATGTCTCGGCCCTCCCCTTTATCGTTCGAGTGCTGGTGCCGCATTGTGCAGGCCCGCCCCTGTGCTGGGAAGCTTTCGGGGTAACATGCGGCCCACGGGGGCGCGTTGCGCTTTTCTTTCTGTCAACTGTGGTTTTGGTCATCATAATTGAATGTTTGACAAAGTGTGCCTTTGCGGTTTCTGGGCTGCGGGCAGGCCGGAAACCAAAGAGTGTCCGCCATCAAGGACATGGGGAAGCCCCGTCTTCATCCGCGCCGCTGGCTGACCACGGCGCGTTTGCCCGGCTCCGCCAGGGCTGATCTGTCAACGAAGACCCGGCATTTTCTTACAACAGGCAAAATGCCGAAGTCCAAAGCATGGACAGCAGCCGGTTCACGTCCTTGGAAGAAGTCCGATCAACGAAACTTGGCGCGAGGGAAATTCCCACCCACGGACATGACACGGGGCAGTCCTTCGCCAGTGCGGCCGGGATCGGCCGCCCCACGCCGCGCAGTATGCCCAGATGCTGTTGGAGCAGATCGTGCCACACAATCTCCGCGCCAGGTTCTTCGGCGGCCAAGGCAACCCCTACTCCCCGGAGTTTGAACGCCATCACGGCATAACCTTCATCGGGCAGGACGCGCATTTCACCTTTCCCGAGTTCGGAGGCGAACACCCCCCCATTCATTTTGACAAGATTCTGGAATTTGGGCAGATCGGCCTCGAACCGGGCGCGGGGGAGGTCTTGTTGGGTGTTGAAGTTCAAAACGCGGGAGTGGAGTTTTGTTGAAGGCATGGTTTTTGGGTTCACGTTATTGCTGTTTGTTTCTTCACATCGCCACGAATTTGTTTGGCGTTAGCCAGGTGCAAGCCACCTCCTGGCGGATCAGTTGAGCGGTCACCGTAACGCGCCGCCAACCCGTCCACTGTAGCAATTGCCTCAGGACCTCGGCGTACCTGCGCCAAGTCCCAAAATAATGTTTGCAGTATGCAGTGGATTACGATACGATCTGCAATCAAAACAATGGCTGAAAAACGCAAATCTCCTCGACTTAGAGGCGCGGCTGCCACTTTCCTCGACGCGAGGCTGGCCGCCGGACATACATCGTTCGCATTGGCGGAATTGGTCAAGGACAAGGGATTGTCAGTCACGGCTGCAAAGAACCAGTTGCTCCGGCTTGACAAGCGCGTTGTCCGGCCAGCCCGACGGCAGCAATTCTTCCTCATTGTTGCCCCCGAGCATCGTGCGATGGGTGGGCCTCCCGTCAACTGGTGGCTCGATGACTATTTCAAATGGCTCGGCCACCCTTACTACTTGGCCCTCCAATCAGCGGCTGCCGTCTACGGCTCCAGCCCCCAGGCTTTGCAGGTAACCCAAGTGATGACGGACAGCCCTCGCCGGGAAATCAAAGTGGGGCGGCTGCGCCTCCGCTGCTTCGTCAAGCGCGGCATTGAGCGAACGCCCACGCAACCACTCCCCAACGCCTATGCCCCGTTGAACGTCAGCACTCCGGAGGCGACCGCCTTCGACTTGGTCCGCTATGCCTCTCGCATTGGCGGAATCGCGCGGGCGGTCGAGACGCTGTCCCCGTTGCTTCCGCTCCTGCGCGGTCCAGAACTGAAACACTTGCTGCAGGCCGAGGACGAGACCAGCACCGCGCAAAGGCTGGGTTACATCTTGGAGAGGGCCGGCAAAGAGAAGCTGGCGGAGGCCATCCATGACTGGCTGCCAACCCGCCTGCCTTTGATCCCTCTGGTCCCAACCGGCGCCAGTCTGGCGGACGTACCCGTGATCGTGCGGTGGCGGCTCCTGAACAACTCTTCAACCTGAACCATGACTCCGCTCACCCAACGTGATGTCCTCGCCCATCAAGCCCTTGTTCCTTGGCCCAGCCAGCGTCAAGAGGGGCAAATGGAACGGCGGATGGGTCCCGATTGGTTACACTGGCATCCCATAGCGGGCAAAATTCAACCATGATCCCCTCGTTGTCCGAGGGGAATGGACCGGTCCACGGCGGATTGGCTTTAAGAATTTCAGCTCATTTTCACCCGCGCCTAAGT
>JBEKIA010000277.1:0-3887 GCA_050011995.1 Verrucomicrobiota bacterium
GGACAGGGAAGGCGGTTAGGCGTATATGAAAGAATGTGAATTTTTGCAGGGGCGGCGGGAGCCAGACCGGACAGCGTTGCCATAGAGGACGCATCCAAGTCCCCGCCGTTCCCTGCACCCAGCTTGATTGCTACCAGCTAGGGGCTGGGGCGGCAATCGTAGAAGGGTGGTAATCCGTGCATGGGTTGCCACCCTGCGTTCAAAAGTAATTTAATTCAAAAGCAAAGAGGAATCAAGCCCCCATTTTCTGTGAAAATAATTGAAGATTTTTCTTGCAAATACGCAAGCGGTTGCGTACATTGGCATCGTGAACAGAAAATTGAATCGTGCGGCGCAGGCGCTTGGCCGTCTTGGCGGCAAGGCCGGGACAGGGCAAGCGAAAGCCCGCACAAGTGAACAGGCCCGCGCCGCTGTTCTGGCGCGGTGGAACAAACCGGGAGCGCGAAAAGAGCGCAAGGGAAAATAAACAATGAAAATGCCCTGTCAGCGCGTCAACGCTGGCAGGGCCAACCAAAGGCCAAAGCCGATTCGCATTTTTTAATCAAGGCACCGACTTCATCGTTGATTCGCGGGACGTGGCAAAGGTGTTCAAGCTTTCCCATGACCATATCCGGGAGCAGATTGAGGCGCATGAGCCTGATGCACCGGACCGGCCACGGCGAGCCTTGCAGCGTCCAGTGGGCCAAGACCATGCCGCAAGGCCAGCTCCAAGCCGCGGCCCGCCAGCCTGCCCGGCCTCGTACCAGCCAACAATCCGACCGACTGGTCGGGTGCCAGGCGAGTGCGCCATCGTGTCACATGACGACCAAGTCGGTGTGTAAGCCAGACGCCTTGTTGTAAGACTTGACAAGTGGCCCGGCGTGGGTGAATCTCGCGGCGATGAGCGCAAGCGCAGTCCTCCAACCAACAAAGCCAAACCCACACCTGTTTCACCGCTGGACGGCCAAAGAGGCCAGCTTGGCCGGCAAACTAAGTGGACTTCGCAGGCGGACGCGCGCCAAGCGGGCCAACGTTTCCGTGGCCAAACTCCTGACAGAGCCGGGTGAAGTGGAGCGGGGAGTGAGTCGCGAAATCCGCGCGCGGTTCGCCTCGGAATTAAACTCGCGCACGTCTCGCCTTAAATCGTTGGACGATAAGGGTTTGCACACGCTCGCCAGCACCGCCGCCACCGTCTTCGGCTGGCGCGACCGCGATCGCGCGCCGGCTGTCCGGCTGTCCCTCGGTAAGGTGGACATCGCCACTGGAGCCAGGCCGATACCACAACCTGTAGTCTCTTGCGGTGTCGTGACCGAGGTGCAGGCGACCATAACACCACAAGAAAACGTAAGTGACTCTGACTACGAGGTTTAGGTGTGCATATAAGTGCGATTGTGTGTATTGAATAGTTGGTGTCAGCGGTAATACGGTAATAGATTCCTTTTCGCGGCCCGGCCCCGATGCGACCCCCGGCCAGCCCCTTTGAGGGCGTGGCAATCGTTATACTCTACGTCGTGATATTTCTGGTCTGTTTTAAACCTCATGTGTGCGCGCGAAGAAAGCTCCCGCCGTGCTCGGTCTGGCGCGTCGTTTCATCCACCTGGGTCTTTCAGCCGGGAAGGGTCAGACGGTAAAACCGGCAGCGGTGGTCCTTGTGTCCGTTGACCAACGGAACCATTTCTGTATCGCGCCACCAGGGCGCGGCACGCCGGGCTATGACTCCCGTGCGGCTGGCTCTGGATGGGTGAAAGCAACGACGCCGGGCTGTGAAGCTGTAGAACGGGCGGCTTGCTCTTTCGAGCGCCTCGGCGTCGTAAATTGCGTTCTAAACTTCACAGCGAACCAATCGCACAGGAACCGCCACCTTGTCAAATAATTTATTTTTCGTATTAAATATGATTGACAAGTATAAGGTATCACCTATAATTGGCGCATGGAAAAAAGAAAAGTCGGTCGGCCAAGAGGGACTGGGAAAAACCCGGTGTTGCCAAAAACCCCAACCCACAACAGTTGGGTTGGAATGAAACAGCGGTGCCTGAATAAAAGTTCACACATTTGGCGCTACTACGGAGGTCGCGGAATCAAGGTCTGCGACCGCTGGCTTGGGGCCTGGGGGTTCAGACATTTTTACGAGGATTTGGGTCCGCGCCCGCCGGGAAAAACGCTTGACCGAATCAACAATGACGGGAACTACGAACCGGGGAACTGCCGATGGGCCACCGATCAGGAGCAGGCGAACAATCGGAGGTCAACCAAAGGCCAAATCAGGAACATCAACAGCATTCGCCAGCGAGCAAAACGACTGGGCATCAGCTACGGCCTGGTGATGTGCCGGGTTCACAATCTTTGTTGGTCGCTCGAAAAGGCGCTGAACACTCCGAAGCTGAAACGTGGAGCGCAGTTTGGACACCCCGGAAATGACCCGTGGAAAAATCGCAGGGCGCAGGATCCTGCCTTACACCCCACTCACTCCTGAAACGCGCTAATCCTGTCCAACGTCATGTCATGCGCGGCTTGGGCGTCGGCCAATGCAAAATCGAACCGCTGCTTCTGCGCCCTCTGCGCCAGCGTGGCGTTCTGCTTCTGCGCCTTGAGTTGAATGTCGGCTTTCAACTTCGCGGCCTTTAACTGCGCGTCGGTCATGGTCTGCTGCTGTTTCCCCTGCTGGTTCTTCTTGTTCTGGGTGGCCTTGGCGAGCATTCCCTTGAGCGTCGTGGTGGCCTTGGCAATCAGGGTGAGTTTTTGTTTCAGCGCATCATGGACGCCCTTGCGGGTGGGGTCGTTGGTGAAGCGTTGCAAATGGGCGGCGATGGCCGGGCCGTCCAATGAGAGAAATCGCAGGACGTTATGCGGGTCGCCGCCTTTCTGTAGGCTGGCCACGGCCTGCATGGCGGCGGCGGTGAACGCGGCGGCGAACGTCACCGGGTCCTGCGTGGAAGCCACCTTGGTCGCCATGCCGCTTTGCATTTTGAGTATTTCGGTCTGCGCCATCACGTCCTGGTCGGAGGCCATCGGCTGCCGGACCTGCGGGAAGTAACGGGAGACGGCGTGCTGGCCGGCCTCGGCGGCAATTTTGTCGCGCACGAGGTTGTTGCGGCCGTCTTCGGGCAGCGCGCCGGCCACTGGAAAGAGCGAGTCAATGGCTACCTTCCGCATGAAGCCGCTGCCCTGGCCGGCGACGCGGGTGGCCTGCAGGGCTTCGGTTCGGCCAATCGCCTCGCGCGGCACGCCCGACTTGAGGCACCGCTCTTGAAATTCCTGCGCCATCTCACAGGTCGAATTGAGGTTGGACAGCCGCCGGTAAATCTCCTGGTAGAGCGTGTCCATCTGGCGGTAGTAGCGGTTAAGCTGCGTCTTGGAGAGCGCCGCCTGCATGGTCGCCTCGTACATCTTCTGGAACTTGGTCGGCGGATTGCCGCTCTGCTGGGGCGTACCCTGCTTGTAGGTGCCCAGCACGTCGGAATTTACGTCCTTGACCAGTTCGTACATTTCCAGCGCGTCGCCCACCAAGCCTTGGACCGGGGCCTGGACCGATTCGGCGCCCTTGGGCAGCACGGCGTAATCGGCAAAGCGGGCCAGGGAAATGCGCTGGCTGGCCTCGGTGCTGCCGGGCTTGAATAGCATCTTGGGGGCCATCGCCTTGTCGGCCAGGTTGCAGATGAGCCGGTTCTCAAATTCCATCGCGCCGTACATCTTGACGCCCAGCCCGGTGACGGAATGATGATAGCCGCCGTGGCCGTGGTCGAAATAAACCGGGTGGATGGCGTTGGAAAATTCCGCGTAGCGCCCGATGTTCAGGTACAGGAAGCGGCACTCCATGCCGGAAGCCGAATCGCGCTCGACAATGGCGTGGGTGATTCTCCCGTCGAATTCCTTCCAGAAAACGTGGGCCAGGCGGCAGATGAGGGACT
>JBEKIA010000278.1:0-3743 GCA_050011995.1 Verrucomicrobiota bacterium
TGGCCTTGAAGGCCGCACTGTGTCGTTTCCGTTTTGCTTTCATAAGTCTGCTCTTTCTTATCTACAGCAAACCGGCAAAAATCGAAACTTACCCGTGGTCTAATTTTAGGGGTCCACCTCTATGCGCGCATTGATGCGCAAGAAGATCGTGGAGCCAGAGACGATGGTTCTTTGTCCGGCCAGCCAACAATGGCAGCCCTGCGAGCGTTTCCCGGAGCTTCCAAAACCGGCCTATAACAAATTGCTGCACTTCGAGAAGGACGCGAGATTTTCGGGCTTGGTGCAAGAAATTCCAAGGATGATGGTTGAGCATATCGGGGAGAAAATTGGTGAAGCCGACCTGGGCCGTTGGCTGGTGAGCCGAATTCAAGAGTGCGGATATCGGTGTCCCGACTACGACGAGGGAACCATCAATGATCTTGTGAGCGAAGACAGAGTAAACGTCATTATCAGGACGAATAGGCAGACATGGTTTAATTACCTCCGATATTCGCAGATGGGTGGGGCTGCCGCGCTTAACAAGCCCGTGTTGATTGGATTCTGAGCATGAACGGATGTGAATTCGTCAACCATCCCGTGCATCCTTGCGAAAACATTGTAGAAGCCCATCAAGACTTTTCGAAGAAGTTGGCTTGACGAGCTCGCCGGCCCATGGTATTCTGACCGCATTATGCCGGAGCAAGTCCTGCTGTTTCGAGTGTTTGTGGGTGCGCCGTCGGATGTGGACGAGGCGCATGATGTTATTCGCGGACAGATTGAGCAATGGAATCGCGACCACGGGCCTCTGGTCGGAGCGCGTGTGGAGTTGACGAATTGGCGCACGCACAGTCATCCCGCCGCCGGCGGCCGCCCGCAAGCGCTGCTCAACAAGCAGGTGGTGGATCAATGCGACATCATGGTGGGTATTTTCAATGCGCGGTTTGGTTCGCCCACGGGTGTCGCGGATTCAGGAACGGAGGAGGAAATTCGGCGCAGCATCAAACGCGGCAAGAAGGTAATGGTTTATTTCGCCAACTTGCCGAGACCGAAGCGGAACAAGGCGCGAGGTGAATTTGAGCGGATTGAAAAATTCAAAGGCAAGCTGGGGCAGAACGCCATTTATCACACCTACACAGATATGCCGGCGTTTGAAGAAGCGTTTCGTCAGCATTTGGCAGGCGTGATGAACGAGTTGTTGGCAAAAATGAAAACTGAGCTAAAATAGCAACATGAAGACGAAGAATGCGCTCAAGGTTTCCGGCGGGAATCTCGCCGGAGCGGAGATTCACGTTGGAGACCGCGTCAACGTGCGAGTGAGCAAAGGCAGCACGCGCCCCGCCTCATACCCGGAAGGGTGCATCGGCGCGCATCTCGCCAAGCGCAATTACGTGAAATATCTCGTCGAGCGCTACAACCATTACCGCGAGGCCGACGCCCGCTTCGGGCGCACTGAGCGTTTCCACTATTCGGTGCTTTTCAAAAACATCGAGTCGAAGTTCAAAGCTCCCACCTACTTCATTCCAGAAGGTCGTTTTGGCGAACTGGTGGACTTTTTGCATCACCGCATTGACAACACGATTCTTGGCCGCGTGAACAGCAAGCGCGGCATCTCGAATTACGAATCTTTCGACGAATACGTCATGCAGCACATGGAGACGGCTGTGACCGCGTAACTGACGGTTTGGCGGCGGATTGACGGCAATGAAGGGCAATTGGCGCATCGGAGCCAACTACAAATTGGGAAAACCTCAACGCATGGATTCATGGCCGGACCGGGTGCGCGGCGGCGAGGAGGGCGGAGAGGTTGTAGTCCAGCAAGTCGCCGATGCGGTCGAGGGTGAGATCGGGGGCGGGATGGGCGGCGGCAAGCTTGGGGTCCAGGGCGTAGTGGCCCTGGCGCACGAAAACGGTGGTGAGGCGCGAGCGCCAAATTTCTTTCATCGCGGCCAGGATGCGCACTTTGTCGTCCACCATGATGTAATGGCGGGCGGGATAACGGCGCTCCACATCGGCCAGTTCCTGCTCCTTGTGGACGTAAATCAGGACGCGGCCCTGGACCTCCTCGAACAGGCCGGCGCAATCTATCTTGCGCGGCTGGAAAACGACATCGCCGTCTGTCAGCAGCACGGTCGGCCCCCACTGCCGGCAATGGGCCAGCACATCGAGGGCATTGGGATAGAGCCTGTTGGCGAACGGATAGTTGATGAGGAACCGCGATACGGAAAGCAATCGCAGCCCATGCGGATAGGCGGCGCGATACCGCTGCAAGGCCCCAAGGTAATCGGCGTAGCCGAGTTCCCCGCGCAATTCCTCGAAGAACTTCCAATAGTCCCGCGCGCCCCGCGCCCCGACCTCCGCCTCGAGGTATGCTTCCAGGTCGGCGATGACCTGGTCGTTGGAGAGCAACGTGTTGTCCACGTCGAACAGAAACACGGCGTTGGACGGCGCGGATTCTTTTGCGGCCATAGATTGGATTGCAGTTGCCTGGAAGGGGTATTGCGCAATACGCCATCGACAGGGAGGGGGAAGGTAGGGCGGGCAGTCCCCTGCCCGCCGCGGCGCGCACGGAGTGCATGCCCTACCACCCAAGACTTCCGGGGCACAGAGTTCACGCCCTGCCCTCCAAGACTTCCACGGATGATTTCGCCAGCCGGCAAATTATCCGGCGTAGATCGTCATGATCTTCTTCAGGAACTCCAGCGCCTTGTCGTGTTTGCGCTGGAAGGAATTGCGCCCGATGATGGAGCCGAAACCGCCGCCGTCGCGGATGGCGGTGACTTCCGCGAAAACTTTCTCGTCGTCCACCGCGGCGCCGCCGGAGAAAATGACAATGCGGCGGCCGGCGAAGGCGCACTGGACAATGTGGCGGACGCGCTCGGTCAGTGTGCCGATCGGAACTTTCTCCTTTTCATAGACCTTCTTCGCCTCGGCCTGCTCGATGTGGGCGGAAGGAAGTTTGACCTTGATAATGTGGGCGCCGAGTTGGGCGGCGATTTGCGCGGCGTAACCGCAGACATCAATGGCCGTCTCCCCCTCCTTGCTCAAGGAAGCCCCGCGCGGGTAGGACCAGATGACGACCGCCAGGCCGACCCGCTTGGCCAGCCGCGCCGCTTCTTTGATCTGCTCATACATTTTCACGCGATGAGCGGACCCGGGATAAATGGTGAATCCGATGGCGGCACAACCCAGGCGCAAGGCGTCGCCCACCGAGCTGGTGATGGCGGAGAGCGGGTCTTTTTCGTCCTGCAACACGTCGTGGTTGTTGATTTTGAGGATGAGCGGAATCTCCCCGGCAAATTCGCGGGCGGCGGCTTCGATGGAGCCGAGCGGGGCGGCGTAGGCGTTGCAGCCGGCGGCGATGGCCAGTTCCATATGATAGCGGGGATCGTAGCCGGGGGGATTGACGGCGAAGCTGCGGGCCGGGCCGTGCTCAAAGCCCTGGTCCACCGGCAGGATGACCATCCGCCCCGTGCCGGCGAGCGCGCCGTGGTTGAGGAGACGGGCCAGATTGGCCAGCGTGCCCGGATTGTCCCCGCCGTACCAACTCAGTATTTCTTTGACTCGTGATGTTGCCATATCAGTATTCCTTAATGTTGCATTAGTTGTTTATCATTGGGCGTTTCATTTTCGCCACGCTTCGGTTCGCCCTGTTCCTTGTCGGACCGCACTGTGGCGGAATTCTTGGCGCAGAGCATAATGGATTTGCCAAAAGCCGCAAGCAGCTTTGGAAGGGGCGGGAACGGGCGCTTGTGTCAACGGCGGCG
>JBEKIA010000279.1:0-3694 GCA_050011995.1 Verrucomicrobiota bacterium
GACCCCGTCCAGATCAACCAGGCAGTCAACAATAACATCTTGCGCGCCCAGGCCATCATTCTCGAGTTGAACGCCAAGCTCGACATGGAAGCCGGCGGCGAAATCTCCCTCAACTTCCGCCGCCTCTACAACTATTTCTACGCCCGCCTGCGCGAAGCCAATTTCAAGAAGCAAAAGGAGCCGATCGAGGAGATCCTCCTGCGCCTGCGAGACCTGCGCGACAGTTGGGCCCAAATGCTCCGAAGCGGTCTGGCCCGCGACCCCCAGCCGGTTGGCTTTGCCCCCGCCGGCGACATCGCCACCTCCTTCCAAACCGTGACTGCCTGATCCATGACCCCGCCGGAGCATATCGCGCGCCTTTTGCAGCAATGGCTCCAGATGACCCGCGCCGAGTCCCAGGCCATCCAGGCCGCCGCCTGGCCCAAGCTCCGCCAAATCCAGTCCGGCAAAGCCGGTCTCCGCCAACCCCTGGCCCAGGCCTTTCGCCAATGGAAATCCGGCCAGCCATCCGTTCCCGCTTCGTCCGCCGAAAACCCCTTTCGCGCCCAGGTCGCCCGGCTCATCGCCCTGGAAGCGCACAACGCCCAATTCCTGGCCGGCCGCCGGGAAAAAGCGCGCGAGCGGCAACTCCAACTCGAGCGCGCCGCGCAGAATCTCCGCAACCTCCGCCGTTCCTACGCCCCTCCCGCCCCGCCCGCCGCCTGCAACTCCTATTCTTGACGATCAAGAAAGGAAGTCGCCGCGGCCTGATTTTGATTCCGTGCGCGCCCACCCGGTCCAGAATGTCCTGCGGTGTGTCCTGTTTCGCGTTCCTTGGGCGGGGATTTTGAGCGTCAACCTGTAATCCTCTCGCGCAATTGGGTCCACAAACCCCTTCTCAAAACATTCCTGGCAATAGTCCTAACCAGTTGATGCCGTGGCACTAATGACCGGATTTTTGCGCCCCGCCCGGGTGCCGGGCTTTCCCGGCGCCAAATCAGGTGTTTTCCCCCGTTAAGTGTTTTTCGTTCGTGCCGATATATCAAAAGTTACGTGAAAAAGAATCAACACATATGAAAAAGAATTTATTCATCCGAATGAGCCGGGTTTTGTTCGCGGCAGCGATGGCCATGCAATTCGTCAACGCCGAGGCCGCCTCGACGCCACCGACGATTTCGCTCGAGCCCGTCGGCGCCACCGAGGCGACCGGATCGAATTACACCTTCCATGTCGAGGCCACCAGCTCGAATCTGCTCTACCAATGGTACACCAATGCTGCGCCCATAAGCGGGGCCACCAGCAGCAACCTGGTGCTTTCGCCCCTGGCCAAATCCAGCGCGGGGAGCTACTCGGTCATTGTGACCAACGACGGGGGAAGTGTCACCAGCAGCGTAGTGGTTTTGGTCGTCCAGGACCCGCCGGTGGTCACCAATTTGACCGGAGTCACCACCAACACCATCGCGGTGGGACAGCCAGTATTCATGACGGTGCAATGCACCGGCGACGGCCTGGGGTTTGTCTGGAAGAAGGGAACCACCGTGCTGCAAGGCGCCACAAATCTGACTGCGGACGATTCGACGTATTTCATCACCAATGTCGCCGCCGGCGACGCGGGCACTTACACCTGCACGGTCTCCAACGGCACCACCGCCACCGCCACCGCCTGCTTCCAATTGATTGCCGTCTCAGCGCCAGCCATCACGACCCAGCCGGCGGGCGAGGGCATGGCTTTGGGATCCAACTACACGATGAGCGTGACCGCCAGCGGCGCCTACCTGCAATACTTCTGGAGCCAGAACGCTACCAACTCGGTCGGCGGAAACACCAACAAGCTGACCATCACCGGGGCTGTGTACACCAATGCCGGCACCTATAGCGTGGTGATCACCAACCTGGCGGGCACGGTCACCAGTTCCAACGTGGTCATCACGGTGCAGGCGCCGCCGGTGATCACCAACCAGCCGAGCGCGACCAACATTCTGGCGACCAACAGCTCGCTGACCTTGAGCGTGGCGGCCTCGGGCGACAGCCTCTACTATCAGTGGCGCAAGGGGACGACAGCCCTCAGCGGAGCCACCAACAACACATTGATGTTCACCAACCTTGCCGCCACCGACGCCGGAACCTATTCGGTGACCGTCAGCAATTTTGCCAGCACTGTGACCAGCAGCAATGCTTTGGTGATCCCCGTGGTTGCGCCGGTCATCACGACCCAGCCCGCGGGCAAGGGCCTGGCCTTGTCATCCAATTACACCATGAGCGTGACGGCCAGCGGCGCCTACCTGCAATACTTCTGGAGCCAGAACGCGACCAACTCGGTCGGTGGAAACACCAACAAGCTGACCATCACCGGGGCTGTGTACACCAATGCCGGCACCTACAGCGTGGTGATCACCAACCTGGCGGGCACGGTCACCAGTTCCAACGTGGTCATCACGGTGCAGGCGCCGCCGGTGATCACCAACCAGCCCAACGCGACCAACATTCAGGCGACCAACACCTTGCTGACCTTGAGCGTGCAGGCCTCGGGCGACAGCCTCTACTATCAGTGGCGCAAGGGGACGGCGGCCGTCAGCGGAGCCACCAACAACACGCTGACGTTCACCAACCTTGCCGCCACCAACGCCGGGACCTATTCGGTCACCATCAGCAATCTTGCCAGCACCGTGACCAGCAGCAATGCCCTGGTCATCCCCGTGCCAGACCCGACGATTACGGCGCAGCCTCTGGGCAAGGGCATGGCTCTGGGGTCCAATTACACGATGAGCGTGACGGCCAGCGGCACTTACCTGCACTATTTCTGGAGCCAGAACGCGACCAACGCGGTCGGCGAGGACACCAACAAGCTGACCATCACCGCCGCCGCTTATACCAATGCCGGCACTTACAGTGTAATCGTCAGCAACCTGACGGGCCTGGCCGCCAGTTCCAACGCGGTCATTACGGTGCAGGCGCCGCCGGTGATCACCAACCAGCCCAACGCGACCAACATTCAGGCGACCAACACCTTGCTGACCTTGAGCGTGCAGGCCTCGGGCGACAACCTCTACTATCAGTGGCGCAAGGGGACGGCGGCCGTCAGCGGAGCCACCAACAACACGCTGACGTTCACCAACCTTTCGATCTCCAACGCCGGGACCTATTCGGTGACGATTAGCAATTTTGCCAGCACCGTGACCAGCAGCAATGCCCTGGTCATCCCCGTGCCGTCGCCGGCCATCACGGCGCAGCCTCTGGGCAAGGGCATGGCTCTGGGGTCCAATTACACGATGAGCGTGACGGCCAGCGGCACCTACCTGCACTATTTCTGGAGCCAGAACGCCACCAACTCGGTCGGCGAGGACACCAACAAGCTGACCATTACCGCCGCCGCTTATACCAATGCCGGCACTTACAGTGTAATCGTCAGCAACTTGACGGGCCTGGTCGCCAGTTCCAACGCGGTCATCACGGTGCAGGCGCCGCCGGTGATCACCAACCAGCCGAACGCGACCAACATCCAGGCGACCAACACCTTGCTGACCTTGAGCGTGCAGGCCTCCGGCGACAACCTCTACTATCAGTGGCACAAGGGGACGGCGACCGTCAGCGGAGCCACCAACACCACATTGACGTTCACCAACCTTTCGATCTCCAACGCCGGGACCTATTCGGTGACGATTAGCAATTTTGCCAGCACCGTGACCAGCAGCAATGCCCTGGTCATCCCCGTGCC
>JBEKIA010000280.1:0-3669 GCA_050011995.1 Verrucomicrobiota bacterium
TGGTGGCCGCGCCGCCGTCCCCCGCGTAGGCGCCACTGCCGTTGCCCGCCACGGTGGTGATAATGTTGTTCGGCAGATTGGCGCCGTTGAACTGCCATTGGTAGGTGAAGGGACCGGTGCCAACCACAGCCACGCTGAACGTCACGCCGGTTCCCGCCAGATTCGTCTGGCTGGCCGGCTGGGTCGTCACCGAGGGCGCAAAGGCCAGGGTCAGCGTGGCCACCTGGCTGGTCACGCTGCCGTATGCGTTCGTTGCCACAACCATGTAATTGCCGAGTTCGTTCGTGGAAAAATCTTGCAGGGCGAGCGCGCTGTTCGTGCCGGTCTGGATTAGGTTGGTGCCGCTAAAATACCAGGAATAATATAAAGGCTGGGTGCCCGCCACAGTCACGCTCAGGGTCGCGTTGCCCCCGGCCACCACCCCCTGGCTGGCCGGCGGAACCAGGATGGAAGGCGGGTACACCACCGTCAGCGCCGCCACCGCGCTGGTCACGCTCCCGGAAGCGTTGGCGACGACCACCGTGTAGCTGCCGGCATTGGACGCCACCACGCCGCCAAGACTGAGCGCGGGGTACGATGCGTAGAGCAACACCTTGCGGATGCGCTGGTTGTATTGGTCGGCAACATACACGTTGCCGGAGACATCCAACGCCACGCCGACCGGCGAATCCAGGCTGGCGTTGGTGGCTGCGCCGCCGTCCCCGGAAAAGGCCGCAATCCCGTTGCCCGCCACCGTGGTGATGATGCCGTTGGTGTCCACCTTGCGAATGCGCTGGTTGTTGTCAGCAATATAGAGGTAGCCGCCGCCATTCACGGCCACGGCCGCGGGATAATACAGGCCGGCATTGACGGCCGCGCCGCCGTCCCCGGAAAAGGCCGCGCTGCCGTTGCCTGCCACCGTGGTGATGATGCCGTTGGTGTCCACTTTGCGGATGCGCAGGTTGAATTGGTCGGCAATATACAAATTGCCCCAGGCATCCACGGCCAGCCCGGCGGGATCCGCCAGTCTGGCGCTGGTGGCCGCGCCGCCGTCCCCGGAATAGCCGGAAACGCCATTGCCCGCCACCGTGGCGATGACGCCGTTGGCGGCCACCTTTCGGATGCGGTTGTTGTAAGTGTCGGCAATGTACAGGTTGCCGAAGGCGTCCACGACCGCGGCTGTGGGATAATTCAGGCTGGCATTGGTGGCCGCGCCGCCATCCCCGGAATAGCCGGCCGTGCCGTTGCCCGCCACCGTGGCGATGACGCCGTTGGCGGCCACCTTGCGGATGCGTTGGTTGTTTTGGTCGGCAAGATACAGGTTGCCGGAGGCGTCCACGGCCGCGCCCGAGGGATCATTCAGGCGGGCATTGGCGGCCGCGCCGCCGTCCCCGGAATAGCCGGAAGCGCCATTGCCCGCCACCGTGGTAATGACGCCGTTGCCGTCCACCTTGCGGATGCGGTTGTTGAAGGAGTCCGCGATATACAGGTTGCCCGCGGCATCCAGGGCCGCGCCGGCGGGGTAATCAAGGCTGGCGCCGGTGGCCGCGCCGCCGTCCCCCGCGTAGGCCGGGCTGCCATTGCCCGCCACGGTGGAGATGATGTCGTTTGGCAGATTGGCGCCGTTGAACCGCCATTGATAACTGAAAGGGCCGGTTCCATTCACGCCCACGCTGAACATCGCATTGCTTCCCGCCAAAACCGTCTGATTGGCGGGTTGGGTGGCGATGGTGGGAGCGGTCTGGGCGGGGAGGTTCAAGGCGCACCAAACCCACGCGCCCGCCGCCAAACCGAGCCTTTTCAACACTGGCTTTTTTGTTTTCATCGCAATCGGTTCTCCTGCCTGGAATCCAGGCCGGTTCTTTGTCAGGTCTAATGGTCAATCATTAGGGGCATTGCCTGGCCATCCCGTCAAGCTCTTTCGGCGGCGGATTGTCCGGCCGGGCGCATTCCACTTCATGGGGCGGTTTCTTCCTAATCTTAATCCTAATCTTAATCTCGTTCCGAGAGGGCGGGGCAGGATTAAGATTAAGATTAAGATTACGAGCGCCCCCAAAAGCGCCATTCTCAATTCATTGCAGCCTGGCCCGGTAAAAGCGCCACCCGAAATTTGTCCAGCCCGGATCGCAGAAATAAACCGCGCCGGCGCCGACGGTGTTGGTGCAGAGCGGAGTCCAATTCACCAGATCGGCCGAGCCATCCACCACGATGGTCTGACCGAAAGCGCCGCTGAGATGGAACCCAAACTGGTTGGTCACGAAACCAAAACACAAATCGCTGGTGACAATCTGCGGCGGCGTGTTCGGAATGGTGACCGCAAGCGCCGCCACCGCGCTGGTCACGCTGCCGTACGGGTTCATGATGACGACCGTGTAGTTGCCGGCATTGACGGCACCCGCGTTCGTTATCGTGAATGTTGGATACCCGGCAACAGCAACTTCGCGGATGCGCTGGTTGCCGGTGTCAGCGATATACAGGTTGCCGGAGGCATCCACGGCCACGCCCCCGGGCACATACAGGCTGGCGCTGGTGGCCGCGCCGCTGTCCCCTGCGTAGGTTGGGCTGCCATTGCCGGCCATCGTGGTGATGATGCCGTTGGTGTCCACCTTGCGGATGCGATTGTTTTCCATGTCAGCAATATACAAGTTGCCCAAAGAGTCCACGGCCACGCCCCTGGGAGCCCACAGGCTGGCGTTGGTGGCCGCGCCGCCGTCTCCGGTATAGCCATAGTTGCCATTCCCGGCCACGGTGGTGATAATGCCGTTTGTGTCCACCTTGCGGATGCGTTGGTTGGAGAAGTCATCAATGTACAGGTTGCCGAAGGCGTCCACAGCCACACCATTTGGATAATCCAGGCTGGCGTTGGTAGCCGCGCCGCCGTCCCCGGAATAGCCCTGGCCGCCGTTGCCCGCCACCGTGGTAATGAGGCCGTTGGTGTCCACTTTGCGAATGCGCTCATGGCCGTAGTCATCAATATACAGGTTGCCGGAGGCATCCAAGGCGACACTGGATGGGCTAAGCAGACTCGCGTTGGTGGCCGCGCCGCCGTCCCCAGAGAACCGCGGCGTGCCATTGCCCGCCACGGTGCTGATGATTCCATTGGTGCCCACCTTGCGGATGCGTTCGTTGAATTCGTCGGCAATATACAGGTTGCCGAAGGCATCCACAGCTATGCCCAGGGGCCAATCAAGGCCGGCGCTGGTGGCCGCGCCGCCGTCCCCGGAATAGCTGGCACTGCCATTCCCCGCCACGGTAGTAATGATGCCGTTGGTGGCCACCTTCCGGACACGTTCGTTGTAGAGGTCAGCAATATACAGGTTGCCGGCGGCGTCCACGGCCGCGCCGTAGGGGTAATACAAGGTGGCGTTGGTAGCCGCGCCGCCGTCGCCGGAATAGCTATTCGTGCCATTGCCCGCCACAGTCGTGATGATGTTGTTTGGGAGATTGGTCCCGTTGAACTGCCATTGGTAGATCAATGGGCCGGCCACAAACACCACCACGTTGAAAGCCACCGTGGAACCTGGCAAAACTGTCTGGCTGGCCGGTTGGGTGACTACCCAGGGCGGAACAAACGGTAACGTCAAGGTGGCAATTTGGCTGGTTACGCTGCCGTAGGCGTTCGTGACCACCACCGAGTAGTCGCCGGCGTCATTCGTGGAAATGTCGGCCACCGCGAGCGTGCTGCTCATG
>JBEKIA010000281.1:0-3663 GCA_050011995.1 Verrucomicrobiota bacterium
GCTGGGATGCGAGCAGATATTGCGCCGGGCGCGCGGTTATGCGCCCCTGCCCATCCGATTGGCGGACGGGCGGCCCGCGACCGCGCTGGACACCGCCGCGCCGGTGCTGGCGGTGGGCGGGCATTTGAAAAACACGGTGGCGCTGGCCATCGGGCCTCAGGTGTTTGTCAGCCAGCACATCGGCGACCTGGAAACAGTGCAGTCCTACGAGGCGTTTCTTCGCGTCATCAGCGATTTTGAGCGGCTCTATGAAGCCGATCCCCGGATCATTGCCCATGACGGCCATCCAGACTACCTTTCGACCCAATTCGCCAATCTCCTGGCCCGGAAGGCCGGCCGGCGGGGCGTTGCTGTGCAACATCATATCGCCCATGTCCTGGCCTGCGCCGCCGAAAACCAGCTTGCGCCGCCGGTGCTCGGTGTTTCCTGGGACGGCACGGGCCACGGAGGGGACGGAACGGTCTGGGGCGGGGAATTCTTTGTGCTGACCGAAACGGCGTGCCGGCGCGTGGCGCGTATGCGGCAGTTCCGATTGCCCGGCGGCGAGCAGGCTGTCAAGGAACCGCGCCGGGCGGCGCTGGGGATGCTTTACGAGCTGTTTGGGCAAAACGCCCTGTTCCATTCGGACCTGCGCGCCGGCCATGAACCACCGCGCGCTTCTTCTCCCACGCCTCTACACACCTGTGGAGGAGAAGGCCGGGAAGAGGAGGATTCCAAGCGGTTCCTGGCAAGCTTCCCAGCCTTGGGCGGCCTGTCGCCAATCAAGTCTTTTGCCGCGGCGGATCTGCAAGGTTTGACGGCCATGTTGAAAGCCGGGGTTCACTCCCCGCTCACCTCGAGTGCCGGGCGGTTGTTCGACGCCGTGGCGGCGTTGCTCGGGCTGCGGCAGAGCGTCCGGTTTGAGGGGCAGGCGGCGATGGAATTGGAGTTTGCCATTGCCGGCATCAACACGGAGGAAACCTATCCGTTTGAAATCGCCTCCCAGGAGAGAATCTCTCGACCGGATGACGCCCCTTGCGCCCCGGAACCGCCACGAACTTCCTCTCCCTCTCTTTCGCGCACTTGTGGAGTAGAGGGCCGGGGAGAAGAGGCTGCCAGCCGGCTCACGGGCCGGACGGAGGGCGATTCCATCCTGGTCGTGGACTGGGGTCCGATCATGCAGGGCATTTTGGCCGACCTGAAGCGCCAGCTTCCCGTTGGGACGATTTCAGCCAAATTCCACAACGCGCTGGCCGAGGTCATCGTCGCCGTGGCCAGGCGGGCCGGACACCCCCAGGTCGCGCTTTCGGGCGGCTGCTTCCAGAACCGGTATCTGACCGAAAGGGCGGCCGCCCGGCTGGCCCGGGAAGGATTCCGCCCCTATTGTCATCAGCGCGTTCCGCCCAACGACGGCGGGATCGCCGTGGGCCAAATCGTCGCCGCGCTCATGGGTCTGGAGCCGCTTGAAGCAGGAGGGCCTTATTTTGGAAGCGGCGCCCGGCCTTGACCTGCTTCCCCGCTGGACCGGCTGCGTCGCATTGGTGGTCTGGCGGCGGAAACAAGCGGATGCCCGGGTGGCTTTAATCCACCCGGGCGGCTTTGTTTGCAACCGATGAGCGGTCAGCCTTGCGGGGCCTCATTGTTGAAAGGGCGTGATCACAAAGTTGCCGATGCTGGCTGGGCCGGCGATGCTGCCCTTGCCCAGGAACGAGGCGTCGTGTTGCAGCACGATGCCGTAGATCTTGCTGGATTTCTGGGTGGTTGGGTCAACCATGGCGCCGGAGATAATGCCGCTGGTGGAGATTTTAATCGTGGCCTGGCCATCCGTGGCCACAGTTCCATCATCCGCTATGACCATGATTTCGGAGAACGAACTGGTCAGACCGGCGCCATTGAACGTGATGGTTGCCATCGTGTTGGTGAGCACCCGGTTGTTGCCCTTGGCCGGGCTTGTGAAGACGGAGCTTTCGATGGCGGCCGAGCTGTCCGCCAAGCCGCTGGCGGTCGGACTAACCCAGTCCACGCTGTTGGTCGGCGGCCCGTTGGTGAACTGGACCCAGCCCATCAACAAGCCTTGGTCCGCCTTGGCGCCGGTGCTGGCCGGATACAAACCCACGAAGAGCGGCCAATAACCGTCCTCGGAAATGGCCGTGCTTTGGCTCAGGGCCGTGTCGTCGGCTGCCACACCAACGAAGGTTATGGCGCCATTGCTAGCAACCACCACGGTGCCGGAGGCATATCCCTCACCCAGGCCTTGGCCCGCCTCGGTCGGGATCACCAGCGTGTACGTTCCCGCGTTCGTGGTTGGATTATTGGTGCTGAACACGTCCAAATCGGCCTGCAAATTGGTGGACGTCCAGTTGGCGTTGGAAATCGTTCCCACCAGTTGCTTGTTCGCGAAGTCCAAGCCCAAGTTCAAGGTCAGATCGGGTCCGTTGGTCCCCACATTGGTCGCCTTCAGCGTTCCATCGGTATTAAACGAGCCGCTGAGCGACACGCTCACGCCCTGCACATAGATCTTGCCGGTATAGGTTTGGTTGCTCGTGACGGTCATCGTCAGGTAACCGCCGCTTTCCGCCAGATTGGTTCCGCCATTGGTGCCGCTAAACAACCCGCTGTAGCTGCCGGTGGATCCTATGAACAAGTTGGTCGTAAATGTGGCCGTCAGCGTCATGTTGTTGGTCGGGCTGAACTTGAAGGCCGCCACGTTGGTCGCGTTGGTCGTGGTATCGCCGCTCCATCCCACCAGGACGGAATTCAGTCCAGCCTGGGCGGTAACGATGTAACTCTTGCCCCACTCCACCTGCCCGGTCCAGTTGCTCGACACCGTGCCGGTGCCGGAGGTGGAGAGGGTCACCGTATAAAGTGGAGCGTAAACCGGGTGGTTGGTCAGGGGCGCCGTCCAGTTTGAATTGACGTCAACCGCTTTGACGATCAAGGTGTTGGTGCCGACCTTGGTCAAGGTGTTCGTGATGACGAAGTTGGTCCAACTGTTGGTGGTGCCGGCGTTGGAGAATGTGACACCAGAGTCCAGGGAGAACACGACGTTCGAGACAGCCACATTGTCCGTAGCCTTGCCCGTCACCGTCAGCGTTGCATTGGTGAACGTCGCGCTGGCTCCGGTGAGAGTGAAGACGGGAGGATTGGTATCCGCAACATATAACACGATAATATTAGTGACGGTACTGCCCCCAAAGTTGGTGGCGGTGAGCTGATAAGTGCCGGCATTGGTGCTGGCCATGTTGGTGATCGTGTAGTTGCTGTTGGTGGCGTTGGCAATGACGTTGGTTGCATCGAAATTCCACTGGTAGCTGATTGGTCCGGTCCCCGTGGCGGTCACTTTGAGCGTCGCCGGCGCGCTTTGCAAGACCGAGACGGTGTTTGAAGCCACCGCCAAGGTTGGCGGCGCCACGACCACCACCGTCGCATTGCTGCTCTTGACGGACGATGCGAGGTTGCTGACCGTGACCTGGTATGCGCCTCCATCTGAAACCGCGGCGTTCGTGATCGTCAGCGTGTTCTGATACACGTTGTCGTTCGTTGTCAATACAGGCACGTTCGTGACGGTTTTGCCGCCCTTGGTCCAGAGGTAATTCAAGCCGTCGCCGGTGGTTCCGACGAAAAGCGTGATGGTGCCACCCCGTTGGTTTGTCGAACCGACTGGCTGGGTGACGATGACCGGCG
>JBEKIA010000282.1:0-3651 GCA_050011995.1 Verrucomicrobiota bacterium
CCCCTGTTCGATGCGCGAGAAATCGAGAACATTTTCGATCAGGGAAGTCAACCGCCGCGATTCCTGCACCAGGAACCGGTAGTATTCCTGCTGTTTGGCGGTTTCCGCGATCTTTCCCCGCTCCAGCGATTCGGCCAGCAGGCGCATGGAAGCGATGGGCGCGCGCAGTTCGTGGGAGACGCTCGAGACAAAATTGCTCTTCATTTCGCCCAGGCGATGTTGCTGATAAAAGGCGCGCCGCGCCGTGATCAGCCCGGCCAGGGCGGCCAGAACGGCGGCGCCGATCAGCGCGCCAAAGAGCCGCGCGCGGCGCTGTTCCGCCGCCAACATTTTCTCGCGGCTGGCGAGGTAAAAAGTGAGGCTGAAAGTGACGTCGTTCTTGCGATTGCTTGTTATATATATCTGGGTGACGCCAGCCAGACGGGATTTTTCTTCGGGCGGGCCATTGAGACCAGGCACAGCGAGTTGTTCACCTTCAACCGAGATGACCGGCGTGACAAAATCTGGCACCAGAAACCGGTTCTCCGCCAAGGCCCGGGCGAAGATCGCTTCCACGACGGGCCGCGGGACAAACCAAATGCCGGTTGTTTGTCCGTCGGGACCACGGGCGGTATCGTATCGCACGGCGAGAGCCTCCCCTGTCGAAGCCACGGTCCAGAGATTCGCGGAAAGGAGCTCGGGATGATGGCGAAATGGCAGGAGCCGCCACCGGGCTATAGAGTCAATGTCCCAGGCCATCCGGATGTAGCGGAGTTCCTCTTGCAGAAGGGTGTCGGCTGGCGGGTGTTCACTTGCCTTTTCGAGAAGAGCGGATGTCAGGAATGAAGGAGAATAGATTACCCTCGAACACAATTTGCCGAGCAAATTAGTTGGCCACCGGGTGTTGGCGAGGCGGTCGAGCGCTTGCAAACATGCGAGGTCTGAGAACGCAATGCCTGTTTCCGTGAATTCTTTGTCAAAATCCTGATCCGCTTGGGGGCTCTTCAGCCTCTCATAGTTCGAGGCGGCCAACCGCGATTCTTCCGATGGATTGGTGCCAAGGAAGTCCTGCCACGCGCTGGCGGCAGCGGCCGAAGCACCATCCGTTGACTGACTCTGGCGAAGCCTCTCCCAGGCTTGTCGTTGAATGGGGGAGAGTTCGAGAAACCAATTTGGCGAGACGGGCGGTGGCAAATCCACTGGCCAAAGCTGGTTGCCTTGATCGGAGAAACTGGCATTGGGCGCAGCCAGGGAATCCAAATGCAGTCCGGGATATGCCTTCTCCCATTGAACGATCCTGGCCTTGAGCTTTTCGTCCGGAAAATTCGTCCTTGTCACGGCTTGCTTCATAAACCCTAACGCGATCGTCGGCGTCGTTCTCAGCTCGTTCACCCAATCCAATTGTAGGAAGCAGTAATTCCTGAACTCATCGCCCACAGTCACGCTCATGGCGCGGGCGAGAGCTTGCGCGTTTTCCGCCGCCCTTTTGCGGGCGGCTTGTTCGGCCGCCTGTTCGTCCTGGCGCAAGGAAAACAAACCCACCACCGCCAGCACCAGCACCGGCAAAAGGATCATCAAGCCCTGCCAGAAAAAGGAGGGGCGCCGGCCGCTGTTGTATCTGTCCATGGATGTTGGCAATGACAATACACCAGCTTGGCGCGATGCCACAGCCCAATTGTCATGGATTTGTAAAATCGCCGCAGAAGCCGGCGGCCTTACCCAACCCGCTGATTGGTCCGCCACAGGAGAACAACGCCCGCAGCCTCAAAAATAAAATTGGGCAGCCAGATAATCAGGCACGGATAGCGTTCGGGATGAGCCGCCCAGGCCTGGCCCAACACCATGAAGCTGTAATAGACCAGCACCAGCGCCAGCGCCGTGGCCACCCCCACGCTGGTCTCGCGGCGGTGCGCGCGAATTCCCAGCGGAATTCCAATCAGGGTGAACCCAAAGCAGGCAAAGGAAAACGCCACCTGCTGGTTCAGACAGACCAGCACCGGCATGATCGTTTCCGACACCGCCGCGAGCGTCTGTTTCCGGGCTTCCAGCAGTTCCTCCTTGGAGGCGCCGCGCGGCGGGACGCCGGCCAGGCCGCGTTCCTGCCGCGCCAGTTCGGCCCGAAGCTGCCGGAAGGTCATATCGCCGAGGGCGGTGGGCCGGGCCTCGTCGTCCTTGGGGAAAGGGACCGGGGCCAGCGGGACATCGCCACTGACGGAGGGAAACCAGCCGTTGGTGTGGTGCTCCAGGCTGATCATCCCCGGCATAACCAGGGTGATTTGCCGGGCAATGTTGTCCACTATGATTGTGCCGTTGCTCGCCGTGGCACAGCGGACCAGCGCGCCGGCCGCGTCAGACTGGAACACCTTGACGTTGTCCAGATTGGTTCCGTCACTGTGGACATGGCCGACGAAAACCTGGTATTTGCCGAAGGGAACGCATTGGCCGCTGAGGAGGAGAGCGCCAGGGCTGCGGCGCGCGGCACTGGCGATGAGTTGCGTATAGGCGGCGCGGCTGGCGGGAGCCAGGTCCAGATTCAGCCATGCGCAAAAGCCGCTGACCGCCGCGCCCGTCAAAAGGACCGGGGCGGCAAGGCTGACCAGGCTGATGCCGCTGGCGCGGGCCGCCGTCAATTCCTGGTCGGCGCTGAAGCGGCCGAACACCAGCAGGGTGGCCGTGAGCATCCCCATGGGCAGGGAGAAGGCGAGCACGTAAGGAATGAGCAAAAGGATGCCATGACAGGCCAGGCCGAGGGTGGCCTGGCCCCGGATCAACAAAGTGAGGATTTCCCGGATGACATTGCCCAGCAGCAGCACCAGCGTAAAAACAAAGACCGTCATCATCAAGGTCGCCAGAACCTGGCGGGTGAGGTAGAGGTGCAATGTTTTCACAGCAGATCAAGGATGCAAGAGGCGAAATGAAAAAGCGAGGATGGAGGCTGCGCCCCTCCCGCGTGAATAAGTTCATGCAACAGAAGAAACGAATCGTGGAAATGGACGCCCCGCTAAACAAGGACGATTGGATCGTCATCGCCGGCGCGGGCGGGTTCAGCGCCGGCAACCTCGCGCTCTGCTTCAGGAAGAAAGGCTTCACCCGCATCCGCTCGGTGGACAAGAAGCCGCTTTATGGCCCGCGCGGTGGACGCGCGGTGGATCCAACCCTCCGAACTCCACCCGGTGGGTGGCGCCTTGGAACCGGGCTGGCTGCGGCTCAGGGCGGGGTTGGTGCGGGTGGTGTTCTATAGTGGCGCGCGGATATGGTGTTGTTGGCCCGGGAATTCTTGCGTGAGCCGTACTGGCCGCGCCGGGCCGCGCGCGCTTTGGGCCGCAAGGATGAGGTTTCCGGGCCGGTTCAATACCGGAGAGCGTGGTGATCGCAATCATGGGTGGCATTTGATTCCCGATTGACGCTGCCGCAGAATCTCATATCAACTAATCCGAATATTTGAATTTGAGTGAAGTAAAAAAATTTCAAAATATTTTCAAAATAGTAGTTGACGAAATCAGCACGCCATGTTAATGTCCGCACAAGTTCAATGAAAACTTGCTTAAATATATCAACCACGAGTTGGCCGATTACGACGGCCCCAATGACCATTGGGACACGTCATAGCCGGTATAACCCGGGTAGTGTGTTTAGCCTTAGCCTATCCAGGACCGCGTCGGAACAACAGGT
>JBEKIA010000283.1:0-3646 GCA_050011995.1 Verrucomicrobiota bacterium
CTGGCCGGGCGTTGTCAGGACAAATTCGGGCCGCGCCTCACCGCGTCCATTGGCGGACTGCTCGTGGGCGCGGGGTTTCTGCTCTGCTCAACCACGAACAGCTACGGCGTCTGGTTGCTCGGCTTCGGCGTGCTGGCCGGCCTCGGCATCGGCTGCGGCTACTCGTCCGCCACGCCGCCCGCGTTGAAGTGGTTTCCACCGTCAAAGACCGGATTGATCGCCGGCCTCGTCGTCGCGGGCTTCGGCCTCGCGCCGGTTTACCTCGCGCCGACGTCGCAATACCTGCTCGGCCACTACCAGATCAAACTCTCGATGCTGATTCTCGGCATCGCGTTCGTCTTGATCGTCTGCGGCCTCGCGCAACTGTTGGTGAATCCACCGGCGGGTTACGTCGCCGCGGTGAAGGGCGCGGCGGCTGGTGCAGCCGCGAAACCCGCCCCCGCCAGCAGCACCCCCGGCGAAATGTTGCGCTCGCCGACGTTCTGGCTGCTGTGGGCTATCTACTTCATCGGCGCTGGCGCGGGCTTGATGGTCATCAGCAGCGTCAGCGGCATGGCCAAAAAAACCATGGGCGAAGCCGCGTTCATCGCCGTGGCGGTGATGGCCATCGGCAATGCCGCCGGCCGCATCTGCGCCGGGTTGTTGTCCGACAAAATCGGGCGGCGCTGGACGCTGATGCTGGTGTTGTTGATTCAGGCCGCGCTGATGTTCATCGCCATTCCCGTAACCGCTTCCACCGAGGGCGCAAAGTTCGTGATTGTGCTGGTGGCAACGCTGATTGGCTTCAACTACGGCGCGAACCTGTCGCTGTTCCCGTCGTTTGCCAAGGACCTGTGGGGTTTGAAGAGCTTCGGCGTGAACTACGGCATCCTCTTCACCGCGTGGGGTGTGGGCGGGTTTGCCCTGAGCCGCCTGTCGCAGATGCTTTATGTGGCGAGCAAGGATTCGGCGGGCAAAGGCAATTACCAATCCTCCTTCATCACCGCCGGCATCCTGCTCATCGCGGGCGCGGCGCTCACACTGTTGATAAAACCGCAGATGAAGAGCGGCGCAGTCGTGCCGGAACCGGCGCCGGCAAAATAACCAGCGGCATCGGACTTTTTGCAATCTCTGCACTGCTATCTATCAGAACCCTCGCGCACCACGATGGTTTTTCTGCCTTCTCCATGAATTTGGCTTGCCAAGGGACATGCAAAACTTTGCTTCAGGTGAAGCAAAGTTTCGTCACCTATTTTTCACGCCATAAACACGCATCCTTGACCCTCCGTGTGGCGTGAAAAAGAAGGAGTGTTTGGTTGCGGCTACGCCGTGTTGCGTTCCATTGCGACCATTGATTCCTGCATAATTGACGTCCTGTTTATCACGGGACGGTCAGATCCAGTTTCTCGATGGCGGCCTGCAAAACGGCGGCGGACTTCACCAGGGCGTCCTGCTCGTCGGGTGGCAAAGTCACCTCCAAAACTTTTTCAACGCCCTTGCGGGAGAGGATGCAGGGAATCCCCAAACTCACACCGCTCAGGCCGTATTCCCCTTCCAGCACGGATGAAACGGTGAGCACCCCGCGTTGATTGCGCAGGATGGCCGCGGCAATTCGCGTCAAGGCCAGGCCGACGGCGAACCACGTGGCCCCCTTGTAATCAATGATGTGATAGGCGGAATGCTTCACTGCCTCCGCGATCTTGCGGCGGGCCGCCTGCCAGTCGTCGCATTTCAGGCACAGGCGGCAAAACTGTTCGACAGGCATGCCGGCCATGTTCGTCATGGACCACGCGGCAAATTCACTGTCTCCGTGTTCACCCAGAATGTAGGCATGCACATTATGCACATCCACGCCGCAGTGCTGGCTCAACAGGTGACGGAAGCGCGCGCTGTCCAGCACGGTGCCGGACCCGATGACGCGTCCGCGCGGCCAGCCGGACCGTTTGTGGGCGACATACGTCAGGATGTCCACCGGATTGCTGATGATCAGAACCACCGCCGGCGACTTCTGGAGCACGATTTCATCAATGATATCGTGGATGATTTTGACATTGCGTTGGAGCAGCTCCAGGCGCGATTCGCCGGGCCGCTGTTTGGACCCGGCCGTAATCACAATCAGGCGGGCGTCCGCATAATCCGCCGGCCGGGCTTCACGAATCTGGACCGAAGGGAAAAACGCCTGGCCATGAGCCAGATCGAGAACCTGCCCGATGGCCAGTTCGTGGTTGGCATCGCGCAGGGCAATCTCATCGGCCAGGCCGCTTTGGGCCAGCGCATAGGCAAAAGTGGAACCCACGGCGCCCGCGCCAACAATCACCACCTTTCTCGGTCTCCAAGGTTCATCATTCATTGTTACTCCTCAGTTGTGGTGCAGATTGTCTTTGGCAATGGAAACGTCAAGCATTTGCTTGGCCTCGCACTGTCCACGATGTCTTGTCACCGTGCCAGACAGCCGCGCTCCAGATAAGTCCGACAGACTGCGAGCCGCCTGCGCTGCTTTGGGAAACCTAAACTCCGACACGCATTTCCATCCGTGGTTGACAACTTTGCACCTTGGCAGCTTTGCGTGAGACCGTTCAAGGGATTGAAGGCGGGATTAATTTTACCGCGGGTCCGCGGCCAATCTTCAGGCCGGGTTTTCCAGTTCATACACCGCGCCGAATTTCTGGAGGTGGATGAGCCGCGCATAATTTTTGAGCAAACCGTCCAATAGCGTGAAATCAACGTTGACCAGATAATCATAGTTCTTTTGCAGGCGGGTCAGCTCAACGAAATTCACATAGACGTGGGTGATGTGAGCGTTGCGCATCAAGGCGAACAGGTCTTTGGCGTCCCGCGCCTGCCGCAGCATGATCTCCAGTGGCGACTGATCAAACGCCGTGCTCCACACCACCGGGTTTTGCGCGTAATACACCCGCGCCTCGCCGATATAGAGCACCCGGGCGGTTGGCGGCAGATGTTGATTCATCCACAGGATCGGCTCGAATTTTCCCTGGTCCAGCCGCCCGGCAAACTCATCGCGGGAAATCTGCCCGAACGCAAGCCGGAGCGCGCTCATCTCCGGCGGAACCCGCGTGTTGTTTTCCGCGTCCATCAAGACAAACGATCCCTCCATCGCGAGGCCGGCCAGCATCACCGTGGCCACGGCCACCCGCAGGAGGTTCCGGGCCGGTTCCAGCGGTTCCAGCCGATGCAGGGCATACGCCCCGACCAGGGCTGCCAGTGGGAAAACCGGAAACAGGAACCGCCACGGCCGGAACGTCAGCAGGAACCATCCGGCGTAACCCGCCGCAAACAGCCATCCGGCGCGCCGCGCCGGCAAGGTGGCGTTGCGCAACAGCAAAATCAGGGGCGCGGTCATCAACAGCAACGGCGATGCAAACGGATCGCCGCCGGAGTAACCGCCCGCGGCAGATGCCGGAAAGGAATAATGCCACACCCGCTCCACGAACTGGATCCAATCTGCCCGGTTAAATGTTGCGTAATGCTTTTCCGCAAACAGGGATGCCTGCGCCGCACTCCAATGGGAACTGGGAAACACGCCCGGAAACAGGGGATAGACGGGATTCCCCGTCAACAGACAGTTCTTCACCAGCCAGGGAACCACCAGAACGAAGCATAAAAGACTGAAAATTGACAGCCGCCGGAACGACCGGGTCGTAACGGC
>JBEKIA010000284.1:0-3645 GCA_050011995.1 Verrucomicrobiota bacterium
AAATGCCGCACGCCTTTCGAGCCGACGGAAACCCAGCTTTCCCTCCTCAACCTCTCCCCTCATGACATGGGCGACAAGATGTTTTACTACGGCCGCGGCTGCCCTGCCTGCAATGACACCGGCTACAGGGGCCGCCGCGGCATCTTTGAATTGCTCGCCGTGACCGAACCCATCCGCTTGCTCATCAACGAGCGGGCTCCTACCGTCGTCATCCGCCAGAAAGCCGTCGAACAGGGCATGGTGACGCTGCGCGAAGATGGCTTGCGCGACATTTTCGACGGGGATACAACTATTGAAGAAGTCGTCAAATACACCTGATCTTATGCCAAAGTATAATTATGATGCCATGGACGCGCGGGGCAAGAAGTCCAGAGGCACCCTGGAGGTCGGCAGCCAGAATGAGGCCATCGGCCGCATCCGCGACATGGGCTTGTTCCCCACCAATGTTGTCGAGGACAAGGGCGGCGGCAAGGCGGCTGACGCCATTACCAAAAAGCCGGCCAAAAAGGGCGGCAAAAAAGCCGGCGGCGCTCTCAATCTCCAAATCAACATTCCCGGCCTGAGCGGACGCGTCAAGTCCAAGGTGCTGACCACCTTCACGCGGCAGTTAGCCACCCTGGTGCAAGCCGGCCTGCCCCTTTTGCGCGGACTGCGCGTGCTGGAGAAGCAGGAGAAAAGCGCCAACCTCAGAGGTATCCTGGGCGAATTGGGCGTCGCCATCGAAGGCGGCAGCACCTTCTCCGAGGCCCTGGCCCAGCATCCCAAGGTTTTCAACCGCCTCTTCGTCAACATGGTCAAAGCCGGTGAAATCGGCGGCGTCCTCGAAGTCGTTCTCCGCCGCCTTTCCGAATTCATGGAAAAGGCCCAGAAGATCAAAGGCAAGGTCATCGCCGCCATGTTTTATCCCTGCGCCGTTCTGACCGTTGCCACGGTCATCATGGGCGTTCTCCTGGTGGTGGTCATCCCCAAATTCAAGGAGGTCTTCTCCGGCGGACTGGCCCAAGGAAGGGATCTGCCGGCATTCACCCAGCTTGTTATGAGTATCAGCGATGCCGTCCGGCTGCACATTGGCTGGACCTCGCTCATCCTTCTGGGCGTTTTCATCGTATTCCAACTCGCCATCCACACCAAACCCGGCCGCCGCATTTTCGACCTCGTCAAGCTGAAAATGCCGATCTTCGGACCGGTCGTCAGCAAAGTCGCCATCTCCCGCTTCACCCGCACCCTGGGCACCCTGGTCAGCAGTGGCGTGCCCATTCTCCAAGCTCTGACCATCGTCAAGGAAACTTCCGGCAATGTCATCATCTCCAAGGCCGTTTCCGACGTGCATGAAAGCGTCAAGGAAGGCGAAACCATCACCGCCCCGCTGGAAGCCTCCCATGTTTTTCCCCCTATGGTCATCAGCATGGTGGATGTCGGCGAGCAAACCGGCGCCCTGCCCGAAATGTTGATGAAAATCGCCGACAACTACGACGAAGAGGTGGACAACGCCGTCGCCTCCATGACCTCCCTCCTGGAACCCATCATGATCGTTTTCCTCGCCGTCGTCGTCGGCAGCATCGTCATCGCCATGTTCCTGCCTCTCATTGATTTGATGAACACCGTCGGCACCGGTGAGGAAAACCCGACAAATAAAGGCGTCACGGAGGCGCCGGCGAATTAGCCGCGATACGCGCTTTTTCTCACTTTTTCGACATGGAACTCTTGACTTTCTTCCAGGGACATTGTAAATACATTGTAGTTACATTGCATGGCCATTTGATTTACATTTATGGAGTTTGATTGGAACAATCCGCCGTTCAATTTGGATCCCTCGTTGTCCTTGGGACTCATCGAAGAGTCTTTTGAAGATCCCTTTGCCGTCCGCCTGCTCCCCGATTCCCCCAGATTCGAGGTTCAGGCGCGATTTTTCAATTTGGGCGTCGCCGCCAGCGGCCAGGGGATTTTCACCGTCTATCGCACCAATGGAAAGCTGGCCCGCGTGATCTTCGCCCGCCTCTTCGAGCCGGAGGAAGAATTTCTCTACCAGCGCAGACTTTCCCGCGCCCTGACCCAATAAACCATGAATGCCATCGCCAACTGGGAAGATGTCCCCCTCTTCGACCGCGAGGAAGCCGAAGCCGCCTTTTGGGCCCACAACCGCATCGAGGTCAGGCTCATGGAACGCTCCGTGATGGACCCCGGCGAGATGGCCGATTCGGTCACCATCACCTTGCGCATGGACCCCCGCATGTTGACCCGCATCAAGCGCGTCGCCCGCTCCCGCTATCTCAACTATCAAAGCATGATCAAACAGTGGCTCAGCGAAAGGATGGAACAGGAAATGCGGGAGCAAAGGCCGGATGCCCGCTCCGAAAGCGGAATGCCATGAAAACAACGACGATTCAATCCTGGAAGGTGGGGCGGGCAGTCCCCTGCCCGCCGTCGGGCATCAGGGCAGGAGCCAACGTCACACCACCGTCGTGCGGCGGGCAGAGGACTGCCCGCCCTACCTTTGCCGGAGGGTTCACCCTCGTCGAATTGCTGGTGGTCATCACCGTCATCGGCATCATTGCCGCGATGGTGGCGGGCCTGAGCGGTCTGGCCGCCCGCAAGAAACATGACGCCGTCGTCACCGCGGAGAAAAACAGGTATGTCCTCTTCATTTCCAGCTACAAATCCATATTGGGCTTCTTTCCGCCCGACAACGCCGCCAACGTCAATTATGCCCCCGGAACCCCGCAATACGAGCAATCCACGAGCATGAATTCTCTGATTTACGAACTGACCGGCGCGCCCATGACCAATAACACCAGTTTTCTGCCTTACGATGGATCGCCCCCCATTCCCGGCTCTGTTTTCAGCAATTTCTGCGGGCGCGGCGGCATTGCCAATTCACTGCCGGACGAAATCCACGTTCTTTTCCAGCCGCTTCCCAGCCCCAAAGACTATATGACGAACAGCTTGGGCTTGAAACAATTGATCGTGCCGCTCCCTCTCACCGGCGCTCTCAACAATTTTTGGCATTACGACTGCTCCAATCCCAACCGCCACAATTCCTCCGGCTTTGATCTCTGGGCCGAATACTCCGCCGGATCGGACACAACGGGCGCGCCCATCATCGTCACCAACGGCAACTGGAATCTCCCATGACCAACGCGCCCCTCCATTCCCAGCCAGGCCCAAGACGCTTGCCCGTCCTCTGGCGCGACCATTCCTGGATCGCGGCCGTGGTGCATTCCCAATGCGTCAGTCCCGGGTGGGACGGCAAAGGTCGGGCGGGCACTCCGCTGCCCGCCGTCGGCCATTGGCAGAGGAACCGACGTCGCACCGCCTTCGTGCGGCGGGCGGAGGACTGCCCGCCCGACCGTCCAAGACTGATGAATTACGTCCGCCCCTGCGGTGTTCTATTTCACAATTCACAATTGAAAATTCACAGTTTCAGGCGCGCTTTCACGGTATTGGAAATGCTCGTCGTCATCACCATCATCGGCTTTTTGGCCGCCCTGGCCCTGCCGCATTTGCCCGGCATGACGCGGGCCAATTCCATGACCGCCGCCCTCCAGCAATTGCTGTCCGACTGCGCCCTGGCCCGCCAACTGGCCATGTTGCACCGCAGCCCGGTCTATATGGTTTTTGTGCCCCCCAATTTTTCCTCCTCCGGCG
>JBEKIA010000285.1:0-3595 GCA_050011995.1 Verrucomicrobiota bacterium
AATTTCTGGCGGGACCGGCTCCAGAAGTGGGTTTTGCCGGTGGCGATGGTGGATTCCAGGGAGGCGCGGTTCATCCAGGCCATCATCAAGACCCGTCCGCCGGCCTGGTCCTGGATGATGGCTGGGATCAAGCCGTCCGCATTAAATTTCAATTTGTCGTAAAAGCTCATGTTCGCGTGGCAGGATAAGCGATGTCGGGCCGGCCAGCCAGACAATGTTTCAATTTGCAACCATTCCTGCTTGTCGTGACCGCAAAATCCGCGTAGTTTCTGGCGACGTAGGACGAAATGAGAAGAAAAGGAAGCGAGACATTCCGCGACATGAAGACGCGCAAACATGAAACCATCGCCCCCGCCAACCGGGAAGGCAAGGTGCGCCAGGGCATGAGCAGACATTGGCTGGCTGCCGCGCTGGGTTTGACGCTCCTGCTGGCCGGCCCCGGGGCGCTGCGGGCCGGGAACCTTTATGTTCCCAATTACTCCTTTGAATCGCCGGACATCGGGACCAACTCTCCCTACGCCGCGCCGGTCCTGGATTTCTGGGAGGAATCGCCCCAGCCGAGCTGGTATGTTCCAGCCGACTATGGCGGCTCGCCGTGGGCGGATTTGGCGGGCACGTTTTACAACGTCCCTTTCCCCGGCGAGTTCATTGACAATTGCGACGGCGTCCAGGCGGCGTTTCTGTTCGCCCTTCCCCAGGTGGCGATTTTCCAGGACCTTGCCGCCACTTTCAACGCCGGCAAAGCCTACACGCTGACCGTCGGCCTGGTTGGGGGCGGAGGGGACATGGCGGAAGGTTCCACGCTTCAACTCAGCCTCTACTACCGCGATGCCTCCAATAATATGATCACGGTCGCGGCCACCACGGTGACGAACACGGCGGAGAACTTCCCCACGAACACGCACTTGGTGGATTTTGAGGTGCAAGTCCCCGGAGTCAACGCGACCAATGCCTGGGCTGGACAGAAAATCGGCATCCAATTGCTCGCAACCCCTGCTTTCAACAACCCCGGCCAGTGGGGAGGGTATTGGGATGCGGACAACGTGCGTTTGGTGGAGGAAATTTATGTTCCCAATTACTCCTTTGAATTGCCGGATATTGGGACCAACTCTCCCTACGCCGCGCCGGTCCTGGATTTCTGGGAGGAATCGCCCCAGCCGAGTTGGTATGTTCCAGCCGACTATGGCGGCTCGCCGTGGGCGGATTTGGCGGGCACGTTTTACAACGTCCCTTTCCCCGGTGAGTTCATTGACAATTGCGACGGCGTCCAGGCGGCGTTTCTGTTCGCCCTTCCCCAGGTGGCGATTTTCCAGGACCTTGCCGCCACCTTCAACGCCGGCAAAGCCTACACGCTGACCGTCGGCCTGGTTGGGGGCGGAGGGGACATGGCGGAGGGTTCCACGCTTCAACTCAGCCTCTACTACCGCGATGCCTCCAGCAATATGGTCACGGTCGCGGCAACCACCGTGACGAACACGGTGGAGAACTTCCCCACCAACACGCACTTGGTGGATTTTCAGGTGCAAGTTCCCGGAGTCATTGCGGCCGATGCCTGGGCTGGACGGACCATGGGCATCCAATTGCTCGCAACCCCTGATTTCAACGACCCCGGCCAGTGGGGAGGCTACTGGGACGCGGACAAGGTGCGCCTGGTCGAAACGACCGCCCTGAATCTGGCCAACCCCTCCATAACCGGCGGCTCATTGCAATTCACCGTGCAAAGCGAGCCGAACGCCGTCTTCCAGATTCTGGCCGCGACCAATCTGACCCTGCCGGCGAGCAATTGGACCAGCCTGGCCACGCTCACCAACGTCACAGGGAGCCTGCCCTTTGTGAATGCAACGTCGGGCGCGGGGCGCCGGTTCTACTCGGCGCAGCAATTGCCGTAACGAAGGAACGGCCCATGACAACTCCGGCCAAATTATCGCCCCCTCGAGCCTTCACTCTGGTCGAGTTGTTAGTGGTGATTGTCACCATAGCGATCCTGGCGGCGCTGTTGTTGCCGGCCCTGGCTTCCGCCAAAGGCAAGAGCAAGGGAATCGCCTGTGTGTCCAATCTCAAGCAACTGGGCATCGCCATCCGCGCTTACGCCGACGACAATTCGGGGGACATCCCTTATGGCCCCCAAGCTCCGCCCTTCACCAGCCCGTTCGATCTTTATCCCTCCACCGGCGCGCCTACCAGCCTGATTTCGCTGAATGGCGGCGCTCCGGTGGCTTTGGGATTGCTCTTGCAGGCCTACGTGGCCAGCCAGCCGAAAGTTCTGTTTTGTCCCGGCAGCGATCAGTTCGTGGACACCGACGCCCAATTGGCGCAAGTCGGCATTTGCCAGGCCCAATGCAGTTACTATTATCGCCATGCCGGCAACACCGCGCTTTTCGACAACGCCGCCAGCCCCTTCGTCCCCACCCACATCAAGCTGGACAACCTGGGCCTCAACCGCAACGGCCTGCCCATTTGCGCCCTGGCGATGGACACCGAGTTTCTTTGTTCGTCGGCGTTGGCGCCCTACAACGTTCTGCCCAGCACCCATCACCAGCAAAGCTACGCGAACATTCTTTTTTCCGACGGCCACGCCGCCGCCCGGCCCAACACCGGCGGCCGCTTTGTGGTGGACCTGGGCAGCGACGTGGATTTCGCGGACGCTTTCAGCCTGATCCTCTCCGTCCTGGAGCAGGCCGACACGCAGCCGTAAGGCCGGCCTTGGGTGCATTTCTTCCGGGGGTTCCGCTCTTGATCTTAATCTTAATCCTGCTCTTAATCTTAATCTCCTCCGCTAAACATCAGAGGAGATTAAGATTAAGATTAAGAGACCACCACCCCAAAAAAGTCAAATGCGCCCGCCGCCCTTCCTTTACCCCGCGACATGCTCGAAATCTATGAACCCGCGCTCCGCGTTCACCCCAAGCAGGCGCACGCGGATGCGCTCGCCCAGATCCAGGCCGCGCTCGCCGCGGACTATCCGGCCTTCCGCCGGCACGCTCAACAGCCGCGCGTAGGTTCCCTTGTCGGCGGCGCCCGTCACAATCGCGTCGAAGGCGCGGCCGATTTGCGAAGAGAGCAGGGCGGCCGCCGCGACTTTTTTCATGAACCGTTCCACCTTGCGCGCGGCGGATTCGCGGTCGGTGCAATGATCGGCCAGGGCGGACAGAGCGGCCTCCGAAAAAGGAACCGGGCCTCCGCCCAGGCTGGCCTTCAACAGCCGCTGCACCGCCAAGTCCGCGTAGCGGCGGTTGGGCGCCGTCGAATGGGTGTAATCATTGAGCGCCAAACCGAAATGCCCCTCGTGCTCCGTTCCCGGCCGCTCCACGACGTACACGCCCGGCCCCAGCGACTTTAAAACCGCCAGCGACAATTCGGGAAAATGAGCCGCGTCGGCCTGCCGTCTTTGCTCCAGAAACCCGCCCAGCGCCTTGGGATCCGGCTCCTCCGGCAACGCAAAGCCCAGTTGCCCGGCAATTTGCCGGATGCGGTCCCAGCGTTTGGGCGTCCGCACCACGCGCCTCAGACAGGGCAGATTGCGCGCGCGCAGAAACCGGGCCATGGCCACGTTGGCGGCGATCATGAAGCTTTCGATGATGTCCCGGGCCGAATT
>JBEKIA010000286.1:0-3557 GCA_050011995.1 Verrucomicrobiota bacterium
CTTCGAGCCTGGCGAAGCTCCTGCTCGCTCTGACGCAGCGCGTCCTCGGCTTGCTTCCGGTCGGTGATGTCGGTGCAGGTCCCGAACCATTTGACGGTTCTGCCGGCGCGGTCATGGATCGGCAACCCGCGCGTCTTGAACCAGCCATAAACTCCGTCCGATCGCCGGACACGGTATTCCACATCATAGGGGCCGCGCCCCGCCACCGAATCCGTCCAGAGCCGCCGGGTAGGCTCCCGGTCATCCGGGTGCAGCACGTCCAGCCAGCGCCAGCCGAGCAAGTCGTTCTCTGGAACGCCGGTGTAATCCCTCCACTGCGTGCTGAAGTAGTCGCACGCCCCATCCGGCTTGGCGGCCCATACCAAGTGCGGGAGCGCCTCGGCCAGTTGCCGCCACAATTCGCTCTGGTGGCGCGATGGTTCGGCCCGCTTGCGTTTGCGCGCCGGTAACGACTTCATGTATTCGATTTTTGAATCACTTCGAGCAGAAAGCAAGCCTGTTCACGTTCCTGTTCACGTTCTTCCACACGGGAGCTGCGCAATCGCGCCGGCGCGGGTGAGTCTTTGGATAAATGAGCCTCCGGGAATCGGAGGTGCGAAAGCGAGGGAGATCCTGAGAGTTTTCAAGTTGTTTCCGGGGTGAATTCGTAGCGTTCTCGGATCGGCTTGGCCGGCGCGTTGTGGATGTCATGCGCGCAACCCAGCCGATATTGTTGCTCCACTTTTCCAATATCCAATGCGAGAGGATGATCGTGGAACGCGCCGGCAAGGCACTGGCCCTCGCCGTGAAGAACAACCACCGGGGCACGTTGAATTTGCCGGTGCCGGGCGGCTCGACGATCAGAAAGTGGATGTCGTCATCTTCCGGCACCTGCAAATAATATTAGCATCTTGAGAAAACCAGTTTCAGGGACTTCGTAAATATTGTTTTAGTTCGATGGGCTGCCAGCGAAGGCTGGTCCATGAGTGGGGGTGTTCAATGAGGTTAAGCCGGATTACTTACATCGATTCCATTGCAGGAAGTTCCAAGACGAGCACTACCGCAGGAGGTGAGGCACTCGGTGGTTTTAGAAATAAATGACCGGAAGGCGCGAATGCGGCGGCCGCGGCGACCCCGATCCGTCCCGTTACGGAACTTTGGCGCCACGGACGATTTCCACCGGAATCCACATGTGCTTCATCAGCGCGCTTTCAATTTTGAACCCCGCCTTTTCCAGCGCCTTCCGCACATAGATGGGGCGGCAGTCAAGAAAGTTTGGGAAGTGTTCATGCGTCCATTCAAAAACACCGACCAGCGGGTCATGTTTGGCGTCTTTGGACATGCCCACCACCACGATGCGCCCGCCCGGTTGCAGGACACGCTTGCACTCGCGCAACACCTTTGGAATTTCCGGCGTATCGAACAATTCCAGCGTAAAGCTCATGAACACCGCGTCCATGCTGTCGGCCTCGTAAGGGAGCTGCGTCGCGTCAGCGCAACGCAGGCGGGCGCGTCGGAGGAGGTTGAACTTGGCGAGGTTCACTTTAGCCCGCTGAAGCATTCTGTCCGACAAATCGAGGCCGAACACCGTGCCTTTTGGCCCGACGGCTTTCGCGAGCGCCACGAGACTGTGTCCAGTGCCGAAACCAATTTCCAAAACGTTTTCTCCGGCGCGCGCGCGCAACAACTCCAATCCCGCCCTGCGCATGGGGGCTTCGCTGCGCTCGGACAGCAAATCATAGACGCGGCTGATTTTGTTGTAAAACGCCCTGGTCTGGTCTTTCGATTGGAAAACTCTCAGAATGGAGGCGGGACCGGTTTTGCGGGTCGAGTTCATTTAAATCATTAAGCGGACGGCGTTGGATTGATGGACTGCGCTTCCGTTGTTGTCCTGGCGAGCCGTCCGGCGCGTTCTTCCTTGGCCGTTTCCAAAGCAGCCCAGAGTCCGGAGCGGGTAATCAGTCCGATGGGACGATCCGGTTTATCACGCGTCACTACTGGCAGATTGCCGGCGTCCTTGGCGGCAAATCGCTTGAGGATGGTGAAGAGGTCTTCGTCCGGATAAGCCGTGGGCCAATCGCGCGACATCACGTCTTTGACCTGCACGGTTCGGCGCTCCGCTTCGGCGACCCGATGGATGGCCAGGAGCGTCACCCGTCCGGCCAACTTGTGCTGCTCCACCACCGGCAAGCTGGCCAAGCCATAATCTCCCATCAAACTCATGGCTTCGCTCACGGAGGCGTTCGCGTTCACATACACAGGCAGGTAAATCATGACATCGGCGGTCTTGACCCGATGAAGTACAATCGGCTCAAACTCGTCCGCATGGAAAGGGGAATCGAGACGGCTGTTGACCTGGGCGGGAAAGACCGTTCGTTTCCCAGAGAGAATGAACGCCGTGACCACGGCGAACATGGCCGGCCCTAACAGCCCATAACCGCCGGTCATCTCGGAAATCATGATGATCGTGGAAATGGGCGCTTTGGCGGCGGCGGCAAAGAAAGCGATCATGCCGACGATCGCGTAAGTGCCGGGATGCGGCACTGCGGCAGGAAACAGATAGGCCGCCCCATAACCGAAGGCCCCGCCAAACATGCCGCCGGTGACCACGCACGGACCGAAGATGCCTCCCGAATTGCCTGACCCTAACGTCAAGGACGCGCCCACGATTTCAGCAACCGCCGCCAGCAACAACATGAGCGGCGGCAACAACTGCACGTCTTGGGATATGGCAAATTGCGCCCACCCATAGCCGGTTCCAACCACTGAAGGAATCAGGAGACCGATGATGCCGGTGCAAAAACCGCCAATGGTTGTGGCCACCCACAGTGGGAAACGCTTGAAAAACTTTTCGACGCGAAAATAGACCACGAACAGGAACCGCGCCAGCAAGGCGCAGCCGACTCCTAACAATGCAAACAGAATCAAAGTCCACGGGTGGTCGAACTGCGTCGCCTGCGGCGGGGGGGTGAACACGGGCTGGAATCCTTTGGCGGCGCCGACAATGGTGTAGCCGACCACGGCAGCGATCAAAGCCGGCACCAAGGCCTCGACTTCGAAATCCTCCTTGTAGAAAATCTCCGCGGCGATGATGGCCCCGGCCAGCGGCGCCTTGAAGATCGCGGCGATGCCGGCCCCCAAACCTGCGGCCAGGGCGAGGTTGCGTTCTCGCGCGGTTAGTTTCAGGAGGTTGGCAATGCTGGCTCCGGTCGAGGCGCCAATCTGGGCGATCGGCCCTTCCCGTCCAGAGGTGAGGCCTCCGCCGATGGTGATGGCCGAAGTGACCAGCTTGAAGATCGACGTCTTGAAGTTGAGTTTCTCGCTGTTGTGGAATGCCCGGATGGCCGCGTTCGTGCCAATTCCCGCCGTCTGGGGAGCGAACCTCCAGGTAAGAATTCCACCGACCAAACCGGCCGCCGTCGTGACCAGAGGGAGCATCCAGGGACGGCTCATGTGAAATGAATACTGGCTCACCCTCCCTTCGCCGCCCGGAAGGGGAGGAATGTATCCAACCAAAGTGCCGAGCACGAAATGATTGACCAACTTGATGCACCAGATCAGCGCCAACGCCCCCAGGC
>JBEKIA010000287.1:0-3515 GCA_050011995.1 Verrucomicrobiota bacterium
GCAAGTACCTGCAGCAGAGCTATTTGCGACACAAACGGAGGAAAATCTCTTGTCTTGGGATCAACTCGATATTCAGAAGTCATTTGTATTCAACAACTTATAGCTGGACACCAGTGAGCGGCGGCTCTGCCCTACCAGGAAGGCGAAGAATATTGTCCTGCGCCCCATCCTGCCCGACTGCGCCATGCTCTCTTGCGCTGCCACAGGAAGTTGGAGTATAAGGCTGCCTGGATGAACCATCGCCAATCCACGCCAACGCTTCCTCTTCAATCCGCAATCCGCAATCCACAATCCGCAATTCCGCCGCCCCCCCGTCCCTTGCGCGTCGGCTTGTTCGGCATTGGACTGGACAATTATTGGAGGCAGTTCAAGGGATTGAAAAGGCGGCTGGCAGGTTATGTTCAGATCGTGGCGAACCAATTGGCCCGGCCCGGGGTGGAAATTGTCAACCTGGGCCTCATTGACTCTCCGCCCAAAGCGATGGAAGCCGGGCATCGCTTCCGCCGGGAGGATGTGGACCTGATCTTTCTCCACGCCACCACTTATGCGCTCTCCTCGACGGTCCTGCCGGTGGTGCAACGCGCCCGCGTGCCGGTGATTGTGCTCAATCTGCAACCGGCGCCGGCCATTGACTACCCGGCATTCAACCAAATGAAGGACCGCGCGGCCATGACGGGCGAATGGCTGGCCCATTGCGGCGCCTGCCCGATGCCGGAAATCGCCAGCGTGTTCCAGCGCTGCGGCATTGCCTTCCACCAGATCACCGGCCTGTTGCGCGACGATCCGCCTTGCTGGAATGAGGTGGAGGCATGGATCCAAGCCGCCCGCGTCGCCCACGTCATGTCCCATAATCGCCTGGGCTTGATGGGCCATTATTACGGCGGCATGCTGGATGTTTATTCCGATCTCACCCAGCATTGCGCCACCTTCGGCGGCCATATAGAGGACATCGAAGTGGACGAACTGGCCGCCCTGCGCCGCCAGGTGTCCCCCGCGCAAATCCAGGCGCGCGTGGCCCGGTTCCGCCGGGTCTTCGCCGTGCAACCCGATTGCCCGCCGCGTGAACTGGAGCGCGCCGCGCGCACCTCCGTCGCGCTGGATCGCCTGGTCCGGCGGCACGATCTCGGCTCGCTCGCCTATTATTACTCGGGCGCCGGCAACGCGGAAAACCAGGACGCCATCCGTTCGATCATTCCGGGCAACAGCCTTCTCACCGCCCGCGGCATCCCCGTGGCCGGCGAATACGAAATCAAGAACGTCCAGGCCATGAAGATCATGGACAGCTTCCAGGCGGGCGGTTCCTTCACCGAATTCTACGCCCTGGACTTCCAGGACGACGTGGTGCTCATGGGCCACGACGGCCCGGGCCACCTTGGCATCGCCGAGGGCAAGGCCAGGCTGCGCCCGCTCCAGGTTTATCACGGCAAAACGGGCCGGGGACTCTCCGTGGAGATGTCCGTCAGGCAGGGGCCGGTCACGCTTCTTTCCGTCGCGCAGTCCGCCTGTGGGACATTGAAATTTCTCGTGGCGGAGGCGGAATCGGTGGCGGGTCCCATCCTGGAGATTGGCAACACCAACAGCCGTTATCGGTTCCGCATGGGCGCGCGCCAGTTTGTCAACGATTGGAGCAGCCACGGTCCCGCCCACCATTGCGCCGTCGGCGCCGGCCGCCTCGCGGACAAAATCGGCAAGCTCGGAAAGCTCCTGCGGATGGAAGTCATCCGCGTCTGCTGAAGCGCCGCGTCCAGGCCCAATGCCTTTGTCAAAGCGAATGCACGAAGTCCAACAGCTTTGTCCAACCGACCCCTGCGCCAATGACGATGGTGGAAAGGACTAAAGTGGCGACGCCGCCGGCGATGAGGAGATGGGCCTTCTTGCTGGATCCTTTCCATTCGTGGAAAATCCAGCCCCACATCGTGGCGAAAATAATGATGCTCGCCATGTGCAGCGTCCACGAGGCGAAATCGAATTTGCCCATCTGCGTCGCCCCCATCGTGTAGAAGAAAAACTGGAAATACCAGCAGGTCCCCGCCGCCGCGGAGAACAAGTAATTGCCCAGCACCGGAATCTTCAGGTCCAGCGTCCCGCCGCCGGCGGCGGCTGCCTCCGCCGCGCTGTGTTCGCCTCCGCCGCTGCCGCTGTGATGGGCGTGTTCCGGGCGGACTTCCGAGGCGAGGTATTGATAGCCGGTCCGGTTCTTGCAGTTCAGATACAGGCACCAGATGAAATTCGTGGTGAAGCCGCCCAGCAACAACACGGGGAGCGCGGGCAGGCCGGTCCAAATCGGGCTGGTCCCCGCCTGGAGCGACGCCGCATTGATGGATTTGCCCGCCTGCAAGGCGTAGGCAAAGCAGGCGCTCATGATGCCGCAAAAAGTGGCGACGAGAATGCCCTTTTTGAAGCTAAATTCCTTGATGGTTTTCTTCTTCTGTTCTTCTGGCATCTCGGATTCCTTGGTGTAGCCCGCCAGCGCCGCGATGCCAATGCCCGCCATGCAGACCACCACTCCCGCCAGGGTTATTTGTCCGGAAGTGGATTTCACGATTTCCACAATGCTGGCGCTGTTGGCGAACACAAAAAAATCCGGGAAGATCGCTTTGCAAATCGGCGGCACCATCGTGCCAAACGCCGCGCAGTATCCCAGCGCCACCCCCGTGCCCAGGGACAATCCCAGATAGCGCATCGTCAAGCCGTAGGTCAGCCCCCCGAAACCCCAGAGCAAGCCGAACAGATACGTCCACCCCAGGGTGCTCCAACTCTGCTGCCGCAATACGCCCATCAGATCGTTGGTCATGAAATAGGCAAAGGCCCACGGGCAAAGAATCCAGGAGAAAATCCCGCCGACCAGCCAGTACGTTTCCCACGACCATTTTTTCACTCCCTTGTAAGGCACATAAAAGCTGCCCGAAGCCAGCCCGCCCAGCCAATGCAGGAACACGCCCAGAAATGGATTTGGTGTCATGGGCCGTCTTTTTCCACTGTCTGGCCCAATAAATCAAGCCTGCAAATGCAATTTCTTTGGCGGTGGAGACTCCCTGCCAAAGGCCTATAAAGGTGTTGACGCGGGTGTCCGGGCCATGATACGGTCAGGCATGTTCAATCGTTTCAGACCGGCGTTGCGCCGGGTTCTTTCCCTGTCAAGAAGGGGATGCCGGGGAATGGGTCTGAAGGCAGGGAGCTGGTTGGCCATGTGGTTGGGGATAATGGCTGTCTTTTCCGGCGGCAGTTTGATGAGCCAGCCGCCGCCGCCGGCGGTTCAGATCGCGCCATCCAACAGCCGGACCAATTTGGTTCTCACCACGACCGCAAGACCGGGTTATTACTACACCATGCAATCTTCGAGCAACCTGTCCGATTGGACATCGCTCAACTCCGTCTATGCGACCGGGGAAATTCTAAGCTGGACCAATGCCATTTCCACGCCGTCCGGAACGCAGTTCTTCCGCGCCAAAGCGGATTTGCCCAACACGGCGGTGATCACAACCTATAATGACTGGACCAATGCCATCTTGTTG